>JAGQHW010000002.1:8145-49965 GCA_020431645.1 Carnobacterium sp. | reverse complement strand
GATTGGCTTAATCATTACAGTAATTCTCGTGGTATCGAATGTTCGTGGTGCTATTTTAATTGGTATTATTGCTACAACTTTGATTGGTATTCCAATGGGTATCGTTGATCTATCTGCTATTTCTAATCCAGACAACTCTCTGGGAAATGCCATTTCAGAATTACAAATTACATTTGGTGCAGCGTTTGGTGCGAATGGGATGGTTTCGTTATTCTCGGATACCTCTCGTTTACCCTTAGTTTTGATGACTATTTTTGCTTTTAGTTTATCAGATATTTTTGATACAATCGGAACATTTATTGGAACGGGTCGTAAAACAGGTATTTTTACTACAGAAGACGAGTTAGCTTTAGAGAGTGGATCAGGAGTCAAATCTAAAATGGATAAAGCATTGTTTGCAGATGCAATTGCAACATCAGTCGGAGCTATTTTTGGTACATCAAACACAACAACCTTTGTTGAGAGTGCTGCTGGAATCGGAGCTGGTGGTCGAACGGGTTTAACTAGTGTAGTGGTCGCTATTTTATTCTTGTTATCTAGTCTGTTTTCATCAGTGATTGCCATCGTGCCTCCACAAGCAACGGCAGCGTCATTGGTTATTGTAGGTATTATGATGATGTCTTCACTACTTGAAATAAAATGGAATGATTTAGAAGAAGCCATTCCTGCATTTTTCACTTCCGTTTTTATGGGACTAGCGTATAGTATTTCTTACGGGATTGCTGCTGGTTTTATCTTTTATGTCATTGTTAAAGTGGTTAAGAAGAAAGCCAATGAAATTCATCCAGTTTTATGGATTTCGACAGGCCTATTTATCTTAAACTTTATAGTCCTAGCATTTATTTAACGAGGAGTTAATAGTAGTCTCTTATCTTTCATTATGGAGGATAAGAGACTATTTTTTTGTTGGAACCTGTTACACTAAAAGAAAGGAGTGGAAAAATGAAACCATTTACTGAAAAAGCGATAGTAGTGATGAAAAATATTCCAAGTGGAAAAGTAATGACGTATGGACAGATTGCTGAAATAGCTGGCAATAAAAGAGGAGCAAGACAAGTTGTTCGACTCTTACATTCAATGAGTAAAAAAGAGAATCTTCCTTGGCATCGAGTTATAAATGCTAAAGGTGAGATTGGATTAACAGATGAAGAAGGAAGATTCACTCAAAAAGAAATGTTAAAAGCTGAAGGAATTCACTTAATGAAGAACGGAAAGATAGATTTGCTTATCTATCGGTACCAGCCAGAAAAAGAAGAAGATAATTGCTGATAACGAACTACTCTTTTAAAATAGTTCATCACTTTTGTTTAAATCTTTGCTTTGCTAATTATAGAAAGATATAATCAATTTAATAAGAAATAAAAGAATGAGTTACTTAAGAAATGGAGATGAGATTGTGGATAAGAATAATCAACAAAATAAAACGTTCTTTACACTAGAAAAAAAAGCTGTTTTCGATCAAGTTCAATCCTCTGAAAAAGGATTGACCTCAGAGGAAGCAGAAAAGAGAATGGCAGAATATGGCCCCAACCAGTTAGATGAGGGGAAAACTAAAAGTTTACTCGTTAAGTTTTTTGAACAGTTTAAAGATTTTATGATTATCGTTTTATTAGCTGCAGCGGTTATCTCAGGTATTTTTGGAGACATAACGGACTCTATTATTATTCTGGTCGTTGTTGTTTTAAATGCTGTGTTAGGTGTTTTCCAAGAAGCGAAAGCTGAGGAAGCCATTAATGCTCTAAGGGAAATGTCCTCACCAGAAGCACGTGTGAAACGTGATGGCGCAGTTGTCTCATTGAAAAGTGATCAACTCGTTGTTGGCGATGTTGTTTTATTAGAAGCAGGCAATATTGTACCGGCAGATTTACGTTTGATAGAAGTGGCCTCTTTGCAAATTGAAGAGTCTGGTTTAACTGGCGAATCAGTTCCAGTGAATAAAGAGTTAACGGTTCTTGAAGACGAAAAAGCAGGCGTTGGAGACCGGACAAATATGGCTTATATGAATAGCAATGTTACATACGGTCGTGGTGAAGGTGTCGTTGTAGGAACAGGAATGAATACAGAAGTAGGCGGAATCGCTAAAATGCTTGCTTCAACAGACGAAACAGTGACACCCCTTCAAAATAATTTGAATCGTTTAGGTAAATACTTAACCGTAGCCATTCTAGCTATTGCTATTATCATATTTGTAGTTGGTTTGTTAAACGGTCGTGGTTGGCTTGATATGCTGTTAACATCTATTTCTTTAGCTGTAGCAGCTATTCCCGAAGGCTTGCCAGCTATCGTGACAATTATTTTAGCATTAGGAACACAAAAAATGGCTAAAAGAAAAGCACTTGTTCGTAGATTACCAGCTGTTGAGACATTAGGAAGTACAGATATTATTTGTTCCGATAAAACTGGAACACTCACAATGAATCAAATGACAGTTGAAAAACTTTACGTTAATGGACAATTACAAGATAGTGCTGACCCATTAGAATCGGATTCGCCAATCTTGTATTCAATGATGCATGCAAATGATACTCAGATATCAGGAGACGGAACATTAATTGGTGATCCGACCGAAACAGCTTTGATTCAGTTTGCTCTGGATAAAGACATTGCTGTTTCTGAAGTTTTAGAAAAAGAACCTCGAGTAGCTGAAATTCCATTTGATTCAGAACGAAAGCTAATGTCTACGGTTCAAAAACAAGCAGACAAAAAGTTTTTAATAGCCGTCAAAGGTGCACCTGATGAATTGTTAAAGAGATGCACACACGTTATTGAAAACGGTAAAGTTGAAGCATTAGATGAAGCGGGTAAACAAACAATTTTAGAGATTAATCATAAGTTAGCTACCCAAGCATTACGCGTTTTAGCTACTGCGTATAGGCAAGTAGAGAGTGTGCCTACTGATATAAGTTCAGAAAATATAGAACAAGAGTTAGTTTTTTCGGGTTTAATAGGAATGATTGATCCTGAAAGAGCAGAGGCAAAGGATGCTGTATCTGTTGCACGAAGAGCAGGAATTCGTTCGATTATGATTACAGGCGATCACCGTGATACAGCCGAAGCGATTGCTAAACGATTAGGCATTTTAGAGGCAACACAAGTTGGGGGAGTCATTACTGGTGCTGAATTAGATCAAATTAGTGATGAAGACTTTTCAACCAAAGTAAAAGATTATTCTGTTTATGCTCGTGTTTCTCCTCAACACAAGGTTCGAATTGTTAAAGCATGGCAAAAAGCAGGTAAAATTGTCGCAATGACAGGTGATGGTGTAAATGATGCACCAGCTTTGAAAACAGCAGATATTGGGATTGGTATGGGAATTACTGGTACCGAAGTATCAAAAGGCGCCAGCGATATGGTTTTAGCTGATGATAACTTTTCAACGATTGTTGTTGCAGTAGAAGAAGGCCGAAAAGTTTTCTCAAACATTCAAAAGTCTATTCAGTTTTTATTATCTGCAAACTTAGGTGAAGTATTGACGTTATTTATTGCCACTCTTCTCGGATGGAGTATTTTAGCACCTGTGCATATTTTATGGATTAACCTGGTAACAGATACATTTCCGGCTATCGCTTTAGGACTAGAACCTGCGGAAGCAGATAGTATGGAACAAAAACCTCGTGGAAAAGAAGCAACATTCTTTTCTAATGGTGTCCTAGGCAGTATTATTTATCAAGGAATTCTTGAAGGCGGCATTACACTATTTGTGTATTGGTGGGCAACGAATTATCCAATACACGCCGGAAATGCTGAATTGATTCATAATGATGCTTTGACGATGGCTTTTATCACACTAGGAATGTTGCAATTGTTCCATGCTTTCAACGTGAAATCGGTCAAGAAGTCCCTCTTTACGGTTGGATTCTTTAAGAATAAAATGTTTAATCTATCTATATTAGTTTCAGGAGCATTATTAGCAGTTGTTGTTTTGGTACCTGGCTTGAATGATGCGTTTAAAGTGACTCATTTAGATACAATCCAATGGATAATTGTTTTAAGTGCTTCATTTTCTATTATTCCAATCGTAGAATTAGTTAAATTCGGTATTCGTACGTTTGACAAAAGAAGATAAGCGAAAATCAATTAGATAGTGAGAAAAGTTTTATTGAGGTTAAGTAGACTCAATAAAACTTTTTTTATTTTACTCAAAAAGTCCGAGCTTAATTGTTGAACTTCTTACTTAAATAAAGTAAAATGAGGAATCACTAAATTTGAATCATTATTCCTCATATTTAGGGCGTTCGTTCGGGAAAAACGATTGTCTAGGACCTTTAATCTTATGATACACAGGCTTTCCAAGTCATGGGAAGCAAAACAAAGGGAGGATCATCATGACAAATCTTTATATCGTTATCGCATTACTTTTATTTGTAGCGATTATTTATGCTTTTTGGCGCTTACAAAAAAAACACATCAAATTTTCAACACGCGTTTTTATCGCGTTAGGTTCAGGTATCGCTTACGGTGCAATCTTACAATTAATTTTTGGAGCATCTGGGGAAGTAACAACAGGGGCTATCCAATGGATTAATGTTGTTGGAACAGGATATGTGCGTCTATTACAAATGTTAATTATGCCTTTAATTTTTGTTTCGATTGTCGGAGCATTTACTAAAGTTGAAGGAACAAAAGATTTAGGTAAAATTAGTGTAACGGTCTTAACGACCCTACTAGCAACAACAGCTATTGCTGCATTAGTTGGAATTGGAAGTGTGATGCTTTTCAATTTAGATGGTGCAGAATTTGTTCAAGGAGCTGCTGAAACTACTCAGATTGCAGCGCTAGATGAACGAAAAGAAATGGTTGCTGACTTATCATTACCAGAACAAATAGTAAATTTTATTCCATCGAATGTTTTTGCAGACTTATCTAATTCTCGTTCAACAAGTACAATCGCAGTCGTTATTTTTTCAGCTTTTGTAGGAGTAGCGTATTTAGGTGTCATTCGAAAGAATCCAGAAGACGGAGCTTTTTTTGAGAGAATAATTAAGAGTTTATATGCTATCGTGATGCGGATTGTGACATTAGTTTTAAGACTGACACCTTATGGAGTCTTTGCTTTAATGACAAAAGCTTTAGCAACAAGTGATTTCAATGCACTAGTGAATCTAGGTAAATTTGTCCTAGCCTCTTATGTTGCAATCATTACTATGTTCTTAATTCATATGTTTATCTTACTGGGCTACAAAGTTAATCCTGTTCAGTACCTAAAGAAAACTTGGACGGTTTTAAGTTTTGCATTTACTTCTCGTTCAAGTGCAGGAACATTGCCACTAAATATAGAAACACAAACGAAAGCTCTAGGAGTAGATGCTGCTTCAGCTAATTTCGCAGGTACGTTTGGTATTTCTATTGGGCAAAATGGTTGTGCAGGTGTTTACCCTGCAATGTTAGCGGCTATTGTAGCTCCTACAGTTGGAATTGATGTCTTTAGTCCAGCTTATATTTTGACTATTGTGGCAGTTGTAACAATCAGCTCATTCGGTGTTGCTGGTGTTGGTGGTGGAGCAACTTTTGCAGCTTTAATCGTTTTAGGTGCATTAGACTTACCAGTAGCAATTGTTGGATTAGTTATTTCTGTTGAACCTGTAATTGATATGGCTCGGACATTATTGAATGTTAATGATAGTATCTTAGCTGGTATCATTTCATCAAAACGTGTAAATCGCTTTGATGAATCAATGTTTAATGATGATGAAGCAATCATCAAATCAGATATCTAATGTAAAAAATCATCCTTCTTATACGAGAGGGATGATTTTTTTTATTAACTGAATAAAAGAGGATAGTAAAATTAATAGAAATCGAATTGTGCCAAAGAGACTTTTAAAATAATAAAAGTCTTTCTATAGTTCGTGAGACTCGTATCCAAAAATCATTTTTTCTATCCAACTGGAAAAACTACTTATAGAATCAATAATTTTGACGAATTAGCAATTTATGTCATTTAAGGGTCAGCCATAAAAAAATGCACGTCATATTATTTCTCGTATTAGTAAGTGGTTTTATTTGAGAGCGTTATAAAAAAATGAGATGATGAGTATAATACTTACAGCTGGTTTTTAACGTATCAAAGAGAACCTTTATACATCAATATCAAAAACTGACTGAACATTTTTTGGTATTGATTGAAAGCGGTTGATTTGGGAGAAAGATTAATCGTAGTAACGGTCACTTAAATTTAGCGCTTTTTTCAAGCACTTTATTAGAGAGTTGTGGAATTCTCTTCTTCAACTAAAGAATCTAATGTAATATCCACTTTCGAAATAGATCTTTGCCCAATGACTTCTCGCTTTTAGGTAAATTTTATCGTTTTCGTAATCGAAATAAAATTATTGTATCAGATTATCACTGACTAAGTTTACTTTCAAAGTAAGTCTTTTTTACTGAGTTTTCTTAAGACTTAATAAATAAAAACAAAAATACTATGAGCATATCATTCAATTTTTTAAAAGAAAATGTGTATAGTTAAAGAAACATTTAAGTAAAGCTTCTATTATTGTGGTAGGAGAATCACTAGTGAAATAAAGGAGGTCTTATATGAAGACAGAATTATTTGCAATAGGAGATATCCATGGTCAAATTACGTTATTTAAAGAAATGTTGACTCATTGGAATGAAGCTACGCAACAATTGCTGCTAATAGGAGACCTTGGGGATAGAGGAGAAAATCCAAAAGCCTGTTTTATTTTAGCTGATGAATTAGTAAATGAAAAAGGGGCCATTTGGATAAAAGGAAACCATGAGGAAATGCTCTTAAATTTTCTAGAGCAACCAGAAAAGAATATCGATTTATATATTATGAATGGCGGACTTAAAACTCTTGAAACCCTCCTTCATGAAGGAGTAGAAGATGAATATTCTCCAACGGAAATGGCCATGCTAATCGTTGGTCGTTATCCAACGTTAAAACAAAGGTTAACTGGCTTGCCGTTGTATTATGAATGGGGAAATTTTATTTTTGTACATGCTGGCGTTGATTTAACTAAAAAAAATTGGAAACAAACATCACCAAGAGATTTTGTTTGGATTAGGGAGCCATTTCACTCAATAAAAAATAAAACAGGAAAAACTATTGTTTTTGGCCACACGATTACACCTTCTTTATACGGGGATAATCAAACGTCGGACTTATGGATACAAGACAATAAAATTGGTATCGATGGTGGAGCTGTTTATGGTGGTTCTTTACTGGGTGTTGTTTTTGATAAAATAACGATGCTTAAGCACTACAAGCTTGTGAATAACGGATAGATTTGGGATGCTGAAAGGTGATTGAGAGATAAAATAAAGAATTAGGAGAATGAAGATGATAAAATTTAAAGATGTGTCAAAGGAATATATACCGGGAACTCCTGTTATTAGTAATTTAAACCTAGACATTAAAGATGGTGAGTTTTTTGTGCTAATCGGTCCTAGTGGATGTGGGAAAACAACACTTTTAAAGATGATTAATCGACTAATCTCGTTAAACTCTGGCTATATTTACGTGAGAGATAAGCCAATTAGTGAATACAACATCCAAGAATTGCGTTGGAATATGGGTTATGTGCTGCAACAAATTGCCTTATTCCCCAATATGACTGTGGAAGAAAATATTACAACTGTTCCAGAAATGAAAAAATGGTCTAAAGATAGGATGTACGATCGAGTCACAGAATTACTGGAAAGTGTCGGATTAGATGCAAAAAGTTACCGTAACAGAAAAACATCAGAACTCTCCGGTGGAGAACAGCAACGAATTGGTGTTTTAAGGGCTTTTGCTGCTGATCCTGATATTATCTTAATGGATGAACCATTTGGAGCATTGGATCCAATAAGTCGCCATAATTTACAAAAAGATGTTTTAGAGATGCATAAAAAATGGGGTAAAACCATTGTTTTTGTTACTCATGATATGCAAGAAGCCATTTCATTAGGAAATCGCATTGCCTTAATTGATAAAGGCGAAATTGTTCAACTTGGAACGCCAGAAGAAATAGTGAACCATCCTAAAAATGAATTTGTTAGAAATTTCTTGAAGTCAGGAAATATTGAAGTAAATTCAACTCAAACCATTCAAAATCTTGTTGAAGAAGGTTACGTAACATCAGTAGACAGCCAAGAAAAAAGTGAATCGATTTTATCGACAAATGATACCATAGATCAGCTAATTGTTAGCATGTCAAAAGTAAATACAGTATTTATCAAGGATGAAAATAGTCAATTGATTGGGAAAATTTCAAATCAGCAATTGATGTCCTATCTAGCAGCAACTATTGAAAATAGAGGTGAAGTCGGATGAATGAACTAATAAATACGTTTCAAGATCGCAAAGGACTATTATGGACGGCTTTAATTGAGCACATCCAGCTCTCATTTATTTCTTTATTAATTGCAGTTGCTCTAGCTATTCCGTTAGCTATATTTTTAACGCATCACAAAAAAATAGCTAATCCAATTATTCAAATAACAGCTATTTTTCAAACCATTCCTTCATTGGCATTATTAGGTTTAATGATTCCGTTAGTCGGAATTGGAAAATTACCTGCTGTTATTGCGTTAGTTATCTACGCTTTACTGCCAATATTAAGAAATACCTATACTGGATTAACGGAAGTTGACCCTTCCTTAGTAGAAGCAGCAGATGCAATGGGAATGGATCGCTTTAGAAAATTAATAAAAGTAGAAATGCCTATTGCTATGCCTGTTATAATGGCAGGAATTCGAAATGCGATGGTATTGATTATTGGTACAGCAACGATTGCAGCTTTAATTGGAGCTGGAGGACTCGGAAGTTTGATTTTATTAGGTATTGACCGGGGAAATAATTATCTAATCCTATTAGGTGCAGTTCCCGCAGCTTTATTAGCAGTTGGTTTCGATTATCTCCTTAGTTATTTTGAGAAAACATCGTTTAAAAAGACGGTTATCGTACTGGGTACTGTAACAGTAGTGGTAGCAGGAATTCTGCTTGTTCCGTTGTTTACAGGACAAGATAAACAAATAACGATTGCTGGTAAATTAGGTTCAGAACCTGAAATTATTATGAATATGTATAAAGAACTGATTGAAGATCAAACCGATTTGACGGTAGAATTGAAGCCAAATATGGGCAAAACAACTTTTGTCTTTAACGCTTTAGAATCAGGTGATATTGATATTTATCCAGAATTTACAGGAACAGTATTGGCTACTTTCTTGAATGAACAAGCTGTTTCTACGAGTGAAAAAGAAGTATACGAACAAGCTCGTGATGGTTTAGCAGAACAATATGACATGGCATTGCTTGAACCAATGGCCTTTAATAATACGTATACATTAGCTGTAACTTCTGAGATAGCCGAACAGTACAATTTAGAAAAAATGTCTGATTTACAAGGTGTTTCAGATAAAGTTAAAGTTGGCTTCACGCTTGAATTTGCTGACCGCCAAGACGGTTATCTGGGCATTCAAGATTTATATGGTGTCACATTTGATAATCTAAAAACAATGGAACCTAAACTTCGCTATCAAGCTATCGAGACGGGTGACATTAATTTGTTAGATGCTTATTCAACAGATAGTGAATTAGAAGAATACGAATTAGTTGTTTTAAAAGACGATAAAGGGTTATTCCCACCTTACCAAGGCGCACCTTTAATGCTAGAGAAAACATTAGACAAACACCCTGAATTAGAAGGTGTATTAAACACACTGAGCGGACAAGTAACGGACGATGAAATGCGTAAAATGAACTATGAAGTTAACGTAAACAGTCAAACTCCACAGAAAGTAGCACAAGACTTCCTAAAATCAAAACAACTAATTAAATAAGATGCGAAGCACTCTGTTCAGCTCTGAGAGGAAAATGAAAAATACCGCAAGAGGCCAAAAGCCTCGAGGATAAGTTGAATTTTACTAAGGAGCTAGAGTTAAAGTTTAGTTGGCTATAAAAAAGAGAGAGAATGGGCGGTTGTTCCACACTCTCTCTTGCTTTATCTTGGATAAAAAGTTAGGGTAGATAGACTACTAGTAAGAAACGAGGGTTACAATGAAAATAGGTGTATTATCAGATTTGCATATTGATACGAATGGTAAACACTTACCAGAAAATGAAACCTATGCAAGTTTAGTAAACAAACAGATAGAAAAACAAAAAATCGATCTTTTTTTAATTGCTGGAGATATCAGCAGTGATTACCATGAATCGCAAGCTTTTCTTGACGAACTAACGGCCTTAAGTAAAATTAAACTATTATTTGTACCAGGAAACCATGATTATTGGTCTAGAATAAATGGTGAAAAAGACACGAAAAAAATCTATCAATTTTTTAAAGAACAACCGGAAAGCATTTTAGAAAGACCTTATATTATTAATGATGAATGGGCAGTAGTCGGTAACTCGGGCTGGTATGATTATGGGTTTGCAGATACAGATCAATACAGTACGGCTGAATTTCAAGAAATGTCTTTACGTGCAGGAACTTGGCAAGATAAGAAGTTTTGCGACTGGGGAGAGTCTGATCAAGCGGTTACTCAATGGATGTTGGAAAAAATAGAAGAAGATTTAGCTAAAATAGGAGATCGGAAAGTTATTTTGATGACTCATGTAGTGACTCATCCTAAATTCGTTGTGACTTTGCCACATAAAATTTATGATTATTTTAATGCTTTTTTAGGCAGTTCAACGTATGAGAAGCTGTACGAAAAGTACCCTAATATTGCATATAGCATTATGGGGCATGTGCACTTTCGAAAAACAGTTTTCGTAAACCAAGTACAATTTATTTGTGCTTGTCTAGGTGGCAAAAAACATTGGCCGACCAAAAGCGTAAAATCAGAATTATTAAACGCGATGATAACCTTTCAGTTACCTGAAAACACTAAGAACTAATGAACAAATAAAAGCGACTATTTTTATAGTTGCTTTTTCATTTTTTAAATTTAAAAAAAGAATTCTGACAACTTTGGTTAAAAGTAGAAGATTATGCTAAAATAAGAACGATGAATGGAAATAAGAAAGGAAGAAATGAATGACAGATACAACAGAAGTTTTAGTATTAGATTTATTGAAAAAGGAATTAAAAAGTTACTCTACTAAACAATTGACAACTGTTTTAAATTTATTATCAGAAGGCAATACAGTGCCTTTTATAGCTCGTTACCGTAAAGAAATGACAGGAACTTTGGATGAAGTTCAGATTCGTGAAATAGAGGAACGCTACAACTACCTACAAACGCTAGAAAAGCGTAAAAAAGATGTCATTCGCACGATTGAAGAACAAGGAAAGTTAACACCTGATTTGAAAAAAAGTATTGAGATAGCTGAGAAAATGCAACTAGTGGAAGACTTGTACCGTCCTTTCAAGCAGAAGCGAAGAACAAAAGCGACAATAGCTAAAGAGAGCGGTTTAGAATCATTAGCTGATTGGATGCTTACTTTTCCATCTGCAGCTGTACTAGAAGAAGCAGGCAAGTACATTGATGATGAAAAAAATGTGGATTCAGCTGAATCTGCTTTAGCAGGAGCGCATGAAATTATTGCCGAAAGAATAAGCGATGAACCACGCTATCGTACTTGGATAAGAGAATATACGCTTAAAAATGGAATTTTAACGACTGGTGTAAAAAAACAAGAAAAAGATGAAAAAGGTGTCTTTGAAATGTATTATGATTACAAAGAACCAGTAAACAAATTAGTTTCTCACCGTATATTAGCGATTAATCGTGGAGAAAAAGAAGACATCTTAAAAACAGCATTGGTCGTAAATGAAGCTAGTGTCTTTAATTATCTAGTGAAAGAGTTGATAAAAAAAGAGAATTCAACAACAACGACTTATATCAAAGAAGCACTTGAAGATAGTTACAAGCGTTTCATTGGTCCCTCGATTGAACGGGAAATCCGCTCTGAATTAACGGTAAAAGCAGATGAGCAAGCCATTAATATTTTTGGTGAAAATTTACGCAACTTATTACTGCAACCACCATTAAAAGGAAAAGTTGTTTTAGGCCTTGATCCAGCTTATCGGACAGGGTGTAAATTAGCTGTTATCGATCCAACAGGTAAAGTAATGGATATTGATGTTATTTACCCACACAAACCAGCTGGCAATGAAGCACGTGCGAATGCTGCAGTTAAATTTAAACAGTTAATTGAAAAGTACGAAGTAGAAATGGTTGCTATCGGAAACGGGACAGCCAGTCGAGAATCAGAAACGTTTGTATCTGATAATCTAAAAAATATAGAACGCCAGGTCTTTTATGTGATTGTTAATGAGGCGGGAGCGTCTGTTTATTCAGCTAGTCCGATTGCTCGGGAAGAGTTTCCTGATTTACAAGTAGAACAAAGAAGTGCTGTTAGTATCGCGCGTCGCTTGCAAGATCCATTAGCTGAATTAGTTAAAATAGATCCAAAGTCAGTTGGTGTTGGTCAATATCAGCACGACGTTTCACAAAAGCATTTAGAAGAACGCTTAGATTTTGTTGTAGAAACAGCGGTTAACCAGGTAGGTGTTAATGTCAATACTGCCAGTGCGCAATTATTGAAACACGTTGCAGGATTGAATAAAACGACAGCAACTAACGTCATCACTTACCGCGAAGAGAATGGGCGCTTTGAAAGTCGTGCTCAGTTGAAAAAAGTTCCACGTTTAGGACCCAAAGCATATGAACAATCTGTTGGTTTTATGAGAATCGTAGACGGCAAAAATGTATTAGATAATACGGGGATTCACCCAGAGACGTACAAACAAGCAAAAGAAATTCTTGATTTAGCGGGAATAACTTTAGAAGATGTAGGCAGTATGAAAGCTAAAAAATCTTTAGAATTACTAGATCTGGCTAAGTTAGTCGAAGCAACAGCATTAGGAAAAGAAACTGTAAAGGATATGTTAGAAGCTTTATTTACACCAGGTCGTGACTTACGTGATGAAATGTCAGCGCCTTTACTGAGAACAGATGTATTAAGTATGGAAGATTTGCAAGAAGGAATGGAATTGGAAGGAACGGTTCGCAATGTAGTTGATTTTGGTGCATTTGTAGACATCGGAGTAAAACAAGATGGGCTAGTGCATATTTCGAAATTAAGTAAAGGTTACGTTCAACATCCAACAAATGTAGTAGCTGTTGGCGATGTTGTGACCGTTTGGGTAGAAGATATCAATGTGAATAAAGGCCGAATTTCGTTAACGATGTTGGCCCCTAAAAAGAAAGAGTAGTCTAAAATAGAAAAAAACAAGAGAAGAAGTCAGGAGATGACTTTTCTTGTTTTTTTGTTTAGTATTACTTACTAGAGTACTTTTAACAGTGAGGAGATTTTATGAACTTATGTCATTTATTTCAAGATTTACAAAAAAATATAGACAGTGAAAAAGCAAAAAAATGTCTGCATACATGAGAAATCAGTTTTTATTTTTAAAGTATCCAAGTAACTGTAAGAAAAAAAGTCAGTCACCCTTAATTTAAAAAGGCTAAAAAACAAGGATAATTGACTGGCAATTTATTAGTGAATGCTGAGAAAAACTCTATAGAGAAGCCCAATATATCACTATAGATTATTTAGATACGATGAAAAATCTGCTAGTTTTAGCAGATAGTAAAGAAAATCTTTTAAAACTAAGTGTAAGAAAAGGCAGCAAATACATCTAGTTTAAGGAAATAGTCGTCCTACAAAAGAGGAATGGAGAAATGAGTTTGGACCAAGTTGATTTACAAAAATTAGTGGAAGAATTATCCATAGATTATTTTAACCGACCATTCGAACACGCTGCTACCTTTAATAGTCGTTTACGCACAACAGGTGGACGGTATCATTTGAAATCACATAATTTAGACTTTAATCTGAAAATTTTAGAAACATTTGGTATGCTAGAATTCGTAAAGGTTATCAAACATGAACTATGTCATTATCATTTGCATCTTACTGGAAAAGGCTACCAGCATAAAGACAATGATTTTAAGGTATTACTGAAACAAACAGGTGGAAGTCGATTTGTTCAATCAGTAAAAACGACGAGCAATGAAAAAAAATTGTGGCTTTATCAATGCAAGAACTGTCAACTCATTATTCGTAGACAACGCCGTTTCGATACCACAAAATTTGTTTGCAAAAAATGTAGAGGCGAATTAATTTTACAGAATGTATAGCAATATCGTTAGATAATAGCCTGATGATTTCTTAGTCGATTAGAATAGGAGGTGATAGAATGCATCAAAGTACAGTTATTCAAGAACTATTAACAAAAACTTTTCCGGAATACAATAAAAAAGCAGCTAAACAGGAAGCCATTACTGAAACAAATAAACAATTCAACCTATTAAGGGGACTAGTTGAACCAGAAAAAACTAGAAAAAAGTGGGTAATGGGTTCTTTTTTAACCAAAAGAAAAACAGATTTCACAACCTCTTGTGCAGTTAAACTTGTGAACGAATGGGATGTTTTCCCTGAATGGAAAGGTCAATTAGATCAAGCAATGGTTCGTTTGAGGAACCGAACTAGGGTGGTATCTGTCATAGACTATGGTGCTGTTGGCGATGGCATGACAGATTGTACACAAGCTTTTAAAAAAGCCATCTCTTTGGGGTTTCGTTGTGTTGTTATTCCTCCAGGAAAATATCGAGTAAGCGGTATTCAATTGCCTTCTTATACAGAATTAATTGGGAGCGGGACAGAACAAACGCAGGTGATTCTTTCTGATTCTGCACCCAAGAGAGCCAAACTACTGACAAACTGGCATTATTTAAAAGGAAATAGCCATATTCGAATTGAAGGCTTAACATTAGATTGGAACCATAAGCGGCTGTCAAGCAGCCAAAGAACAGCATCGGGTGGGACGAGTTCAAGTGGACTCACATTAGCTCACGTTCGTTTTGCTTTAGTTAAAAATGTGACAGTGAAAAATCCAGGCCTACATGGTGTTGATATTACATCAGCCTTTTACAACTATTTAGGAGACGGTAAGCGTTCACGTCTTGGCAGTCAGTATGTTTGGGTAGATCAAGTAGAATCATATGGATTTGGCGATGATGGTATTACTACACATCATAGCGATGATATTTTAATTAGTAATTGTTTTTTACATCATCCAAGTGGGCGCGCACACAAAAAAGGATTTTCTAATTCTAATGGAATAGAAGTAGATGATGGTTCCCAACATGTAACGCTGGTCAATAATTTAAGTGCCTATTGTTTTGGCGGTGTAGAAATAAAAGCTCATAAAACAAGTTCAGCAGCTTCAGATACCCAAATTGTTGGGCATCTTTCTTATCGAGATAATCGTTCCTATAACTTTAGACACATTGGACACCATCTTTTAACTGATAAAGCAAGTTCTTCAGCTTTCGGGATACGTGGAACATTTCTTGCTTCTTACTTTCCTCAAGAAACAAGCCTTTATCTAAACTCTACAAAAAGAGCTCTGGTCATATCAGCTTATCAAAAAGTAGCAATCAATCATTTTTTTGCTAAAGCACAATCAAGTTCACTAATAGAGTCTACAAACAGAGCCATTTCAATTCAATATAGAGCAAAAGAAGTGACAATAAAGAACATTAGACTTAAAAATTATCCTGAGGCGAATCAAGCAGTTCGAATGAGTGCTTCAACCTCAGTTGTTAAAGTAGCATATAAATAAAAAATAAACGCCACACATTTTGTGTGACGTTTATTTTGTATGGATAAGTTATTTACGAAAAAATTTGCTTACAACAATATGATTAAAATCGACCTATTTTATTTTTTATTAAGTTAAAGTCTCTCTCCGAAGGAATATTATGAATGTAGATTGTCTCTTTTCCGTCAATATTTTCTATTGATGTAGTTGTAATTAAAATATCATAATCTATTTCTTTTAATAAACTATTTGAAAGATAAGGATGGGAGTAGATAGACACTGATACAAAATTTTTAAAATAATTTTTAAAAATAGATTGCAACGTTTTTGCATGAGCTTTATCAAAATCACTAAAAATGAGTAACTTATACTTTTTCCTAGTATTGTTCAGATTATGCAGTAGATTATCCCAATAAACAATAATATAGTAAAGTAGGCTTTTTTGGACGTCTTCACTTAAATTTATTTTATTAGAATGCTGTTGTTCAATCAGTAGTTCCTTTGCTAGTGTTATAAATTCTGGATACTCTTCTTCAATAGATTGGATGAAACTTTTTTTTCGATCCCATAAGATATGTGTAATTGGAGCAATTTGTTTATTTTTATAGATATAAAGATAAGAAATATTAAACATTTTCACTATTATTTCATCGTGATTAATAAGTGAAATACCTGCTTTATCAGCAATCAACAATAAATAACCACTCAAAAAATCATGATACTCCTTAATAGAAGGATTGCTTTTTGTTCTATTAACTAATTCTGTGTAATTGAAAAAATAATGTTCATTAAGAAAAAAAGCACATAATTGCTTGATTGTCTCTTCATTAAAAGAAAGATTTAATTCTTTTTCAATCTCATTTACCTGAAAGGAATAGTTTGTTAAATCAGGAATAAACGCGTTTGAATAAGGGCGCTCAATAGAAATGTAATGTTTTTTTTGAGTTCGGATCAAACTAATAGCTAACCATTTTTTTAATTTGATAAACTCGTTATAATCTAAAGCAAGTTGGTTATGTGTTGCAAAATATAAAATCAATTGATCAAAAATAGATTCGTTGATTTTTTCATAAGGCCAGACTGAATGAGAATAGCGCTCTGAAAAGTAGTAAAAGAAAAATAGACGGATATTCGATTCATCGCCTACGATTTTATACGGACTAGAAGTTATCTCAATGGTGTAGGGTTTTAGTGTATCATTTATACGTTGAATGGAGCGAGTAACTGTCGAAATGCTGGTATCAACTAATTGAGCTAATTCAATTGTAGAAAGAGTATCATTCTTAAAAATATGTTCTAGTAAGCTAAAAGAAAAGCTGTCTCGTAATGCATATTCATAAAAAACTTCAATACCTTTATTCTTTGGTAATTGTAATTGTATTCCTCTATTAGACGTTTTTAAAAAATCATCACCAAAACATCTTTTTAAGTAATTAATATCGTTTTTCAAAGTGCGTTCAGCACAGTTTAATTTTTCTGATAAAAAAGAAAGAGTTACTACGTGTTCGTTATAATAAAGTAATTCTAGTAATGAAAGACGTCTACTTTCGTATTTATCTAAAAGTTTTTTCATAACAAGTCACTTACTTTCTATATAGGATTAGATTGAATCATTGAATCTAGTTTAAAACTTAAAATAAGCAAGAACATTGTTTGAACGTCTAGTATTTTTTTATTTTTAAAACCATTCAATCTATGGAAATATACTTCTACTATATCATAAAAAGAGGGTATTCCAATTGTTAACTATATAGCATAAAATTTGATAGCTTGTTTTAGTCGGATAATATTTGCTTTATTAAAAGAGCGTTGACCTGTTCCAAATTCAATTAATGCCTTATATAAGGCGTTTAAAGACGATGGTTATATTTATGAATTACTGGTATAATAAGTACCAAAACCACTATGTTTTTTGCTGATAATTCTCTGCTGTATCTTTATCTAATAAGATGCACACATCTTAGAGAATTAAACACATGGTTGCAATAATAACTTTTTATTAAAGAGAGTCTACAGGAAGGGGCGAAGGGATGTCCAATAAACGTTCGAATTTCACTAGATCATATAAAGTATTGGAGGGGAAAAATGTGGGGAAAATAGTCTCTAGATTAATGGTTTTTTTACTAATTATCCAGATTGTAGTACCGGTGTTTCTAGTTACGGCAACGGAACTAAACAAACAGTCAACGGACCTTACCATTTTAGATTTATCAATAAAAGAGAGTAGCGACTTTACTCGAATAGAGTTGATAGATGAAAAAATGACAGCTGAATTAACCCTAAACATTGAGAAAAATAAAGAGAAAAACGAAGAACTGATATTAACTATTTCTGATAATTTTTTGTTGGCTCCAAAAAAGGATAACCAACTTCTTTCTACTTCTGGAAAAATAATGGGAGCTTACAGAGTAGAAGGGAAGAAAATCGTCATTTCATTAGCAGAAGGAACTTTATTAGAGAATGCTTCACTTCAGTTTGAAGGAAGCTATACGGGCCCTGTTAATGTTCAAGAACAACTAGTTATCACAGGTGCTACCCAAGAATTTAAGAAAGCAATATTCTTGGCGAAAGAAGAAGTAAGTGAAAAAGATAAAGAAGCAACAAAGGATGAGTTAGATGAGGAGAAAGATTCTTCGATTATAGACTCATCAAGTATGGACTCTTCGAGTGAAGATTCATCGCCTGTAGAGAATGAAAAAGATAAAGAAGCAACGAATGGTGAATTAAATGGTGAAGAAAAAGACAGTTCAAACGAATTAATAAATAAACCAACTACTTTAAAAGAAGAGATAGAAGATAAAAAAGAACCAGTCGAAGATAAAAAAACACTAAGCAAAGAAAAGGCTTTACCTCAAAATATCAGGACGTATTTTAATGAAGGTGAAGATTCAAATATCCTTACAAAAGGAAAAGTAACTTTCAGAAATGAGACAGCAGAAGATGGTGATAAAATAACCCTGTCTTCAATCGCAAGAACAGACTTTGAGTGGATGATTCCAGGATATGTGTCTACACAAATTAAAAACAATGATACTTTCGAATTTAACTTGCCAGAACAATTGAAATTAACACAAACCATTACGAGAGATTTAAAAGATGAAAATGAGCTTATTTATGCGCAATTCAAAGCGAGTCCATCTGGAAAAGTAGTGATTACTTTTAATAATGAAGCAGCTGCTCATCCTGAAGGAATTAAAGGAGATATTTGGTTTGAATCCAAACTAGATGAAACCAAGATCAAAGAAGCAGGAGCAGTAAATATTTTGTTACCTGTTCAAGAACAAAACGTGACAGAATTTATGATTAAAACAAACTTTAATAAATCTATTGAAAAAACAGGGATAATTGATAGCATTCTAAATCCATCAAAAGTTACGTGGACAGTAGAATTTAATAAAGGATTAAATGAACTGAAAAATGCAAAAATTACAGAAACGTTTCCAACAGGAAATGAATATGTCTCTGCCAAAGTTTACAAATTAATTGTTAACTTAAAAGGAGAAGTTGTTAGAGCAGATGAACTAACAGAGGGTTTTTCTATAGAGGAGAGTACTGGCAATATTACTTTTCCAGGTGTGAATAATAACGCTTTTCGGATTGTTTATGAGACCAAAATAGTAGACTCTATCAAAGAAGATACAGGCAACAGTGTCAATTTAGTCAATAACGCTGAATTAACATCAGACGGAAATGAAGAATTATTATCTGCAAAAGCTTCTGTGCAAGCTAATTTCGGTAAAATGCTAACGAAAACAAGAACAAATTATGTTGCTAAAACACAAACATTTTCATGGACTGTTCGCTACAATTATGGCATCAAAACTATTGAAGAAGCGAATGCTAATTTAATAGATGTCATGGACGATAGACTAGAAGTTATTGAGAGTACTATCGTTCTTCAAAAAGTTGAACCCACATCAGGAACATCTGAAATAAATCCGGTTAACTTAGTGAAAGGCACAGATTACGAAGTTATAAAGAATGTCAATGGATTTGAAATTAATTTTCTAAAGAATATTAGCCATGCTGTTAAACTGACCTATGATACGAAGGTCAAAGCTGAAATTATCATTGATAGTGACAGCACAACAGGCAACCTAGCTAACGTGAAAAATACCATTACTACAAATGAAACAATTAAAAGCGAATCAAGTGGTACACTGGTGCAGCAAGGAGTGATAAAATCTTCACCCGCGATAGATTATGCAAACAAAATAATCTCTTGGAAAATGGACGTCAATCAAAATGGGTACCCAATGAATAATGCTACTTTTTCTGATACGTTCACTAACAAAGGGTTAACACTAAATGAAGCTAGTTTTGAAATAAAAGATACAAAAAATGCACCAAGTACAACGTTAGTAAGAAATACGGACTATACGCTGACATTAAAAGCTGATAAAAAAGGGTTTGATATCAAACTAATAGGCGACTATGAAACGACGATGACTAGTCCATTGACTATTACCTACAAAACACCTTACGTAAGAAATGATTTGATAACTAGCAAAACAACTTTCAGAAATGCTGTTGAGTTAAAGTGGTCAGATAGTAAGAATGTCCCAAGAGGGAATTCTAGTGCTGTAGAAGTAAATCCAAGGAATGAAACAAAAAATAATGGGTTTAAAAGTGGCGATTATAACGCTCAGTCTAAAATAATCAGTTGGAAAGTTGGTACAAACTATAATGGTGAAGTAATTCAAGAGGGAGCTCAAATAGCCGATGAAATTACTGGTAACCAACAATATAAAAATGGTACAGCTAAATTATATCGCTACACAATTAGTACAAATGGAACGGTCGTTAAAGGGGAAGAAGTAACTCCATCGCAATTAATAGAGCCAACAGCATCATTGAACACATTGACGGTGAAATTACCAAGCGGAGCAATTGGAACAACAGATGCTTATCTTTTAGAGTTCGAAACAACTTTGGTTGGTCAGATTATAGAAAATCAAACCAAGTACACGAATATTGCTAGATTCAATAATGGGAGCAATCCAGAACGTTCGTACACTGGAACTGTTTCAATTAAAAATGGTGGAAATTTAGCCACGAAAAGTGGAAAGCAAAATGTGAAAGATGGTAGCTTTATTGATTGGACTGTTCCAATTAATCCAAGTCAGTCTACAGTAACAAATGTTTTAATTGTAGATACACCTTCGAAAAATCAAATTTTAGTTTTAGACTCGCTTAAAATTTACCCATTAATTGTAACAACTCTTGGTGATTATACAAAATCAACTATTAGTTTGATAAAAGACAGTGATTATACGTTAGATGTTACGACAGATAACCTCACTGGACAGCAAGAGATAACGGTTAAATTCATTGGTGGTCTTAAAACAATTACATCTGCCTATGAAATGAACTACAGTACGTTGTTAAACTTAGATAAAAATGATAATACTGTAACGAATAAAGTAGTCTTTTCAGGTGAAAATAAAGTAACAGTTGAAAAAGAAGTTTTACAATCTATTCAAGCACAATCTTCTTCTGGTGGCGGTTCAGTCTCTGGTGAAAAGGGTACAATTACAGTTAAAAAGAGTGGATCAGATGGTAAGTTACTAGAAGGCACAAAATTTGAGCTATGGAATGCAGCAAAAACGGTTATTGTGAGAACAGGGACGATCAACGATACTGGAATACTAACCTTTGGTAACTTAATCTATGGTGATTATTACTTGAAAGAAGTATCCGCACTTCCGGGCTACACAGTATCTGATGAGTTAGTTGCAGGAAAGAAAGTAACAGTAAATAGCACTACATCAAATTCGCTACTGGATATTGATGTGCTATTAACTAATGACTTAAGCAAAGTAGTAATTGAGAAATCAAATGGTGGAACCACATTGCTTAAAGATGCCGAATTTAAACTATCAATAAAAACTGAGTCTGGCTATGATGTAATAGATGAGTATAAATCAATAAAGACTGGCACAAATGGTAAAATTACTTTAGAAGGGCTGTTACCAGGAAATTACCGTCTAAACGAGCTAAAAGCTCCTGTCGGATACTTGTTAAATACTGTGCCGATTGATTTTATAATAGCTAAAAAAGGTATTCAAGTTCCAACCGTGACTGTCAAAGCGATTAATTACCAAGGTTCAGCTCAGTTACTAAAAATTAACAAAGCTAAAGAAAAACTTAGTGGAGCGGAGTTCTCTGTTTTAAATAAAGCTGGAGAAGCCATTCAAACAAAGTTGATATCTAATTCAGAGGGTGTAGTAATAGCTAATAATTTAGCACCCGGGGAATACAGTTTTGTAGAAACCAAGGCCCCTGCCGGATACCTGATTAATACGACTCCGGTTAACTTTACGATTGTTGCTGAAGAAGCGGGTGAACCAGATGCTGTTCTCGTTGGAGATTTTGCCAACTATCAAGGATCCGTTGAACTAACTAAAACAGACAACAAAGAAAAACCACTTTCAGGGGCAGTTTTCGAACTAACTGGCGATAATGGTTATGAAGCAACAAATTTTACAACGAAAGATGGAAAAATTACAGTAGAAAATTTAAAACCAGGTAAATATGAATTCAAAGAAGTAACTGCACCAACAGGTTTTATTATAAATACCACGGTATTGCCCTTTGAAGTAAAAGCAAGTGAAATAGGAGAACCATCCGTTATTAAAACCTCTTCTATTAACTACAAAGGATCCGTAGAGTTTAAAAAAATAAATGAATCGGGTACAGGACTTGAAGGAGCAGAGTTTTCTATTCTTGATAATGAAAATCAGCTAATTCAAGACAAACTAGTCTCAGGTGTTAAAGGACTAGTGAAAGCTAATGAACTAGTACCGGGTGACTACACTTTTGTAGAAACTAAAGCACCTACGGGATACTTGATCAATAAAACTCCAGTCGAATTTACGATTGCAGATAAAATAGCAGGAGAACCTACTGATGTAGTTGCAAAAGACCCAACTGTTGAAGTTGCAGGAGAATTTGCAAACTATAAAGGAACTGCTCAATTGAAAAAAACAGATAGTAAAGGTGATGTTCTCCAAGGAGCAACATTCTCAATCTTGAATGAAGCAGGAGATACGGTTCAATCTGGTTTGATTTCAGACAAAAAAGGTCTAGTCAATGCAGAGAACCTTATCCCAGGAAACTATACTTTTGTAGAAACTAAAGCACCTATGGGATATATAATCAATACAACACCTACAAAATTCGTTATTGCGAATGAAGCAGTGAGCGAGCCAGAGCTTGTAGAAGCTGGCACATTAATTAACTATCAGGGAACCGTCCAATTGAAAAAAACAGATAGTAAAGGTGATGTTCTCCAAGGAGCGACATTCTCAATCTTGAATGAAGCAGGAGAAACGGTTCAATCTGGTTTGATTTCAGACAAAGAAGGTCTAGTCAATGCTGAGAAACTTGCTCCAGGAGATTACCGCTTTATAGAAACAGGAGCAGTACCAGGTTATATCTTAAATGATAAAGAAAGTAACTTTACGATTGTTGCTGAAGAAGCGGGTGAACCAAAAGCTGTTCTCGTTGGAGATTTTGCCAACTATCAAGGATCCGTTGAACTAACTAAAACAGACAACAAAGAAAAGCCACTTTCAGGAGCAGTTTTCGAATTAACTGGAGATAATGGTTACGAAGCAACAAACTTTACAACAAAAGATGGAAAAATTACAGTAAATAATTTGAAACCAGGTAAGTATGAATTTAAAGAAATTTCTGCACCAACAGGTTTTATTATAAATACCACGGTATTACCATTTATAGTTGAGGCTGTTCAAAACGAAGGGCCAAAATTAATAAGTGTTTCTACAATAAATTACAAAGGTTCTGCTCAGCTAATGAAAAGAGATACAGATGGCAAGGAATTAGCTGGAGCTGAGTTTATTGTCAAAAATGAAGCAGATAAACAAGTAGGAGAAAAAATCATTTCAGATGAAAATGGTTTAGTTAAAGCAACAGAGTTAGTACCCGGCAACTACACATTTGTTGAAATTAAGGCACCTTCAGGGTTTGTTACAAATAACAAGCCGCTTGCATTCACTATCGAAGCCGCTTCATTAGGACAACCTGAAGTAGTTATCGTAGATGATCTAACGAACTACAAAGGAACTGTTCAGTTGCTTAAAACAGATGCAAATGATAAAGAATTAGAAGGAGCAGAATTTTCTATATTTGATAAAGACAATGATTTGATACAAGATAAATTGATGTCTGACTCAAAAGGAATGGTACGAGCTGAAAATCTAGCGCCTGGTAAGTATACGTTTGTTGAAACAAGTGCAGCAGTAGGGTTTATCTTGAATACGACGCCGATTGAATTTACCATTACAAATGAAGCGGCTGATAAACCGGATACCGTTGATGCTGGAAATGTAATAAACTATAAAGGCTCTGCTCAATTAACAAAAGTAGATGAAGAAGGTAAGGGTCTTGAGGGAGCAACATTCTCCATCATAGATACAAAAGGAGATACGGTTCTAGCTGATTTAATATCAGATGTGGATGGTTTGGTTAAAGCTGAGGAACTAGTACCGGGAGATTATCGCTTTATAGAAACAGGAGCAGTACCAGGTTATATCTTAAATGATAAAGAAAGTAACTTTACGATTGTTGCTGAAGAAGCGGGTAAACCAAAAGCTGTTCTCGTTGGAGATTTTGCCAACTATCAAGGATCCGTTGAACTAACTAAAACAGATAAAAAAGATACGTTACTTTCAGGAGCAGTTTTCGAATTAACTGGAGATAATGGTTACGAAGCAACAAACTTTACAACAAAAGATGGTAAAATTACAGTAAATAATTTGAAACCAGGTAAGTATGAATTTAAAGAAATTTCTGCACCAACAGGTTTCATTATAAATACAAAAATAATACCATTTACAGTTGAAGCTATACAAAATGAAAAACCTACATTAATTGCTGTGTCATCTATCAACTATAAAGCTGAAGCTCAATTAATGAAAACAAACGCATCAGGTAACGGCCTTAAAGGGGCCGAGTTCTCAGTGACCAATATGGATGGCAAAACCATTCAAACTGGTTTAGTATCGGATGAGACCGGTTTAGTTAAAGCTGAGGGACTTGCACCAGGTGAATATCTATTTGTGGAAACAAAAGCACCTAAAGGATATATTAAGAATACACTATCAATGAAATTCATTGTTGCTGATTCTTTATTGGAAGAACCAAAAGTTATTAAAGTAGGCAGCTTGACTAATTACCAAGGTTCAGTTGTATTGACTAAGACAGATTCAATTAAAGAACAGGTATTACTTGGAGGAGCGGTCTTTGACTTAACCGATAAGGATGGAAGAATACTCCAAGCAGATTTAAAAACAGATGGAAATGGTCAAATTAGTCTATCTGGTTTGGAACCTGGTGAGTATGCATTTTCTGAAACGAAAGCACCTACAGGATATGTGCTAGCTAAAAAACCTATCGTATTTACTATTGTAGCTGAGCATGAAGGGAAGCCTGAAATGGTTGCTATGACAGTTAAAAATGATCGTTTGATAGTGAACGAGGATCCAAAAGGTAACTTGCCTCAAACTGGAGAAGATCAAACTTATTTATATGCTTTTGCAGGCTCACTATTAATGACAGGATCTGGACTCTATCTTGTTAACATGCAAAATAAGAAAAGAAAAAATAAAGAACAAGAATAAGAGATAAATTAGTGAATGAATTAGGATAGAAACAAAAAAACTTCTGCTCATAAAATGAGTAGAAGTTTTTTTGCTTTTTTCATAAATCAACGTATAGTTTTTTTATCTGTGTTAAAAGATTCAATTATTTTTGAATCAGCTTCCTCAATAGGAATACTTTTTACAAAGTCGCCGGTAACCCAAAGCCTAGTATCTCCACCATCATCACAAGTTATAAGCGTTAGCTTTACTTCATCTTCACTATCTTCTAGTACGCTCATCTTAGTAGGAGGAATAGTTTCTTTATGACTTAGTCGATATTCATAAACTGTTTTTGCATCTGTTAAGTAAATAGCGCTACCTATCTTCGCCTCATAAAGAGGACTAAAAAGAAGCGCATCATTTCTCAAATGATGACCAGCTAAGCAATAGTTTTTTTCACCCATAACTTGATCTTTTTTCATTGTACCAGCTGTCAAAGCGAGAGTTGAAGTAGAAGTACCTAGTCCAATAGGAAGGTTCATACTAACACTAGGAATACTCATTCTACCAACGATATGAATATCATCAGTATGATTAAGAGCATAAATAATATCCTCCAGATCAAGCAGACCAACTTCTTCAAAATCATAACGCGCATTTTTTTGTTGGTTTAACTTGATTTTATCTCTGGATAAAGAGTCTTTAGATAAACTATCGATGGTGTAAGAAAGAAGAGCATCTTTAATTGGATTATAAAATAACAATAATATCCCAACAATAAATACAGCCACACCTAAGCCGATTTTGCTTTTTTTCATGAGTACATCCTTCCTTTCTTACTATTAAAAAAATAGTTTGACTAGCCGTATTTAAAACAGTAAAGTCTAACAATAAAAGAAACTCTAGTACCAATTACATTACACGATAATCACTTATAATTCAATTTAACGAGAGGAATAAAAAAGGTTATTAGTTGTAGAAAAATTTTTTTGAAAATATCAGATATATTTTTCTATTGCAAATTTACTCGTGTAATTGTATAGTGATTAGTATAAGAAATAGGTTGTTTTTTTAAGGATGATTTATTAATAAAGTAAAAAATAATGCGGTCGTGGCGGAATGGCAGACGCGCCAGCTTGAGGGGCTGGTCGGGGTATCCCCGGTGGAAGTTCGAGTCTTCTCGGCCGCATAAAATAAAAGGGTAAAGAAGTAGAGCTCGACTGATGATAAAATTAGTGAGGTCTATTTTTATTGGCAAATACGCTGAAAACTAAAAAGATTAGAGAACTATGAAATGAAAAGAGTTAGTGTTAAAAAATGTAAGCGGATACCTAGAATAGAGCGATAGGATGAAAAGGGGCGACGACAAAATGTATTCTATTCTTTTAGTGGATGATGAACAATACATCAGACAATCTATTATTGAATTAGTAGAGTGGGAAAAGAAAGGCTTTTTTATATTGGGAGAAGCAGGAAATGGTGAAGAGGCACTAGAAGTAATGGAAAAAAATGTACCAGACATTCTTATCACCGATATAAGGATGCCGGTAATGGATGGGATTGAACTGTCTAGACAAATAAGAGAAAAGCACCCATCTGTTAAGATCGTTTTTTTAAGTGGACACGATGATTTTGATTATGCAATAAGTGGAATAAAATTGAACATTATTGAATATTTATTAAAACCAATTTCAATCAATGATTTAGAACAAATGCTTGAAAAAGTTCATGAAGCGTTGGACGAAGAAAAAAGAGAAGCAAATGACTTAGATAGAATAGAAACAGACTACTTAGAAAACTTTCAAGGAATTAAAATGTCTTTTTTAGTTTCATTGATTACGGATAATTATAAAGATGTTCCTGAAGAAGAAATAAAGAAATTAGTTGAAACCTATCGATTAAATTTAAAAGGAGATCGACAAGTCATATTAAATGTTAATATTGATAAACCAAGTTTCAGAAAAAGTCAGTTAGACAATCATAACTTAGAGATGATGAAGTTCTCGTTAGCAAATGTTATTCGTCGAATCATCAATAAATATTTAAATGGTGAAGTGTTTAATTTCACGTCTAATATTGTTGTGATGTTATCGGACACAAAAGAAACCATTGATTTATACAAAGATATTATTGTAAAAGAAATTAGTGAAAGTACCCAAAAACTGTTTCATTTTTCTGTTGGAATTGGTGTTAGTGAAGAATACAATTCACTTTCTGACGCAAAATTAGCTTTTCAATCGTCTATTACAGCTTTAAATTACGGCCTATTGATGAAGAAAAACAAAGAAGTTTATATTACAGATATAGAAATGACTGGTTCAGAGAAGATGGTTTTTGACGAGGCGAATGAAAAGAAATTAATTTCGCTAATTAAAATAGGTTCAAAAAAAGAATTAGATGCATTTATTGATGAATTGTTTCAAGGTTGTGACAGTGATAGTCAGACTCATTTGCAAATATTCTTAATGGAATTACACGTTTCCGTATTAAAAGCGTATAAATCAGTTATTCCGATATACGATACGGACATGCTTCAACGTGTTCAAATGATTTCTGATATTCATCATTACCAAGAAATTCAAGAAGTTAGAGAATGGTTTAAAGAATTTTGTTTAACGGTTGTTGACAGTATCCAATTTCAGCGCAAAAAGAAAACAGATTCATTAGCTAAAAAAAGTTATGATTATCTGTTGGAACATTACAAAGATCCAACCCTTTCTTTGAAATCGGTCAGCAAACAAATGGCCATTAGTCCTAGCTATTTTAGTGCTCTTTTTAAAAAAGAAAATGGACTGTCTTTTACAAATGCATTAATAAAAATTCGAATGGAAAAGGCTAAAGAGCACTTATTAACAACTGATTGTAAAGTACTTGAAGCAGCAGTAGATTCTGGTTATACCGATCAACATTATTTTTCTTATTGCTTTAAAAAATATTTTGGAGAATCGCCAAATAAAGTTCGTGAAACATTCAAAGAGAAAGAGTTACTGATTTAATGTACTAGTCAGTAAAGAAGTGAAGCCATATGTTTAACTATATTAAACAAGTAAGTAGCCGATGGAATAAAAAAATGAGAAGTTTACAGGTTATTTTAGCTCTAGCTTTAGGGATTTTATCAGTGATTACAATTTTATTGTTTTCAATTTTTTTATCTGTTATTTTTGAAGAAACCCTTATTAACCAAACTAAGATAACAACACGTCAGAGTGTTACACAATCTAGTATCACATTAACGAATGAAATTGCGAATATGAATGCAACAGCTTATGGTATCTTAGATGAACTAAAAAAAACAGCTCTTCAAGATGACCAAATACCAGAATTATTAGGAACGAGCTTTCGTTTAAATCGCAATGTTGTTTCTATTAGTTTAGTAGACGAAAAAGGGAAAATTAGTTATTATGCTCCTTCGCAGTACACACCTAAAAAAATAGAAACAATTTATGATCAAAGATGGTTTCAAAAAGAAAAAAGAAATGAACAAATTACATTTTCTTCTCCTCATGTCCAAAATTTATTTGAAAAAAACTACCAATGGGTATTATCAGTCACATCACCCGTAACAATTCAGGCTGAACGATATATCTTATTAATTGATTACAATTTTAATTCGTTGGGCAGCTATTTTAATAAAGTAACAATTGGGAAAAGAGGCTACTCTTTTATTGTAGATGAAAAAAATAGGTTGATTTATCATCCACAACAACGCATTATCCAAACAAATGCTAAAGAAGAGAAACTTGATTTTGTCAAAGATAAAGCAGACGGGGTCTATGTTACACAAGACCAAAATAATACGATTGCTATCGCTACCATTCCTTCTACAGGTTGGAAAGTCGTTGGTGTTTCTTATTTAAAAGATTCTTTACAAGAAGCAGTGTCAGAAATAAGAAAAAATACTCTATGGATTTTTTTAACGCTCGCTATTTTAATTACTTTAATGAGCATCAGTGTCTCTAGGTATATTGCAAGACCCATTACTAATATGGTAAAAGTGATGAGAGATGTGAATGATAATAAGTTTGATGTCTATACACATGAAAATAGATTTACGGAAATACAACAATTATCTGGGTCATACAATCATTTAATTGATCATGTAAAAGAATTGATGGTTCAAGTAAAGGAAGAACAAGAAGAATTAAGAAAGAGTGAAATGACGGTTTTACAAGCACAAATTAATCCTCATTTTCTATATAATACATTAGAATCCATTTTATGGATGTCTGAAAGAGGCAACAACCAAGGGGCTTCCCAAATGGTCGCGGCACTAGGCAAATTACTCCGTATTTCATTAAATAAAGGCGGCAACTATATTTCAATCAGCCAAGAACTAGCTCATGCCCAGAGTTATTTAACGATTCAACAAATTAGATACAAAAATCAATTTCAGTATTCAATTGAAGCTGACGAATCTATCTTAACAAATACGACAATAAAAATTATTATTCAACCCTTTCTTGAAAATGCCTTGTACCATGGAATCGAACGGATGGTAGATGAAGGCAGTATTGCAATTCGAGTGCTAGATAAAAAAGAACGAATCTTAATCGAAATAGAAGATGATGGGATTGGAATATCTCCAGAGATTCTCCAAGTTATTGAAGAAGGAAAAGACAGTGAAAAAGGTGGGATTGGTATTCGAAATGTTCACCAAAGAATTCAAATGTATTTTGGAAAAGAATATGGTGTCGGAATAGAAAGTGAACTAGACAAAGGCACAATAATTAGCATCTGGCTGCCAAAATCTTAATAAACTAAGAAAGGTTGGTCATATGACTAATAAAAAGCGAAGAAATCAGTTGATAGTCGGATTGTTTTGTTTAATTACGTTGCTAGTAGGTTGCGTCAAACAGTCAGCGACTAACCAAACGATTATGCTGATTCTAGATTCTCAAGACTCTTATCATAGTCAGATGATTGAAGAAGGAATTGCCACTGCAATTTCAGAATACGATGATGTTAGTATTTTGAAGAGAGTTCCAGATAAAAAAAATGATAGTGATCAACAAACTATTTATTTAAAAGAAGCAATCGATTTAAAAGTCGAAACGATTATCTTTTCTGCAGTAGATATAGAGAAAAATAAAAAAGAATTAGACCTAATTTACAAAAAAGGGATAAAGCTTATTATGATAGATAGTTTTTTAAGTGATCCTTATGAACATAAGTATATTGGAACAAATAATAAAGAAGCAGGAGAACTGGCAGGAAAGGCAGTTATTCAAAAATTAGGAAAAAAAGCTAAGCTAGGTATATTAAATTTTGAAGACAGATCAACTAGTGGTCAAGAAAGAGAAAAAGAACAAGCTTTTTACGACTTTATTGACCAATTTTCGACTATCGAAATTATCGAAAAAAAATTATCTTGGTCAGACAGTGAGACGGTTCAACTCTTAACGGAAGAAATGTTGGATAAGTACCCTGAGATGGATGGAATTGTAGCTTTTAACGAACGAACAACCATTGGTGCTGGAAGAGCAATAAAAATAAAAAAATTACAAGATGAAGTCGCTGTTATTGGTTTTGATAGCCAAAAAGAGTGTATTGAGTTACTAGAAAATGAAAGTATCGATGCACTGATTGTCCAAAATCCGTTTGCTATTGGCTATCTTTCTATTCAGCAAGCTCTTAATCCATCCGAGAATAAAAAAATAGGAGAACCAATGTTTACTGAAGTTGAATGGATTACTAAAAAGAATATGTACCAATCAAATAAAGAAAAATTTTTATTTCCATTTTCACCCTATTCTCCTTAATAACAATAAGAAAAACTATCTTAATTCTTTTTTAATTTCACTTGATAGTCTACTTCTGTTATGATGTTAGAGTAGTAAATTATATAGTAAATGAGGATGAATATGAATTATTTGATAGATATACTTAAAGGGATGGTCATTGGTATTTCAAATATTATACCGGGAGTAAGTGGAGGAACAATGGCGGTCTCACTCGGAATTTATGACCGCATGATTTTTTCAATTAGTCAGTTATTTAAGAATTGGAAAGCTAGCGTGAAAACGTTGTTGCCGATTTTGATTGGTGCTGCTTTTGGAATTGTTGCGTTTACTTATACGATTGAATTTTTATTAAGCCAATATACTCTTCCAACAGCCTTAGCTTTTGTTGGATTAATATTGGGTGGAGTTCCCGTTTTATGGGTTTCTTTTAGAGCAGGGCTAAAAATGAAAAATGAAAAGCTAGTAGTCAACCATTTAGTCGTTTTTGTGATTATGTTTGCATTAGTAGCTGTTTTACCAATGTTTCAAGGAGCAGAGTCTTCTTTTGAAGCGATCGCGCTAACGCCTTTTAGCTTGATAAAGTTATTTGGAATTGGAGTCATCGCTTCGGCAACAATGATTGTTCCAGGGATGAGCGGGTCATTAGTTTTGATGATTTTAGGGTATTATTATTCTATTATCAATACCATTACGAGTTTTATTGATGCTTTACGAGCAGGAGATATGACGACTCTTTTACCCAATTTTATTGTTTTAAGTGTTTTTGGTATTGGCGTTTTAATTGGAATCTTTTTAATTAGTAAAGTGATTGAGTATTTGTTTAAACATTATAGTTCACTAACGTATAGTGGTATTTTAGGACTTGTACTCGCTTCACCCTTCGCTATTATGTACAATACCAATGCACTAAATGATTTAACCACTACAAATGGATTGCCGTTTGCCTTAATCGGATTAATCTTAATGGTTTTATGCTTTATGGGCATCTATCAGTTAGGTAAAAAGAAGATTCACTAAAGAGTATAGTGTAAAAAAGATGAAAAAGTAGAGAAATCTACTTTTTTTTTTGTGAAAAATGAACATCGTATCATTTTGAACACAAACAGTATTAAATCACATAGTCGTTTTGTATATAAAATGTTAACGTTTACATGTAGGGAAAATAAGTTAGTTGGAGGTTCGGAAAATGAGTAAATTCAAGAAATTTTTATTAGGTTCAGCTGCAGTATTAACAATGAGCACATTAGTTGCTTGTGGAAATTCAGATTCAGAAGCAGGATCAGATTCATCAGGATCTGGTGAAAAAATAGGGGTAGTATTTTATAAATACGATGATACTTATATTTCATCTGTTCGACAAGCATTAGAAGATACGTCAAAAGGCAACAAAGATGTTGAATTATTATTAAACGATTCTAAAGGCGATCAAGCAACACAAAATGATCAAATTGATGTCTTGATCCAAAAAGGGGTAAAAGTACTATTAGTAAACGTTGTTGATACTGGTGCAGCACAAACAGTTATTGATAAAGCAGCAGCAGCAGATATTCCAGTAGTTTTCTTTAACCGCGAACCAGATGCTGAAGTAATGACTGGTTACGATAAAGCTCGATTTGTTGGAACAAAACCAGAAGAAGCAGGCGTCATTCAAGGAGAAATGGTTTCTGAATTATGGAAGTCAGATAAAACGCTGGATAAAAATGGCGATGGTGTTTTGAGCTACGTTATGTTGATGGGTGACGCAGACAATCCCGAAGCTATTGCCCGTACTAAATTCTCAGTATCAACGATTAAAGATGCAGGCATTGAAGTAAATGAAATTGGACAACAGGTAGCAAACTGGGATGCAGATAAAGCGAATACAGCTGTCTCAGCTTGGTTATCTCGTGAAGGCGATAATATCGAAGTTGTTTTAGCAAATAATGACTCAATGGCATCTGGTGCAATCTCAGCATTGCAATCCGGTGGATACAATAACGGCGATGACAAATATATTCCTGTATTTGGAGTAGACGCTACAGATGAAGCAGTAGACTTAATTTCTAAAAATTATATGTCAGGTACCGTTAAACAAGATGCAGTAGGAATGGCAGAAGCTATTTTTGCGTTGGGTGTAAACGCTACTCAAGACAAAGATTATATTGATGGCACAGATTATGAATACGATGACACAGGGATTTCAATTCGCATTCCTTATCAAGCTTATTCTGGAGAGTAAATAGCCTTTTTGCATTAGTAATAAGTAAAAATAAAAGAAATACGATAGTAAGAATTGAGAGGTTAAGTAAATGCTTCACTGATCAATTCTTATTGTTTTTTTAATTAAGAGTTTAAATAGAGGCGGTGATTTATTTGGCAACACCTACTTATGTATTAGAAATGAGAAATATTGATAAATTATTTCCAGGAGTAAAAGCTTTAGATCAAGCACAACTAAACTTAAGACCAGGCACAATTCATGCTTTGATGGGTGAAAATGGAGCGGGAAAATCTACGTTAATGAAATGTCTATTTGGAATTTATACAGAAGATGCTGGCGATATTTTGATTGACGGTGTATCCACAACATTTAAAAATCCTAAAGATGCTTTAGAACATGGTGTTTCGATGGTTCACCAAGAGTTAAATCAAGTGATGCGTAGAAGTATCATGGAGAACATTTGGCTTGGACGTTTTCCGATGAAGGGTCTACTAGTAGATGAAAAACAAATGTATCAAAATACTGAAAATATATTTAAGGAGTTAGATATTGATCTAAATCCTAAAAAAGAAATTGGAACCTTATCTGTATCACAAAGACAAATGGTAGAGATTGCTAAGGCTGTTAGTTACGGTGCAAAGATTTTAGTATTAGATGAACCAACGTCTTCTCTTTCAGAAAAAGAAGTGAATCATTTGTTCAGAATCATTAATAAGCTAAAGGCAGAAGGCTGTGCTGTAGTCTACATATCGCATAAAATGGAAGAAATTTTACGAATATCTGATGAAGTTACCATTATGCGTGATGGACAATGGGTTAGTACAACACCAGCAGCAGAGTTAACTATGGGGAAAATTATCAACTTAATGGTTGGACGAGAATTGAGTGATCGTTTCCCACCTAAAAATAATGTGCCTGGTGAAGTTGTATTAGAAGTAAAAAATCTAACAGCAACGTATCAACCTTCGATACAAGACGTCTCCTTTACTTTGAAAAAAGGCGAAGTATTAGGAATAGCTGGACTGGTAGGGTCAAGAAGAACAGAGCTGTTGGAAAACATTTTTGGAGTAGCTCGCCATGAATCAGGTGAAATTTTACTAAATGGAAAAGCGATTCAAAATAATCATTCCAGAGATGCTATCAATAATGGTTTTGCTTTCGTGACAGAAGAACGCCGTGCAACAGGGATATTTGGTGGATTAAGTATTACATTTAATGCAATCATCGCGAACTTAAACCATTACACAAAAAATGGAATAGTTAATGATAAATCGATGGAAAAAGATACCGCTGGCGTGATTAAAAGTATGAACGTTAAAACGCCTAGTTCTAAAACGCATATCGGAAGTTTATCTGGTGGAAATCAGCAAAAAGTTATTATCGGAAGATGGTTATTAACAGATGCAGATGTTTATTTATTAGATGAGCCAACACGTGGTATTGATGTAGGAGCAAAATACGAAATCTATCAACTAATCTTAGAACTAGCACACAAGGGCAAGTCTGTCATTGTTGTTTCTAGTGAAATGGCTGAGTTGATAGGAATAAGCGATCGTATGCTCGTTATGTCGAATGGCCGTGTAGCAGGAATTGACGAAACAAAAAATATGACACAAGAAGAGATTTTAAGATTATCAGCGAAATTTATTTAATTTAGTTAAATAATCTAAAAGCTTAACTTTCAAGATCTTTTAAGAGAGGTGTAAAAATGGAGAACACAAAAAAGAAAATGTCCTTGAATGATTTCCTCCTAAATTATTCTTTATACATCGTATTAGGTGCTTTAATACTGGTTGTAATTATTATGGAGCCATCATTCATTTCACTACAAAATATCACAAATATACTTGGACAAGCTTCAACTAGAATCATCATGGCCTTAGGTGCTGCTGGGTTAATCATTTTAAAAGGAACAGACTTATCAGCTGGTCGAATATTAGGTCTTACAGCAGTTGTAGCTTCTTCCTTAGCACAAAGTACATCATATGCTTCGAGAATGTACCCAAATTTACCTGCACTTCCACTTATTTTGCCGTTATTAGCAGCTATTGCAGTTGGGATGATGTTTGGTGCAATTAATGGTTTTGGTGTAGCAAAATTAAAAGTTCATGCCTTTATTATTACTCTTGGTACACAATTGATTGCTTATGGCTTATCGCTAATTTATATCGATCGTCCACCTAATGGAGCACAACCAATTGGTTCGCTAGACGTTCGCTACACAGATTTAGTCCGAAATACAGTCGATATTGGACCCGTTCAATTGCCGTACGTTATTTTTTATGCGGCTATTATTTCAGTGATTATGTGGTTTGTTTGGAATAAAACTAAATTAGGTAAAAACATGTATGCTATCGGTGGAAATACAGAAGCTGCTGAAGTATCCGGTGTAAATATCGTTAAAAATATCATGATTATCTTTGTTATTTCAGGTTTACTTTATGGAATTGCGGGCTTCTTAGAAGCAGCTCGTATCGGATCAACAACGAGTAACACTGGATTAAACTATGATTTAGATGCTATCTCAGCAAGTGTTATTGGTGGGGTTTCATTCTCTGGAGGAGTTGGAACTATCCCTGGTGTTATTATGGGAGCGGTTATTCTACAATTCATTAACTACGGTTTAACATTTGTTGGAGTTAGTCCTTATCTTCAGTATATCATCAAAGGTCTAATCATTATTTTAGCCGTTTCTATTGATGTTCGTAAATACATTGTTAAAAAGTAAGGCTATTGGTTCAGATTGGAGAGTCTTGTTTTGGAAGAAATAGAAAGTGTTGATTTATCACAAACAGAAGAACAAGCAACTGCAAAAAAAGTTCTAGGAAAAGATTCGCTTTATGAAAAAATTGACGTTAGCGTAGATTCCATTAATAAATTTATATTTGGAATTGTTGCCGCGTTGATTATTGTATTAGGTATTGCATTGCTAAGTTAATCAGGTAAGAAGGCATTCACACGAATCAACTATCGTTTTTAGTGGATTTAGTGGGTGTCTTTTCATTTCAGTATTTACTTAAACAGAATAAACACTTTTTTATTCTGTAAGAAATGGCCGATTCGTACAGGTTGTTATCTCTATATGGAAGCGATATAATAAAAACGTATAATAAATAATTGAAGAAGTGGAGTGAGTCAATGTATCAAGCAGCAGAAGATCGTTATGAAAAAATGATTTATAATCGTGTAGGCAATAGCGGATTAAAGTTACCAGCTCTATCACTAGGATTGTGGCATAATTTTGGAGACGTTGATTTATTTGAAAATAGTCGTAAAATGGTTCACCGTGCTTTTGATTTAGGTATCACTCATTTTGATTTAGCCAATAATTATGGCCCTCCTGCAGGTAGTGCGGAAGAAAATTTTGGCCGTATTCTTAAACAAGATTTACTTCCTTATCGTGATGAATTGATTATCTCTAGTAAGGCAGGTTATTATATGTGGCCAGGACCTTATGGCGAATTTGGTTCTAAAAAGAATTTGACAGCTAGTATTGATCAAAGTTTAAATCGTATGGGACTAGACTACGTAGATATCTTTTATTCTCACCGTCCAGATCCAGATACTCCTTTTGAAGAGACAGCTCAAGCTTTAGATTTAATGGTTCGCCAAGGTAAAGCTTTGTATATCGGGATTTCTAATTATTCTGCTGAACAAACAACAGAAATCACAAAAATATTTAAAGACCTTAAGACACCGTTTATTATTCACCAACCCTCATACAGCATGTACAATCGTTGGATAGAAGATGGCTTACAAGATGTTTTACAAGAAAATCAATTAGGTTCCATTGCTTTCAGTCCATTAGCTCAAGGCATGTTAACAGACCGTTACCTTGATGGTATTCCAGAAGATTCTAGAGCAAGACGTTCGAGCAGTATCTTCTTAGATGAAGGAAAAGTCCATGCTAAAATTGATCAATCTAGAGCCTTGAACACTATTGCAAAACGCCGCGGGCAAACCTTAGCTGAGATGGCTGTTTCATGGATTCTAAGAGATGGGAAAGTAACAAGTGTCCTAATTGGAGCAAGCAAAGTGAGTCAAATTGAAGACAACGTGAAGGCGTTAGATAACCTTGATTTTACAGTAACAGAATTAGCTGAAATTGAAAAAATCTTACGGTCTTAATTAAAATGTAAGTAAGGGGCGAAAATTCATTCGTTCTCTTTCGCTGGAGGATAAGAAAATGAAGCTGAATCGTATCCATCATGTAGCTATCATTGCATCGGATTATGAAAAGTCTAAATATTTTTATACAAAAATACTTGGACTAAAAATCATTCGAGAAAATTATAGAAAAGAACGAGATTCGTATAAGTTAGATTTAAAAATTGGAGAGAGCGAAATAGAATTATTTACCTTTCCAAATCCACCAGAACGCTCAACGACTCCAGAAGCTCGTGGACTAAGGCACCTCTGTTTTTCTGTAGATAATCTTAGTGAGGTAGTCACTGAATTACATCAAAACGGTATCGAAACAGAATCGATTCGCGTAGATGAATTTACTGGCGGTTCATACACATTTTTAAAAGATCCAGATGGTTTGCCAATCGAGCTATATATGATGACTAACTAAAAAAGGAGTTTTTAAATGACAAAAACAATGTTGCACACGTGTGTAAGGGTGAAAGACTTAGAAAAATCAATGGATTTCTATACTAATGTACTTGGTTTTCACGAAGTTAGACGGGGTGATTATCCAGATTCAAAGTTTACACTTGTTTATCTAGCTATTGAAAAAGGTGGCTATGAGTTAGAATTAACGTATAATTATAATCAAGTAGCGCCTTATGAATTAGGAAATGGCTATGGCCATATTGCTATCGGAGTAGATGATTTAAAAGCAACACATCAAGAATATAAAGCATCAGGCAGCGAAGTAACGGATTTAAAAGGGCTAAGTGATGGAGCAGCAAACTACTTCTTTATTTTAGATCCAGATGGGTATAAAATTGAAGTTATTCAAAATAAGTAAGACTAGAACCAATAAAGATAAAAAAACGAGTAGGGAATAATTTTCCCTCACTCGTTTTTTTAATTTATTTATTTTTAGTTCCGATTTCTTCCATCAAGTGCATTAGATTCCTACTGTGCCAAGGAGATACAGCATTCTCTTGAGGAATAAAATAATGTTCTATTGGTTTAGAGTCATCTTCATATTTAACAACTAGCTCATTATCAGCAGCTGGTTTTTCAAAATAAAGCTCCTTTATCTCACTTAAAGGTATTTGGTTATAAATACCTTCTTTTAAAGAAGTTGTTTTTTCATCTAAAGGAATTAAAACCAATTCATTCTTTGAAAAATTAATACAATAAGACTTTTGTTTATTCTTTTTAAAAACAGAAACAAGCCAATTTTCTTTAGATAGTATCTTTTCAGCTAAAATAGATTGCCCCTGTTTCGATTCTAAACCGTGTCGTTTTAGAAAATTTAAAACAGTTTCTTCTTCCATTTTTGTGAAGCCTCCTCTAATAATTTGACTACCACGTTTAAACTAAACGTCTAATACTAGTATAAGGCAAAAAAGAGCTATTTGCTATTTTAACGTATAGCAAGACTGTAAAGAGCAAAAAATGAAAAGGCTTAACTTCTTCTAGCCTTTTGATATAAAGTAGCCTATCCTTATAAATAAGGAGGGATTTAATGGCGATTTTAGCGTTTGATATAGGTGGAACATCCATTAAGTATGGCATCTGGAAAGAGGATAAACTAAGTCACAAAGGAAGCTTGAAAACACCTGCTACATGGAGTGAAATGAAGCAAGCATTTAAAGAGATTAAAATACGCTATGAAGAACAATTTGAGCTGGAGGGTGTGGCGTTTAGTTCTCCTGGAGCAGTGAATCAGAAAAAACGTTCGATAGATGGAGCAAGTGCAGTACCTTACATTCACAGATTTCCTATTTACGATGAATTAGAAAAAGAATTAAAGTGTCCAGTAACGTTCGAAAACGATGCAAATTGTGCTGCTCTAGCGGAGACATGGAAAGGCGCTGCTAAAGGCATCAAAGATGTTTTATTTGTAGTCGTTGGAACAGGGATCGGTGGATCAGTGATTGTAGATGGTGAAATTAAGCAAGGCAAGCATTTATTTGGTGGAGAGTTTGGATTCATGCTGATGACTGATAATCAAACGTTTAGTGATTTAGGAACAGCCGTCAATATGGCAGCACGATATGCATTAAGAAAAAATAAAGAACCAGGAAGTATTTCAGGAGAAGAAGTTTTTGAACTAGCTGAACAAGGCGATTTGATAGCAAAAGAAGAAGTTTCTACTTTTTATACTTATTTAGCTCGTGGATTATTTAACTTACAGTATAGTTACGATCCTGAACTTATTTTGATTGGGGGTGGGGTCTCTAATAAGCTTGACTTAATTGAAAAATTAGAAGAAGAGTTTGATAAAATTATGGAAGTAGTCACGATAGCACCTTTTAAACCTGTTATTAAGACGTGTACCTTCAAAAATGATGCAAATTTAATTGGCGCAGTTTATCATCATTTACAAAAAATAAAGTAAAAGAAGGTGAAAAAATGAGGCTAAATGAAAAAGATACTATCCTTTTTATTGGAGATAGCATTACAGATGTAGGACGCAACCGCAAAGACTTGAAAGATTTAGGCAAAGGCTATCCTTTATTAATAGCCGCACATTTATTAGAATGTTACCCAGAACTTGAATTGACGTTTCTTAATCGAGGGGTTAGTGGCGATAAAGTAACAGACTTAGCAAGTCGTTGGAAAGAAGATTGTCTTGAATTACAACCAGATATTATCTCTATTCTTGTGGGTATAAATGATGTTTGGTATAATATAGATAAAGAAAAATTAAGCATTCAAGAAAGTATCGATAAATTTGAATTGTTTTATCGATTAGTGTTAGAAAAAGCTAAACAGGAAACAAAAGCAAGAATCGTTTTAGTTGAACCGTTTGTAGTAAAAGATTCAAGTGAACAAGAATCTTTTGAACTTGAATTAAATCCTCGAATACAAGTTATCCGTAAATTAGCAAAAGAATATCAGGCAGATTACATTGAATTAGCTGAGAAGTTTAAAGATTTTGGAATGAAATGGGGAAATGGTTCCGTAACAGAAGATGGGGTTCATCCTACTTTAGCAGGTCATGCGTTAATAGCTAAATCGTGGTTAGAAAAAATTGAAAATGATAAAGGAAATAAAAAGAATTAAAAAGTGCTTGTGTTTAAAATAATTATATAGTATAGTTACTGACATGCGATGAGTTGACTCTAACCAGGTGACTTCGGTCATTTCGCTGCGGCGACAAGTGGTTAGAATTTAGATAAGGCACACCGTACTTTTAGTACAACTACAAGATGTAGGTGTTTGGACCCCTCTGTTTTGTGGAATTCATGGGACCTAGTTATGAAAATAACTATTATCGGAAAAAAGTACTGACTTTTGTCAGTACTTTTTTTTTGCCTTTTTTTACATATTCGTTTTAAATACAATTTAAATCCATAAGAAAATAAACTCATTTTAAAGAGCCTCTTTTTGCACATTATCTTGTAATGCCGTATGATGGCTAACATAGATAAGGCTAACTATCTCACTAATTAGAAAGAAGGAGAATAACTATGGATGTTATTGATTTACACTGTGATACTTTATTAAAGTTGCAACAATCAAATGGAGAATTAGATTTTAAAAGATCAAAGGAATTAAGTGTGAATTTAGCGCGCTTAAAAGAAGGTAAAGTTAAAATCCAAGCCTTTGCTATTTTCATTGAACCAACTATCTTAGTAGAAGAAAAATATGCTGCTGCTTTAGAACAAGTAATGTATTACCAAAAAGATATATTAGGGAAAAATCCTGAAATGAAACAAATTAAAAAATGGGAGGATATAAAAGACTTAAAAGAAGGTGAAATAGGCTCTTTCTTAACATTAGAAGGTGTGGAAGCAATAGGAAACGATCTAACCAAATTAGATCATTTATTAGATTTAGGTGTTTTGTCTGTTGGTTTAACGTGGAATCCAGCTAACTTAGCAGCAGACGGAGTACAAGAGCCAAGAGGTGGTGGATTAACGACCTTTGGTTATGATATTGTAGCGAAATTAAATGATAGAAAAGTATTTACAGATGTCTCTCATTTAAGTGTAACGAGTTTTTGGGACGTCATGAAAGTAGCAAAATATCCAATTGCCACTCATTCAAACGTTTTAGATGTATGTGGGCATGTCAGAAATTTAAACAATGATCAAATAAAAGCAATGGTTGAACGCAATGCACCAATTCATATTGTTTTTAATCCACCTTTTACTATTGAAGAAGAAAGTAAAAAGACGGCTAATATAAATGATTTAGTACAGCATATCGAAGCATTGGTAAAATTAGGAGCAATGGAAACGATTGGATTTGGCTCAGATTTTGATGGGATTAGTTCACATATAGAAAAACTAACGCATGTTGGACAAGTTCAAAATTTAATAAAGGCTTTAGAAGAGATATTTTCAAAAACAGAAGTAGAAGGATTTGCTGCGCAAAACTTTTTAAATCACTTACCTAGCTAGTCGGATAAGTAAGCATATCAGAAAAGATAGTTAAAGTAAGGATGTGGGACAACTATGAATGCAGTGCAAAGCTGTGTTTCTAGTTGTTTTTTATACTGAAAAAGACTGTAAAAGTTTTTAAAGCTCAACTTTTACAGCCTGATAGTTTAAAGATTACAACTGGCGGACATCTTTTTA
>JAGQHW010000002.1:0-8129 GCA_020431645.1 Carnobacterium sp. | reverse complement strand
TTTTGCAACTTTTTTAGTTCTAACTTCCGAATATCACGTGGTAAGAATCGGCGAATATCTTCTTCATTAAACCCAATCTGCAATCTTTTATCATCAATTAGAATTGGGCGTCGAATTAACCCAGGATTTTCTAAAATAATATGAATGAATTCTTTTAGGGAAATAGTTTCCATATCAATAGTTAGATCATGAAAAATTTGTGAACGAAATGAAATAATTTCTTCAGTTCCATTTTCTGTTAGACTTAGAATAACTTTAAGGTCGTATTCAGTTAACGGATCCTTAAATATATTTTTTTCTAAGTATTCAATATTATTTTCTTCTAGCCAGGTACGTGCTTTACGACATGAAGCACAACTCGGGGATGTGTACAATGTAATCATTTTTATGTCCTCCTTTTAAGTCAAAGCAAAGTTAACTAGGTAAGTGGAGCGGAGCGATGAATAAATTCAGAAAATTAAATTGTGATGTTTTGAACTACCTTAAGTATAAAAGTAAAGGCAAAGAAAAGCAATAGCAACAAGCAAATTTAATAAGACAATGCAAACATATATCACTAACATAAACAATAATCATTTATGATAGAATAGGGTATCTAAATTAGTTATGTGGTTATCAAAACTAGGTTGAATGGTTTTATAATCTATGATAGAATAAATAGGAAATAATCAATTTAAATTTAAGGAAGTGGAGGAAGGATATGAAAAAATTCCCGGATTTCTCTAAAAAGTACTTAATTACAAATGAAGTATTAAATGCAGTAACCCATGGCATAGGAGTCGGTTTAAGCATTGCTGGACTTATTATTTTAATTTTAAAAGGAGTTAAATCAGGTTCTACTCTTGAATTGGTTTCTTATTGTATATTCGGCTCATCTTTAATTTTACTTTATTTGAGTTCAACACTTTATCACAGTTTAATTTTCACAAAAGCTAGAAAAGTATTTAAAATTTTTGATCATAGTAGTATCTATATTCTCATTGCAGGAAGTTATACACCGCTATGTCTTGTAACAATCGGTGGAGTAAAGGGATGGGCTTTATTTTATGTTGTTTGGACTATTGCTCTTTTAGGTGTGATTTATAAAAGCATCTGGATTGAAAGCTTTAAAAATATTTCAACCCTGCTATATATTGGCATGGGTTGGTTGTGTTTGGTTGCAATTAAAGAGCTCTATACCGGGCTAGGTATGAATGGTTTCGGATTATTGTTAGCAGGTGGTTTAGCATTCACAATTGGGGCAGCTTTCTATAGTATGCGTTCAGTGAAGTACATGCATGTTTTATGGCATTTATTTGTTATGACAGGAACGGCATTTGTCTATTTTAGTATTTTAATCTATGCGTAACATTCTTTTAAAAAGTTTGGTCTGTTTATTTCGATTAGTTATGAAATAAATGGAGCAGACTTTTTTTATGCTCAAATAATATGCAAAAAACAAACGAATTTAACTAAAGAAAATATTTTCTTTTTAAAAAGGTTGACGAAAACATTTACATAAAGTAGAATAAATGGTATAAAATAAAACACAAAATACAAGGAGTGAAAAAAATGAAAACTTTTTTTGAAAAAGCACAACAGTTTGGGAAATCTTTTATGTTACCGATTGCAATTCTACCAGCAGCAGGTTTATTACTTGGTATTGGAGGCGCGTTATCGAATCCTAATACTGTCCTTGCTTATCCAATATTAGATGTTAGTTGGTTACAAGCACTATTTACGATTATGAGTAGTGCTGGTAGTATTGTTTTTGCTAACCTACCCGTTATATTTGCAGTTGGCGTGGCTATTGGATTAGCACGCAATGATAAAGGGACTGCTGCATTAGCTGCTTTAATCGGTTTTTTAGTAATGCACGCAACGACAAATGCTATTTTAGGTCTGAATGGTAGCTTAGTAACAGAAAATTTAGCTGCTGTAGGACAAGGAGTTACACTAGGTATTCAAACGCTAGAATCAGGAGTTTTTGGCGGTATTTTAGTCGGAATAATGGCTTCATATTTACACAATCGTTTTTATAAAATTGAATTGCCTCAATACCTTGGTTTCTTTGGTGGATCTCGTTTTGTTCCAATTATTACATCATTCGGTGCAATTATTTTAGGAAGCATTATGTACTTTGTTTGGCCTCTTTTCCAAAACGTTATCTTCAGTGTTGGAGACATCGTGAATGCAACTGGCTATGTTGGAACATTTTTTTATGGATTTATTTTACGCTTATTAGGACCTTTTGGATTGCATCATATTTTCTATTTGCCATTTTGGCAAACAGCATTGGGTGGAACATTAGAAATTGGAGGTAACCTCGTTCAAGGAACGCAAAATATCTTCTTTGCACAATTAGCCGATCCTACAACCGCTCAATTCTTTGAAGGAACATCACGCTTTATGTCTGGTCGTTTTATCACAATGATGTTTGGTTTAATAGGTGCTGCATTTGCTATTTATCAAACAGCTAAACCTGAAAATAAAAAAGTAGTTGGTGGACTGATGTTATCAGCTGCACTTACTTCTTTCTTAACAGGAATTACTGAGCCACTAGAGTTTTCATTTTTATTTATCGCACCAGCTCTATATGTTGTTCATGCATTCTTTGATGGACTAGCGTTTATGCTAGCTCATATTTTTGAAATTACTATTGGTCAAACCTTTTCAGGTGGATTCATAGACTTCATTCTTTTTGGAGTTTTACAAGGGAATGCTAAAACAAACTGGATTACAGTGATTTTAATTGGAATTGTTTGGTTCTTCCTTTATTACTTCACATTTAAATTCCTTATCTTGAAATTCAACTTTAAAACACCAGGACGTACAGATGAATTAGAAGTAGCAGAGACTAAGGAGAGACCTGAAGGCCGTGCATTAAATATTATTCATGCATTAGGTGGAGAAGAAAATATCGTAAATGTAGACAATTGTGCAACACGACTACGTGTAACAGTAAAAGATGGTAAAAAAGTAAATAAAGAAGCGCTGAAAGAGACAGGTAGCAAAGGTGTCTTAATTAGAGGAAATGGAATACAAGTTATTTATGGCCCACAAGTCACAGTTATTAAAAACGAAGTAACCGAAATTTTAGGAGATGAATAACATAGTGAATATGTTAGAAAAAGTAAAATCAAAATTAATCGTGTCTTGTCAAGCTTTAGAAGATGAGCCCTTGCACAGTTCGTATATTATGGGACGAATGGCTGTAGCGGTAGAACAAGGTGGAGCTAGTGGGATTAGAGCGAACTCAAAAGAAGATATTATTGAAATTAAAAAAAATACAACCCTACCAGTAGTAGGTATTGTCAAGCGTGATTACGAAGATTCAGATATTTATATTACGGCTACGATGAAAGAAGTTCATGAGCTAGCTGATTCAAACTGTGAAATGATTGCTTTAGATGCGACGTGCCGTAAGCGTCATAATGATGAGAAATTAGCTAATTTCGTTCAATCTATTCGTTCAACTTATCCGAACGTGTTGTTGATGGCGGATATTTCAACGTTAGAGGAAGCAATAGAAGCAGAAAAATTAGGATTTGATTGTGTCTCAACAACGTTGATGGGGTATACAAAAGAGTCTGAAGGACACAATATTGCAGATGACGATTTTGCAAGACTGAAAGCGATTTTAAAGTCAGTAACAATTCCTGTGATTGCTGAAGGACACGTAGATACGCCCGAAAAAGCAAAACGTTGTCAGGAATTAGGCGTTTATTCAATGGTTATTGGTAGTGCAATTACAAGACCTCAATTAATCACAAAATCGTTTATCGATAAGATAACGAACGAATAAAAAGATAAAAAGGTAAAAATAGGAGTTTAGATTCCTATTTTTACCTTTTTTTATTAAATAGTTGGAAAGAATATTCTTTTTAAATTCGTAAATTTAAAAAACAAGGTTTACTAAAATAATATCTTAGTTCAAATCATACTTTGATAAATAAATAAAAAGAATGTTCGTTTATATGACTAATCTAAAAAGAAGGCAACTAAAAGAACTTTTCGAAAATAGTCTTCTATATGATAAAACATAGTTTGCAATTTATTGGCTTTAAGACTAGAATGTTTAGCTCTAGAATGATACGATAGCCCTTGGATGCTCTTTAAAAAATGCGCTTAGAAAATAGAGTGCGCTGATTAAACAATAAGAATTAAGATGAAAATAAATGAGGGAAAAATGAAGAAACTTAGGGGGGAGAACACACGATGAAAATTGTTATTGTAGGTGGAGGGAAAGTTGGAGAATTTCTTTGTGTCGCACTCTCGACAGAAGGAAACGATGTTATCCTGATTGAAAAAAATAGCAGGATTCTAGAAAGAATAGCTAATAAAACGGAAATCATTGGAATTGTTGGCAATGGTGCAAACTATGATGCTCAAATAGAGGCGAATGTTCCAGAATGCGATGTATTTATTGCAGTAACCGAAATGGATGAAATCAACATGATTGCTTCTATCATTGCAAAGAAACTAGGCGCTAAAAATACAATCTTAAGAGCAAGGAATAGAGAATATTCATCTCATATAGATTTTGTCCGTGAAAGCCTAGGTATTACTATGCTGATTAATCCTGAACTAGAAGCTGCTAAACATATGGCTAACTTAATCAAATTCCCTTCAGCATTGAGCGTAGAATCATTTGTTTATGGACGAGTAAATATGGTGGAATTAGAAATCAATGAAAAAAGTAAATTAGCTAATATTAATTTAGTGGAATTTAAAAATCAACATAAAGATATTATGGTTATGATTGTTCTTAGAGGTGAAGAAGCTTTTATTCCTTTTGGAGAGAGTATTTTACAAAAAGGAGACCGTATTTATGTGACCGGTGGTCAAAAACAATTAAATAAATTTTATAAAGCAGCTGGATCTTATAAGGAAAAAATCAAATCTGTGATGATTATCGGTGGCGGAAGAATCACTTATTATTTACTAACCTTGTTGGCTCCATTGAAATTAACGATCAAAGTTATTGAACATAACGAGAAAAAAGCCATTGAATTGAGTAGTCATTTTCCAGAAGTAGTTGTTATTAATGGAGATGGGACAGATCAAACGTTATTAGATGAAGAGCGCATGGAAATGTACGATGCTGTCATTAGCTTAACAGGTGTGGACGAAGAAAATGTAATCAATTCAATGTATGCTGCAAAAAAAGATATGAAAAAAATTATCACAAAAATTAATCGTATTTCATTAATGAAAATCCTTGGTAGCGTTGGTTTGCAATCGGTGATTACACCAAAACGAATTATCGCTAATTCAATCATCCGTTTTGTTCGTTCGTTAGAAGAATCTGAAGGTTCAGATGTTGAGGCCTTATACCGTCTAGCAGATGACCAAGTAGAAGTTCTTCAGTTTAAAGTTAAAGAAAGCAGCAAAATTATTAACATCCCATTAAGTCAGTTAAATACTAAAAATAATCTTTTAATTGCTTATATTATTAGGAAAAAGAAAGTTATTTTCCCCGATGGAAAAGATGTTATCAAACCAAAAGATTATGTTGTTGTTGTAAGCTCAAATAGTTACTTTAATGATATTGATGATATCAGAGAGCCAAAGAAGGTCAAAAAAAATGAATAAATCAGTTGTAAAATTTATAATCGGAAGAATCTTAAGAATCGAAGCAGTTTTAATGATTGCACCTTTGATTGTTAGCTTCATTTATAAAGAAGATAAAGTGTATCAATTTAGTTTTTTAATTGTAATGGTTACGTTACTCTTGATTAGCCAGTTATTGTGTAGAGGTAAAGTCGATAAGCGTCAGATGTATGCTAAAGAAGGGTTTATTATTGTTTCGCTATCTTGGATTGTTCTATCCTTTTTTGGTTCTTTACCTTTTGTTATAAGTGGTGATATTCCCTCTTTTATTGATGCTTTTTTTGAGACAAGTAGTGGATTTACAACAACGGGTTCAAGCATCTTAACCGATGTCGAAGCACTGGCTCATTCTATGTTATTTTGGCGCAGCTTTACACATTTAGTTGGAGGTATGGGGGTATTGGTTTTTGCACTTGCTGTTATGCCACAAACAGGTTCAGAATCTGTTCATATTATGAAGGCAGAAGTACCTGGTCCAGTATTTGGTAAGGTTGTAGCAAAATTATCAGCTTCTGCTAGAATTTTATATGCTATTTATCTTGCTATGGCTGCAGTGATGGTTATTTTATTGCTTTTTGGAGGAATGAGTTTTTTTGATGCGCTATTGCATGCTTTCGGTACAGCAGGAACAGGTGGTTTCGGAGTTAGAAATGGGAGTATCTTAGCGTATGATAGCGCGTATATAGATGTTATTTTAAGTATCGGTATGATTCTATTTGGAATCAACTTCAATTTGTATTATTTCATTTTAATTGGGCACATAAAAGAAGCGTTTAGTAGTGAAGAGTTACGTTGGTATTTTGCTATTATTGGATCTGCTATTTTTCTAATTTGTTTAAATATTTGCACAACATACGAATCAATTGGAACTATGGTGAGAGATGTCTTCTTCTCAGTGTCTTCAATTATTACCACGACAGGTTTTTCAACCGTCAATTTTGGAGAATGGCCACTTTTTTCAAGAATGATTTTATTGTTATTGATGTTTTTCGGTGGTATGGCCGGATCGACAGCTGGAGGTTTAAAGATTTCAAGAATAGCACTATTAATAAAGTCGTCTGTTGCTGAGTTTAAAAGAATGAGTCAGCCAAATCGGATTGTAGTTATCAAACATGAAAAAAAAACTATTGAACAAGATACTCTACGAAGTGTAGTAAACTACTTATTGGTTTATATTGTTATTTTTATAGCTTTAGTCTTAATTATTTCGCTAGATTTTAATGATTTTGAATCTGCATTTAGTTCAATTGTAGCGACATTCAATAACATTGGACCTGGTTTGGGCACGGTTGGTCCAATGGGAGGCTATTCAGGATTATCGAATTGGTCTAAAATAGTATTATCTTTTGTTATGATTGCGGGCAGACTAGAAATATTTCCAATTATTATTCTTTTTTCACCTAGAACATGGAGACGATAATCCATTAAATCAAAAGACCGTTAGACAAATTGTCTAGCGGTCTTTTGATTTAATGGAGTTCTAAAGCAAACAAAGTTTTTTTACGATTAGCTAGGTAGAGTTCATTTTCAAGCAAAGCATAGCACAGCATATCTAAAATAAAGTAAATAGGAAGTTGGCTATTAACAAAACGCTCATCAATAATCGCTCTATTATCTGAAGCGAATAAGACATCAGTTGCTATCTCAGTCAAACTAGTATGATTTCGATTTGTGATAGCAAAAATAGTTGCTTTTTCTTTTTTTGCAGTCTCACAAGCTTGAACAACAGCATCTGTTTCACCAGAGTTTGAGATAGCAATCAATAAATCGCCTTCATTGAGTAGCGTTGCACTCATGATCATCATATGTGGGTCTTTGATAGCATCGACAGTCAATCCCATTCTTGTAAGACGATTACCTAATTCAATAGCGCTTAGACCTGAGCTACCTAAACCACAAACAACTATTTTAGAAGCTTTTTGAATAGCTTGTATTAACTCAGTAATTTGTAAAGGGTTAATTAATTGTGAAGAAGAATAAATCAATTGGTTGTAATAATCTGTAATTTTTTCTGTTAAGTGAGCAGGTTTTGGATCTTGGTGTAATTCTTGACTGACAAGAGTTTTAAATTCTGAAAAACTATGGTAATTTAATTTGTGACAAAAACGAGTAATAGTCGCATTTGATGCGTTTGTTAATTGCGCTAAATCTTTAATATTCCATGAATGAGCATTTTTTTGATTTTCTAAAATATAGTTTGCAATGTGCTTATCTTTCTTTGTTAAAAAAGTATAGTTTTGTGAAATGCGATTGGAAAGATTCAAGTTAGTTATCATATTATAGACCTGCCTATGGTTTCATTTTCTTTTAGAATACCATTTTATGATAGGTTACACAAAGTGTTCTTGCAGAGGACAAGAATCATGTTAAAAGAATGAGAGGATACTGTCGTATTTATTTAATGAATACTTGATTTTATCTTGCTTGTTATCAAATTTATTTTAAAAAGAAAAGAATAAAAAATATAAAAAATAACTAAAAGAAAATAATTTTCATAAAAAACTATTGTAAAAATAAATACCATATGATAATATTGT
>JAGQHW010000029.1 GCA_020431645.1 Carnobacterium sp. | reverse complement strand
TTATCTATCTACTAACGAATGAATTCGCTGTGCTTGACACCGAAATTATTCGTTTTTTTGTTTTACGCCAATTAATAACGAAGATAAAAATAGCTATACTTATAAAAATAAAAAAATGACGTAAGTGAGCATATCAAAGCTCATTTACGTCATTTTTCTATTTTACTTACATGCTAAACGATAGATTGCTTCTGCATAAATGTCCATAGCATGATGGATATCACGTAAAGTCATTTTTTCATTAGGCATATGGAAAGTAACGTCCGAATCAGGGAACACAGCTCCAAAAGCTACACAGTTTTTCATTGTTCTGGCGAAAGTTGCTCCCCCAGAAGTCAACGCATCACTGTTATCTCCTGTTTTATCACGGTATACATCTAATAAAGTTGTTACAAGTAAGCTATCCTTTGGAACATAAAGTGAAGCAAGATAGTCATATTCTTCATAATTAAGTCGATACTCTGCTGCACAAGTTGTTAATTGCTCAACGATAGCATCTTTATCAGCTGTTACTGGAATTCTTAAATCCAAACCAATTACAGATTCTTTTTTATTAATGGTTATAGTAGCTAAGTTAACAGTAAGCGGCCCAGAAATATCGTCTTTTATTTCTCCAAAAATAGTTTGCCCTGTTGGATCATTTTTCAATTTTTCAGCAATGAACTCAATAGTCTTATTTTTTGTATATGGAGAAATAGCGGTTACTAATCGAGAAATAGCGTTTATTCCGTCTGGTGCGTCTTTAGAGTGAACAGCTTTTCCTTTAACGGTAATCTGCTCTTTTGATACTTCATAATCAAAACCTAGTGTTGTTAATTCACTTTCTAATTTTTCATTTAGATAGCCTTGATAGCTAGCTTCATCAGGAACAACGTTTAAAGATTTACCACAATTCATACTTAATTCTGTATCTCCAGAACCATGTAACTTAACTTGTAACAATCCTTTTTCAGCATAAGTTAAAGGGAATTCTGCATCTGGTGCAAATCCCATCGTTGAAGGCTCTTCTAATTCGTTGTATCGATCTAGGCATCTCCATAAAGTTTCTTCGTCGGTACCAAAAATGAAACGAACACGTTTTTTAAACGCAACACCTGAATCAACGACTGCTTTAAAGGCGTAAAGAGCAGCCATAGCAGGTCCTTTATCATCTTGAGACCCTCTTCCGTAAATGGCTCCATTCTTTTCTATAGCCGTAAAAGGATCGCTTTCCCAAGAGTCTAAATTTCCAGGAGGTACTACGTCTAAGTGACATAGAATAGCAACAGACTCTTCACCTTCACCGTAGTCCGCATAACCATAGTATCCTTTTGGATCGATATAAGATTTCATTCCTAAATCTTCACAAATTGTAAGTGTCTTTTCTAAAACGGCCTGAATGTCATCACCAAAAGGTGTATCCCCTTGTTGGTCTTCTCTTAGATAAGAAGGATAGGAGATTAATGTTTTAATTGCTTCAACACAATTCATCTTATGTTGTTCTTGAATAAAGATTTTCATGAAATTCTCCTTTCGTTTTTTAATGATGATCCAATAAGTTGAATAAAGCTTTTAGCTAATTGCAGCAGCCACACCAAGGATAACACAAGAAAGTACAAATATAATAACCATTAATTTCAACATAAATTTCCACCAAACAGTAACATCAATTCTAGCAATAGCTAACGCACCCATAACAACTCCAGAAGTAGGAGTAATCAAATTAATGAAGCCACTAGCCGCTTGATAAGCTGTGATGACTAGATGTTGCGGTACGTCTGAGAAAGTTCCTAGTGGACCCATAATACCCATTGTCGCTGCAGCTAATCCAGAAGTAGATGGAATTAGGAATGACATTGGAATATAGAATATATAGGTTAAGATAGTAAAGATAATTGGAGATAAGCCACTTAGTCCTTTTTCTCCCCAACTTAGAATAGTTGCAGTAATCAAACCATCATTCATGACAACTTGTATACCACGAGCAATAGCAACTACTAAAGCCACACTTAGCAAGTCTCTTGCGCCATCCATGAATGAATCTACAATATCGCCTTCTGGCATTCTATAAAATAATCCAACTACAACTGCCATTAGGAAGAAGAGCATAGTAATTTCTTGGAAGTACCAATCGCCTAAAGGAATCATTCTTTGACCAAGAAGAGTACCAATGAAAGGAATACCGAGTAAGAAAGAGTTCAAGCTCTCAAAGAAAGTCCAACTTTGACCTAAACTTTCACCTAGTGCAGTCCACGGAACTAGTGATACGACCATAATAAGGAATGAAAGAGCAAATAAAATCATTACATTGCGTTGGCGTTTGTCCATTTCCTCTTGATCTTCAGGAATTTTAAAGTAAGCAATATTTTCTTCTCTTTGGTCAGCAACTAAAGAAGAGGTTGGATCTTTTTCAACTTTCATAGCGTAACGATAAACATAAGTTGTTGCAACAGCGTACATAACTACGAAAAAGATTAACCGCCAAATAATTCCATCACCTGGGCTAATAGAGAGAGCTTGAGAAGCCACTCCGGTAGCGAAAGGGTTAACAGTTGAAGCAAGAACGCCTATTTGTGATCCAACTAAAACAATCGCGACGGCAACAACGGTATCAAAACCAACACCAATCATAACTGGAATAATTAAAGGATAAAAGGCCATTGTCTCCTCAGCCATCCCATAAGTTGTACCACCAATAGCGAACAAGAACATTAAGATAGGAATAAGTTTTTTTTCTTTTCCTTTATAATTTTTTACAATGGATGCAATACCTGCATCAAGTGCACCTGTTTTTGTCACGACTCCTAAAAAACCACCAAGAATTAAAATGAATAGCGAAATTTCAATAGCTCCAGGTGTAGTATCTGTACCTAGCATACCTTTTATAGGAGAGATGAAAACATCCCAAATTCCTTGTGGCTGAGAATCTACTGTATGATAAGTTCCAGATAAAATACTACCTGCATCGTCCACATCGTACACTCCAGCAGGAATGATCCAAGTTAGAACAGCTATGAAGACAATGATAAGAAATAAAACAGTAAATGATGATGGCATTGAAAATTTCTTTTTAACTTTTTTATTGTTTTCCAAAATATTCTCCTCCTTTATAATAACAAAAAATAAAATGTCTAACTAGATAATTGTTTTCTATTGCCGAGTGCCATAACCTCCTTTTCTATTTAGACAATAGTTTAACTCTTATTCAAAAAAATAAAAATAAAAAAGTAATAACGAAATAGAAAGTGCTTACAACTCGATTATAGAAAAAACCGAAAAAAATTTCACAATAAATCATGCATATTAAATGAGGAATAGACCACATTTTTTTAAAATAGTTTAAAATAAGCTTGAAATATTTTATGAAATGCGGTAAGATTTAAAAAGAAGTTTTTATTAGTTTATTCTATTGAGCTAATTGTACCAATCAATAGAAAAAGAAACAAATTTAACAAGTTAAAACTATGTGTGGTGATGATGGCAAGAAGGTCACACCTGTTCCCATGCCGAACACAGCAGTTAAGCTTCTTAGCGCCGATGGTAGTGAAGGGTTTCCCTTTGTGAGAGTAGGACGTTGCCGCGCGTAACAACTTGTTTTATTTGAGTCATTAGCTCAGTTGGTAGAGCATCTGACTTTTAATCAGAGGGTCGCAGGTTCGAATCCTGCATGACTCATAACGACTATTAACGGATAACGTTGGTAGTTTTTTTGTTTTCCAAAAAACAACGTGAAAAGAATATTTAACTAGGAATCGTTTACATTTATAAATGAGTGGTTTACTGAAAAAAGATAGTGTAATATATAACATGAAGAAACAAAATGAAAAGAAAAGTTATTGGAGATGAAAAAAATTGGAAGTTGAAGAATTTGAAACAAGCTCATTAATGGGAACTTTACGAGCAAGTATCCTCAAGAAGGAAGATTTATTCGATAAAAGTAAATCACGCTATTTTATGCGATCAATGCTTGCTTGTTTGTTTTTGACAATTGGAACGGCAGCAGCTGTTTACTTAGGAGAAACTGTAAATGGAATCGTTCCAGGTGGTGGGAAAATAGCTTACGCATTAATGTTTACTTGGTCGTTGGTTATGATTGTTTATCTGAATGCTGAATTAGGAACTTCTAATATGATGTATATGACTACTGCAGTCCATCGTAAAATATTGCCGTTGAAAAAAGCTGCAACCATTTTACTTGCTTGCGTTTTCTTTAACTTGATTGGTGGAATACTAGCAAGTTGGTTAATATCACACACAGGCGCTTTTTTACACGTCACACAAGATAGTTTTCTAGTCACAACAATTGCAAGTAAGCTGCAAAAAGGTCCATCTCAAGTATTCTTTGAGGGAATATTTGCTAATCTTATTGTTAATATAGCAATCTTTACCACGATAAATATGAAAGAAGATACAGCTAGAATATTGGCTATTGTCTTCATTATTTTTATATTTGCATTTTTAGGATTTGAACACGTGATAGCGAACTTTTCTTCTTTTTCATTAGCCTTCTTTACTACTGGTGGACATGTGCCAGGTATGACTGTTATAGCCGTTCTCAGCAACCTTTTGTTTGCAACATTAGGCAACTTTGTAGGTGGCGGTTTATTATTAGGACTAAACTATTCTTGGTTGAATAACGGGCAATCAAAATATTCTGATTAAAATAAAAAAGATAGACAAATAATAAGGACAGCTGGTACATTTTCTAATGTATTAGCTGTCCTTATTATCTTAAAAAGAAATGGATACAAAATTTGAAGCGAGTCATCACACATGAATAGCTTAGAAATAAAAAGAGTTTTATTCTTGTTTGAGAAAACTCCTTATTTTAAATAATCTAGCTCCTAATATTTCTACGGAGTGTGGTATAATAAAAAAAGAGTGGCAATTTTTAAACGTTATCGGAGGTGTGCTTATGTCCATAGATTGGTCACAATTATTTACATGGCGAACATTTATTAATGCAGTTGATATCCTAGTAGTAACCTTTTTTATTTACCAGTTAATTAAAACGCTAAAAGGTACAAAAGCGATTCAGTCGCTAAAAGGAATCGCTGTTATTTTATTAATTAAAATCGGAAGCTTTTTCTTACAATTGCAAACAGTTGATTGGATTGTTGATTTAGTTATCCAATGGAGTGTGCTAGCCGTTATTATTATTTTTCAGCCTGAATTACGAAGAGGATTGGAGCATCTTGGACGTGGGACGTTCTTTAAGAACGCAAAAAGAAAAATCAATCCAGCTACGAAGATGATTCAACAACTAGATCAAGCTGTTCAATATATGGCTAAAAGAAGAATTGGCGCATTGATTTCAATTCAAATGGAAACAGAATTAGATGAGTATATTGCTACAGGAATACCTTTAGACGCAGATATTTCAGGTGAATTACTGATTAATATCTTTATCCCGAATACTCCTTTGCACGACGGAGCAGTGATGATAAAAGATTATAAAATAGCAGCAGCAGCGGGGTATTTACCGTTATCTGAGAGTTCTTTAATTCCTAAAGAATTAGGAACTAGGCATCGTGCAGCTATTGGTTTGAGTGAAGTTACGGATGCAATCACGATCATTGTTTCTGAGGAAACTGGAGGCGTCAGTATCTCTCATCGAGGAGACTTGTTAAGAGAGTTATCTAAAGAAGACTTCATTAAATTTTTAAACAAAGAATTAATTCTTACAGAAGAAGAAATTAAAAAAAATCCGTTTCAAGAGTTTGTTGATAATTTTAAGAAAGGAGTGTAAAGATGGAAAAACTTTATAATTCTCCTTGGTTCATTAGGTTAGTTGCTTTCGCTTTTGCAATTTTATTGTTTACTTATGTAAATTATGAAAACAATAGCAAGGTGCTAACAACGAACCCATTAAATGGTGTTAGTACATCATCAAGTAAAATCATTACCAATTTACCTATTGTAGTTGACATTGATCAAGACAAATATTTCGTTTCAGGTTTTCCAGAAACAGCTTCAATAGAAATTTCAGGACCAACAAATATCGTTTCTCAAACAACAGCGAATAAAGCATTTGATATTGTTGCTCAAAATTTAGATGATTTAGGTGTTGGGACACATAAAATAAATCTAGTAGCAGAGGGTTTATCTTCTGATTTAAACTATACGATTACCCCAGCAGAAATTACGATTGAAATTAAAGAGAAGCGAGTAGAAACATTTGAAGTTGAGGTTATTTTTGATGAAAGTAAACTGGCAACAGGTTATCTAGCAGAAAAACCTGTTTTAAATTATGAAACGGTTGAAGTTTCAGGTGCGGTATCTACAATTGAAAAAATTAACTCTATACAAGCAGTTGTTCCGTTATCTGAAAATACAAATACTGATGTTAAGAAAACAGTATCTGTTGATGCACTTGATGCAAATGGAAATCAATTGGATGTCGTTATCAATCCAAAAGAAGTGACGGTTAGTATAGAAGTAAATAGCAATAGCAAGTTATTGCCAATAAAGTTAATTAAAATAGGAACGCCAGAAATAGACTATGAGTACGAATTAGGAATCGAAGATGAAAAAAATACCTCCATCTCAGTAACTGGAACGCCAGAACAATTAGCTAATTTCAGTAGCTTTCCGCTTGAGATAGATATTACCGGTCTTAAAGAGACCGTTACTAAAGAAGTGACTTTATCTTTGGCAGAAGGATTGTTTAGTGTTGAACCAAAGAAAATAAACATTAGAGTTACGGTGAAAAAAAGGGAGCAGCAAAAGCCTAGTGAAACAGACTCTCCTGAGGCATCTAAAGAATCTAGTATAAATAGTGGGGATACAGAATCAATGAGTAGTTCAATCACAGACTCTTCTGCCAATGAAGATGGAGCTATAAAAGAAAGCATTTCGACTTTTGGAGGAAAACTAAACTCAAGTAAGTAAAAATATTAACCAAATAATCAAGTTATATTCAGGCGATGATTAAAAGAGTGGTTTAAAAATTATGAAAGTTCTTACTTTGAAAAGGGGCATTATGAAAATGGGAAAATATTTTGGAACAGATGGAGTTAGAGGGGTAGCTAATTCAGAGTTAACACCAGAATTAGCATTTAAATTAGGAAGATTTGGCGGTTATATTTTATGTCAGCATACACAAGGAACGAACCATCCACGTGTGTTAGTTGGAAGAGATACGCGAATTTCCGGTGAGATGTTAGAGTCTGCTTTGATAGCTGGTTTGTTATCTGTTGGCATAGAAGTAATGAAGCTAGGTGTCATTTCAACACCAGGAGTTGCTTATTTAACACGTGTACAAGGAGCTGCTGCAGGCGTCATGATTTCAGCTTCACATAATCCAGCACCTGACAATGGGATAAAATTTTTTGGATCTGATGGTTTCAAATTATCAGACTCAACAGAACTTGAAATTGAAGCATTATTAGATCAAGCAGAAGATACATTACCTCGTCCAAGTGCACAAGGATTAGGAACAGTTGATGATTATCCAGAAGGTGCACTAAAATACACTCAATTTCTACAACAGACTATTCCTAATGATTTAAGTGGACTACAAGTTTGTTTAGACGGTGCGAATGGCTCAGCGAGTCCTTTGATTAATCGTTTATTCGCAGATTTAGAAACAGAATTTGATGTAATGGGTGCTTCTCCTAATGGTCTTAATATTAATGATGGCGTTGGATCAACACATCCAGAAAATCTAGCTAAATTCGTTCTTGAAAAAGGTGCAGATGCTGGACTTGCTTTTGATGGAGATGCCGATCGTGTTATTGCTGTTGATGAATTAGGCAACATCGTTGATGGGGATAAAATCATGTACATTTGTGGAAAACATATGCTTGAAAAAGGTCGTCTTAAAAAAGATACGATTGTTTCAACAGTGATGAGTAACTTAGGATTTCATAAGGCAGTTGAGGCTGCAAAAATGACTGCTTTACAGACACAAGTAGGCGATCGCTATGTCGTAGAAGAGATGCGAAAAAATGGCTACAACTTTGGTGGAGAGCAATCAGGTCATATGGTCTTTTTAGACTATAATACAACTGGAGACGGTATGCTTTCAGGAATTCAATTGCTAAACGTGATGAAACAAACAGGAAAAAAACTATCAGAATTAGCAGAAGAAGTAGTCACTTATCCACAAAAACTAGTTAATATTCGAGTGAGTGATAAATATGGCGCAATGGACGTCCCTGCAATAAAAACAGTGATTGAAGAAGTAGAAAAAGAAATGAATGGCGATGGCCGTATTCTTGTTCGTGCAAGTGGAACAGAGCCGTTATTACGTGTGATGGCAGAAGCACCAACGCAAGCAAAAGTTGACTTATATGTTGATCGCATTGCGAATGTTGTTAGAACTGAAATCGGATTAGATTAAATAAAAATATTCTATTAGACGTAAAGTAAACTAAAAAATGAGGTGGGCGTTTAATTTGCCTCATCTCTTTTTTTGTATGAATGGGTATTTAAAGTTAGAAGGGCTTAAGAAAACATTGGAACTACTAAAGGCTAAAGAAAAGTATGCTATACTAGACTGAAATTTGAGACTAGGAAAAAAATAATTGCTATAGAAAGGGTGAAAAACCTTAAATGGATTACAAAACATTGATGGATATTGCTATATTAGCAGGAGGAATTATGCTAGAAAGTAATGCTGAAACCTATCGTGTAGAAGATACAATGAACCATATTTTACAAACTTCTAACTTTGAGACTACCGAAGCTCTTGCAATAGCTACAGGACTAGTTGCTACTTTGGACGACCCTAGTATTGATGACCCTATTACAATTGTTAAACGAATTAATTCAATAGCAACAAACTTGAGCAATATTGCTGAAGTTAATACTATTTCGCGTCAGCTAACTAGTGGAGAAATAGCCATACCAGAAGCTTATGCTGCTTTGCAAAATATTAAAAGAGTACAGTATAAGCAAGGTTATAAAGATATCGCAACATCTATATTAGCCGCTTCATTTGCGCTGTTATTAGGCGGAGGAACGTTAGAAATGGTGGCTGCAGGTTTTAATGGAGCTTTATTAGCGTTAGTATTAAAAGGAGAAAAACGGTTAGGGATGGGCTCTTTTGTACGTAATGTTGTCTCCTCTGCGGTTATTTCAATTGGTGCAGGTCTGATACACCTATTTCTTTTCCCAACATTGAATATGAATTTAGTTATTACGAGTACAATTATGCCCTTAGTGCCAGGAACGGCTATTACGAATGCTATAAGAGATACATTACAAGGTGATTATACTTCTGGCGGAGCAAAAGCGTTAGAAGCCTTCGTAGTTGCCTTGTCGATTGCTATAGGTGTAGCCATTGGTTTAGTTATTATTGGAGGTGGACTAGTTTGATTAGTCAAATTTTAGGAGCTTTTTTCGCTGTTGCAGCTGCAACCATTATTTTAGAGTCCCCCAAAAAGTATATTTTCCCAGCAGCTGTTGTTGGAGCTTCAGGTTGGTTTGTTTACTTGTTGTTTCTTAAAGCCTTTGGACCTGTTCCAGCTACGTATATTTCTGGTCTAGTTATTTCAACAGAATCCCATATTTTCTCTCGGATCTTTAAAGTCCCGGTGACTATTTTCTTTTTACCAGGATTTTTCCCATTGTTTCCAGGATCAGGAATGTACTTGGCGGTTTATGAATTCATAAAAGGCCATACGAGTTTAGCACAAGGACATTTAATCATAACGATTCAGATTGCTGGGATGATTGCTTTAGCTATTTTTACGATTGACACTGTTTTCAAAGTATTAAAAAAAAGTCAGGATTTGAAAAAAAGTAGAGCACAAGTGAGTTAACGAATGTTAAGTAGATTAAAAAATAGTCGTAAGAAAGTGAATTTATGATAGAATAGGCTGTCAAAAAATAGAGAGAGTCCATTCTCTATTTTTTTATCTATTTGATTAAAAGGAGGCTATTCTTCAGAATGTCAGAACAAAAACGCAATAAAAAAATTTTATGGATATTGTGTTCAATTTTATTTAGTTTCTTGTTGCTTAGTTTTTTGTATGAACCTGTATTGTCAGACCTTTTTACTATCCGAGTAAATAAGGCAGTAATAGATGGACAATTAGCTTATCCGCCTTTTTCACCATTGGAGGTTAGACCATTTGGTACGGATATTCTAGGCTTTACAATCTTCGCTAAAATTATTCAAGGGTTTAAATATACTTTCCTTATTGGCCTATTCTTAAGTGTGTTTCAAATTTTAATAAGTCTACTTTTGAGCAGTTTAACTATCTATAAACCAGTAAAAGCGGTGCTAATGCCAATGATATCCTATTTTGATAAGTTGTTTACATTGGTTCCAAAGCCTTTTTTATTGTTGTTGGTAATCGGACCTTATTACCAGGCAATGCTATTTAATGCAGAAGATGTTCAACCGGCCGTTAATTTGATATTCTTGTTCATCCAGTTACTTGTTTTATTTCTTGTTGGTTTACCTAGTTTGGTTAAACTCTACCATAATGAATTAGCTTATCTGTTGAGGCAAGACTTTGCTGATGCTAGTCAAAATTTGGGTCGTTCTAATTTTGGATTAATCCGATATTCTTTTAGGCCACAATTACTGATACTCACATCAAATTTGCTCATTAAAGTTTTAATACAAAACTTATCTTTATTTATCTATTTAGCTTATTTTAACTTATATTTAGGTGGTTCTCTGGTGATGAAGATAGATGTAGGCATTCACTATACCGTAACGTTGTCCAATGAATGGAGCGGGTTGATAGGTCAAAGCATTAACCGTTTAGCTAGTACTCCTTGGACGGTATTGATTCCACTTATATTCTACAGTGGTTTGATTCTTTTGCTTAATGCAATCAAAAGAGCTTTAGTGGGAGGAATGAAAAATCAACGTCTTTATTAGAACGATAAAACAACTTGCTGCAGTTATTCTAGTGCCATTTGGAATAATGTTATTGGTTTGCTTGAGTTATTCACTACCATTGAGTACAAGTGGCAATGACTTATTGTGGAGTACGATGATAGAAACAATGAAACAATTGTTTACATATACTAATTTTTTTAACTTATCCACAGCTTATCAACAGGTGAATGGCAGTTACACATTTAAAATAATAGCTATGAGTCTGGGTATAACTCTATTCTTTTTGATTTTGTACGCTTACTTTTTTCCAAAATTTAAAAATAAAACTATCAAAAAAATGATAGATTATTTAGAAGATACTGAGAGCTTACCTGTTGTTGGGGTTGTGCTTTTTATTCATTGGTTTAGTGTGATGATTTATAAAGCAACGTCTATCTATCTTTTTAAAACAGTAGGAACACCCAGGGAACCTGCAGTAGTGGTACCGCTAGTTATTGTAAGCATTTATCCGCTTGTTTTTCTAATCAACTATATGACACCTTATATTAAAGATGTTTATCAATCCAATTATTTTATTTTTGCGAAATCACTTGGCTATTCTAGCTCTAAACTCTTTTTTTCTTATGTTATTCCTAATTTATTTTCGTTTTTAGAAAGGATTCTAGCAATCATCTATTTAGAGATGATTACTGTGATGCTTTTTATTGAAATTCAATTTAATACTGGTGGACTATTAACTGGACTCAGAAATACGCAAAGAATACCTGCTGAATCTTATCCACAGTTGATGGTCATTAATTTTCTGTATTTACTGCTGCTGCCTTACTTTATTATGAGTATGTTAATCAAATTAATTCATGTAATTATCACTTCAAAAATTAGTCAATAAAAGAAATGGAAGCTTGATTTCTTTAAAAACGAGTTACTTTGCAGTACGATGAGGTAGACTAATAATTTATTAAAAATCAGGAGGATAACGATGAACCCAATCTATAGTAATTTATTCGAACCTTTTACCTTTCCATCAGGTGTAACGATTGATAACCGTGTGGTGATGGCACCGATGACGACCAATTCAGCTTTTGAAAATGGGATGGTAACAACAGATGAACACAATTATTACAAACGAAGAGCAACTGGTCTTGGTGCAGTGATTACTTCTTGTGCGCAAGTAATGGAAAATGGAAAATTTGCAGGATCATTCAGTGCAGCATCCGATAATCGTATCGAAAGTTTGTCGAAATTAGCAAAGACAATCCAACATAACGGTTCTAAAGCAATTTTGCAAATTTTTCATGTGGGACGAATGGGAACAAGTACTACGCTAAGAGGAGAACAACCAGTTAGTGCAAGTGCTATACCAGCACTAAGAGAAACTGCAGAAATGCCAAGAGCATTATCCGATGAAGAAGTGAAAGAATTAGTGAAAGCATTTGGTGAAGCAACGAGAAGAGCCATTCAAGCTGGTTTTGATGGTGTCGAGCTACATGGTGCGAATACTTACTTAATTCAACAATTTTTTTCTCCTCACTCAAATCGCAGAGAAGATCATTGGGGTGGAACGCTTGAAAAACGAATGAATTTTCCACTCGCAGTAATAGAAGCAGCAAAACAGGCTATCAAAACGTACGCAGATAAACCATTTATCCTAGGCTATCGTATCTCACCTGAAGAGATGGAAGAGCCAGGTATCACATTAGAAGATACCATCCAATTATTAACAAAATTAAAAGATCAACAGTTAGATTATGTCCATATTTCGGTCGGGAATATGATGCAGCAATCTATGCGAGAAAAGTCGCTAGAAAAACCCATTATTCAATTTATTCAAGAAAAAATAGGACAAGAGATTCCTATTATAGGAGTAGGATTAATTCAAACACCAAATGATGCTGTAGAGGCGTTAAAGTTAGGAATACCCTTGGTTGCTATTGGTCGTGAATTAATTGTTGAGCCTGATTGGATCAAGAAAGTTAAAGAGGGAAAAGAAGAAACCATTCGAGTAGAAATAGATCCTCACAATAGAACGGATTTAATGATTCCAGACGAAATGTGGGAATATATATCAAGTAAACCTGGTTGGGTCCCGATAGCTAAAAACTAACTTAGGAGATGATGGTATTTGATTAAACCAACTGCTTTAAGAACAGGTGATCGCGTTGCTATTTTAAGTCTTTCTAGTGGTATGCTGGGTGAAGAATTCTGCTTTCATCAATTAGAGATTGGAAAAAAACGATTAGAATCTATGGGTCTCAAACCAATTTTTATGCCCAATACCCTTAAAGGCTTAGATTATTTAAAAAATTACCCTGAAGCCAGAGCACAAGATCTAAAAGACGCCTTTAAAGACCCAATGATTAAAGGGATTTTTTGTGCGATAGGAGGCGACGATACTTACCGTCTAGCCCCTTATTTACTTGAAGATAAAGAATTTATTCAAAATGTACAAAAGAATCCTAAATTATTTACAGGGTTTTCTGATACAACAATCAATCATTTACTATTTTATCAATTAGGGATGACCTCTTTTTATGGACCTAATTTTATTAATGACTTAGCTGAATTAGCAGATAATTTACTTCCTTATACCGAAGATACGATACAGTCTTATTTCGAAGGTTTCGAACAGAAAGAGCTTGTTTCAAGTGACTATTGGTACGAAGAGCGAATAGATTTTTCTAAACAATCAATTGGAACCCAGCGAGTTCAACATCTGGAAGAAAGAGGATATGAAATTTTACAAGGAACAGATTCTTTTTCAGGAGCATTATTAGGAGGTTGTTTAGAAAGTTTGTCCGATTTATTATCAAGTGAAAGATACGCAGATGAAGGTTTGATAAATCAACAGTATTCGCTGTATCCTTCCTTAGAACAATGGAAGGACAAGGTTTTATTTCTTGAAACAAGTGAAGAAAAGCCAACTCCCAAACAATTAGAGCAGTTATTACTGACGTTAAAACGCACAGGAGTATTTTCTGTTATTACTGGTTTACTAGTTGGGAAACCGCAGGATGAAAAGTATTATGAAGAGTATAAAGAAATCTACAAAAGAACAATAAATCGTACGTCGTTGCCAATTTTATATAACATTAACTTTGGGCATGCTTATCCTCGTTGTGCGTTACCTTATGGTATAAAAACAACTGTCGATATGGTGAATAAAAAAATTATTTTTGAAGAATCTTGTTTTCAAACAAACACTGCTAGTGAATAGATTAAAAAAAGGATGGGTATTTAACTCAATCCTTTTTTTAGTGTCTTAAATCAACTAGAAGATTTACTTGACACTAATCGTCTACAGGTGTAAACTAAAAATAAGATTACAAACGTAGATAGAAAGTGGGGTAGCCATGACAACTCAATTAAAACTAGCAATTACCGATGCAGAGTGGGAAATCATGCGGGTCATTTGGACAGCAAAATCTACTTCAAGTAAAGAAATTATAAACGCGTTACAAGATAAAATGGGTTGGAAACCAACAACCGTTAAGACGTTAATAGGTCGATTGGTTGAAAAAAAATTATTAACAACACAAGCAGTAGGCAATAAGTTTATTTATACAGCTACTGTTACAGAAGAGGAAAGTGTAAGAAAAGTAACATTAGATGTATTTTCTCATATTTGTAACAAAAAAATTGGGAAAACGATAGCAAATGTATTAGCAGAGTCAACATTGAGCCAAGATGATATTCTATTATTAACAGAAGTTTTGGAACAAAAAAAGAAACAAGCTGTAAATGAGGTAGTATGTAGTTGCAGTAAAGGTCAATGTGATTGTTGCAAGGAATAAAAGTTAACTCAAGGAGGAAAAAGAATGAGTAATAAAACATTTACGATTGACGGTATGCATTGTGCCTCTTGCGCACAAACAGTAGAAAAGGCCGTTAAAAAATTACCAGGTGTTCAAACTTCGACAGTCAATTTAGCAACTGAAAAGTTAACTGTTGATTTTGATCAATCAAAAATTACAGACAAAGATATTTTATCTGCCGTAGCAGATGCAGGGTATCAAGCGAATAGCTTAGATGTTCAAAAATCGTTTGTTATAGAAGGGATGACTTGCGCATCTTGTGCACAAACGGTGGAAAAAGCAGTTGGAAAGCAAGCAGGAGTTTCGACAGCTAGCGTAAATTTAGCAACCGAAAAATTACACGTTCAATATGACCCAAAAATCATATCAGTAGCAGATATGATCAAAACAGTCAGTGATACAGGGTATAAAGCAAGTGAAGAAATAGATACTGCCATGAAATCTGAAGAAGAGCAAGATAAAAAAGCTCGTTACATCAGCAATCTTTGGAAGCGATTCTGGATATCTGCTCTATTTACAGTTCCTTTATTGTATATTTCTATGGGCCACATGTTAGGAGCTCCACTACCTGAGATTTTAAATCCAGCAATAAATCCAGTGGTATTTGTCATTACTCAGCTTGTTTTAACTATTCCAGTTGTCTTTTTAGGTAGACAGTTTTTTATTATTGGGTTTAAAGCTCTTTTTAAAGGACATCCGAATATGGATTCTTTAGTAGCTCTTGGAACGAGTGCAGCTTTTATTTTTAGTTTAGGAGCAACTATCGCTGTCTTTTTAGGCAACACGACTTATGCGATGGAATTGTATTATGAATCAGCTGCGGTTATTTTAACTTTGATTACACTTGGAAAATACGTTGAGGCTTTATCAATGGGAAAAACGTCTGAGGCGATTAAAAAATTAATGGGGCTAGCACCTAAAACGGCCCGAGTTATGAGAGATGGAAAAGAAAGTGAATTAGCTATTGAAGAAGTTCAAGTTGGAGATTATTTAGTGGTTAAGCCTGGTGAGAAAATGCCAGTTGATGGAACAATCATAGAAGGAATGACTTCAGTTGATGAAGCTATGTTGACGGGAGAAAGTATGCCTGTTGAAAAAACTATTGGAGATACTATTATTTCTGGTAGTATAAATCAAAATGGAGCAATACAATACAAAGCAACAAAGGTTGGTAAAGATACGACTTTATCACAAATTATTAAATTAGTAGAAGATGCACAAGGCTCAAAAGCACCGATCGCTAAATTAGCCGATACAATATCTGGTTATTTTGTACCGATTGTTATCGTGTTAGCGCTGCTTGCAGGCTTGGGTTGGTATATTTCAGGACAATCAGGTATCTTTGTTTTAACGATTGTCATTTCAGTATTGGTTATTGCTTGTCCATGTGCACTAGGTTTAGCAACACCAACAGCGATTATGGTCGGGACTGGAAAAGGCGCAGAGCATGGTGTGTTAATTAAAAGTGGTGTTGCTCTAGAGACCACTCACCAAGTTGAAACAGTTATATTTGATAAAACAGGAACGATTACACAAGGAAAACCAAAAGTAACAGATATTGTCACAAGTGCTGATTTTTCAAAAGAAAGGCTATTGCTATTAGCAGCATCTGCTGAAAAAGGTTCAGAGCATCCACTGGGAGCAGCTATTGTCCTTGAGGCAGAAACTAAAAAGATGCTATTAGTAAAAATGCATGAATTTAATGCTATTCCTGGGCACGGCATAGAAGGAATGATAGATGGACAAAGAATCTTATTAGGCAATAAAAAATTGATGGATGAGCGTGCTATTTCATTAGGAACCTTAACAACAACTTCTGATGCCTTAGCAAGTGAAGGCAAGACACCAATGTATATTGCGGTTGATGGCCAATTAGCAGGAATAATTGCAGTTGCAGATACGATTAAAGAGAATAGTGTTAAAGCGATTAAACGATTGCATCAAATGGGACTAGAAGTTGTGATGATTACTGGTGACAATACAAGAACAGCCCAAGCGATTGCTAAACAAGTAGGGATTGAACGAGTATTAAGTGAAGTTTTACCAGAAGAAAAGGCAAACGAAGTGAAAATGCTTCAGTCCGAAGGTAAAAAAGTTGCGATGGTAGGAGACGGTATCAATGATGCTCCTGCTTTGGCTCAAGCAGATATCGGAATTGCGATTGGTTCGGGAACAGATATTGCAATCGAATCTGCAGATATTGTTTTAATGAGAAGTGATTTAATGGATGTACCAACAGCGATTGAGTTGAGTAAAGCAACGATTAAAAATATAAAAGAAAACCTATTTTGGGCTTTTGCATACAATACATTGGGTATTCCTGTAGCGATGGGTGTTCTTTATCTCTTTGGAGGACCATTATTAAACCCTATGCTTGCTGGAGCAGCAATGAGTTTTAGTTCTGTATCCGTTCTACTAAATGCTTTAAGATTAAAGCGATTTAAACCAAAATCAGTATAAAATTAAACACTAGAAACGACTCTTTTTTTAAAAGAAAAGAGTCGTTTTTTGGATTTTTTAAGGAGTTGAAAAAACAAAAAGGAGAGGGGAATTAATGCGAATAAGTGGACATATTTTCTTTTTGTAGTGTATGGTGACAGTAGACTAAAGAGTCGATAAGTGGTTAATTGGATAGTTTATCCTTTTATCAATCCTTTAGAGAGTGAAAATAAGGAAGGGGACGAGAAAGATGGTTTGGATAAAAAACGTTTATTTAGAAACGGGTTACAAAGAAGTCAGCCCCAACAAATTTATTACGACTACAGAGGAATTTGCACTAGAAATAGAAAATGGTGAATTTAAGAAAATTGCTAAAAAAATCCCTGGAAATCAGATAGATGTCATTGATGCAAAAGGATATCTAGCTTTACCGTCTTTGCAAGACAATCATATTCACTTAGATAAAGGTCACTTTGGTGGAGAATGGCAAGCTGTCGTGCCAGCTTCTGGGGTAGCAGAGCGGATTCAAGAGGAAAAAGAATTTTTAAGAGACTTTCTCCCTGGAACATCAAAAAAAGCGCAAGCGTTAATTGATTTAATTTGTGATAATGGTGCTACTTTTTTAAGAGTTCAAACAAATGTTGATCCAGTTATAGGATTAGATAATTTAGAGTGTATTAAAGAAATATTGGAAAAGAATAAGCACCGTTTGGACTATGAAATAGTTGCTTTTCCACAGCATGGTACACTAGCTACAAAAGAACAAGGTCTATTGAGAAGTGCTCTAGCTAGTGATAGCAATTTGATTTTAGGAGGACTAGATCCAGCAACGATTGATGTAGATATAGAAAAATCGCTGCATGCGACTTTTAAATTAGCGGGCCATTACCATCGAGAAGTTGATTTTCATTTGCATGACCGAGGAACATTAGGATTGTTTGAAATCAATCGAATCATTGATTATACCCAAAAATATCATTTAGAAGGCAAGGTACAAATTAGTCATGCACTCGCTTTGGCAGATACAGATGAGTCAACCGTTAAGCAAATTGCAAAGCGATTAGCTGAATTTAATATCGGAATTAACACAACAATTCCAATCGATACAACCGTTCTACCTGTTTTCTTGCTCCAAAAAAATGGCGTAAACGTGCGAGTAGTTAATGACAATATCAATGATCACTGGAGTCCATTTGGAACTGGAGATTTAATTGAAAGGGTCAGCCGTGCTGTAGAGGTCTTTTCGATGAAAGATGAAAAGTCGCTTTCTCAAGCTTACTCGTTAGTATCTAATGGCCTAACACCATTAGATACTGACGGTATGAAACGTTGGCCAAAAGTAGGAGATAGAGCGAGTATTTTATTTACAAAAGCAGTAAGTGCAGCTCATTTAGTTGCGCGTGTCTGCCCAGAAAGAGTGGTTATGTTCAAAGGCGAGCTTGTTTCAGGAAAGTTTAATTAAGTACAGTTAAACGAACAAAAATCTTATCTAGTCTATTCGCACTACTAAAGTACAAATAGATTAGATAAGATTATTTTTTGACTTTAATAAGTATTAAAGATTGAGACGAGAAATGTTCACACTTATGATTGGGAGCGGGCTACTTTTCCTTGTAAACGCAAGCCAATAACTACAGCAATGATTGCTTTGATACTATCTCCTGGAATAAAGACAATGAACCCCATTTGTAAAATTTGGATGACAGAAAAATTTCCTCCTAAGTAATTATTTAAAATAACTGTCATATAAGGTAAACCAATAGAATAGATAACGATAGAACCAATAAAAACAGCTAGTGAAGCTATTTTTATAGTGAACCCGTACCTTTCTATAATAAATGCAATGACGTATGCACCGGCTGCAAAGCCGAAGACAAATCCAAAACTAGGACTAAGTAGAGATTGAAATCCACCAATTAATAAAGCTAAAAGAAGATGAATTCCTTGAGAAATTAAGGCATTTCTTTTAGATAAAAGTAAGCCAGTTAATAAAACAACTAATGTCTGTAACGTTAATGGGATGGGACCAAGTGGGATTGTGAGAAATCCACTTACTAACGTTAATGCAGCCATGATACTACAATAAGTGATATCTCGAGTACTTAATTTCATATGAGTGTGCTCCTTTTTAATGAAATGGACGTTGAATTGTAATTTCACCATAAGATAATGTTTGATGTTGACCATCTTGCATTCGTACAATTAATCCACCTTGTTGATCAATATCAATTGGAATAGCGTCAAATTCCTGTTTTCCCTGTTTAAAATGAATGATTTTTCCAAAAACAAAACAACGTTCTTTATAATCTTTTAAAAAATCTCTTTTTCCAATGGTTTGATAAATTTGATAGAATTGAGTGATTAGCTCTGCAATGAATTCATTGCGTGTTAGTTTACCAGTATGTTCAGATAATAAACTTCCAGCAATAGACTCTAATTCTACTGGAAACCCCTCTATGGGCGTTCGAAAGTTTAAGCCTATTCCCAAGATAATCGTATCAATTGTGCCATTCTCGAAATTAGTCACAGCTTCGGTTAAGATACCGGCAATTTTATAATCATCTAAGTAGATATCGTTCACCCATTTAATTTTAGGCTTTTTATCTGTTAGCTTTTCAATAGTTAAACAAACTGCAACGGCCGCTGCTGTTGTGACGAGCGTTGCATCTGTAGTCGTCAGATTCGGCTTTAAAATTAAACTCATATAAATACCTGTTTTAGCGGGTGAATAGAAGAATCGACCTAAGCGCCCTTTGCCTTTTAGTTGCTCTTCAGAAAGAATAACTCCTGGTTTTGAGGGGAACTCGATAGCTATTTTTTTTGCTTTTTGATTAGTTGATTCAATAGCTTTGAAAAGATAAAAGGGCTGATTTTTTAATTCAGCTGCGAGTAGTGGCCTAATCGCTTCACTTGATAGCAAATCAGATTCTACAGGAAGACAATACCCTTTATTTGTTGTTGCTTCAATAAGGTAACCTTCTTTTCGCAGAGTAGAAACAGCTTTCCAGATAGAAGTGCGCGAAACGCTTATTCGATCAGCTAGTTCTTGACCAGAAATGGTTTGTCCTTTTTGTTGTTCTAAGATTGTTAGTAAGTGGTTTTTTGTTGACATGTCATCACCTCATTGCTGAGTTTAAATAAATTCCGCACAATTGTCAACTGTTTTTTTATTGAGGGTAACAATAGGTGTGAGCATAAAAAATGATTAAACAATGAACGACAAAGGAGAAGGTAGGTATGAGCGAAGAAATGAAACAGATTTATTATGGAAAATTATCGAATCAAAAATGGCCAATTTATCTTGCTGCAACAGATAAAGGAATCTGTTTTGTGGGTTCTTTAAATGGAGGGAAAACAGAATTAAACGAATGGCTAAAAAAAATAGATTCTATTGGTTTAGCAAAATATAATCCGGATAAACTAGCTTATTGTGTCAACCAATTAGAAGAATACTTTAAAGGTGAAAGAACATATTTTCATTTGCCATTAGACATAAAAGGAACGCCCTTTCAAGAAAAGGTCTGGGCAGAACTGTTGAACATTCCTTATGGAGGAGCAATAACTTATGGGGAATTAGCAAAAAGAATAGGAAATCCTCGAGCTTCTCGAGCTGTAGGAACAGCTATTGGAAAAAATCCTTTATTGATTATCATTCCTTGTCATCGAGTTAGTCATAAAAATGGCCAAGTATCAGGTTATCGTGGTCCAATAAATATGAAAGTCGATTTATTAGCTTTGGAAAAACAAAAAAGAAAAAGCGTGATGGTAAAGTAAATGTTTATTTTCTTTCAAAAAAAGTTGCAATAAGGATAGAAATAAGGTATCTTTAAAACGTAACAATTACGATTTGAGACTGAAAGATCAATCGTTATTGTATCAAAAAATAGGAGTTGAAGTAACTTATGAAGAAAATTAAACGTTTGGCTATCCCAATATTAGGAGTACTATTTTTACTCTTATTAAGTGCTTGTGGAAATACAGATTCTGGATCAGAAAAAAGCAATGAGGCAAAAAAAACAGTGAAAATTATAACAACTTTTTACCCAATATATGATTTCACAAAAAATATTGTGCAAGATAATGCAGAAATTTCGATGTTAATCCCGGCAGGAACAGAGTCACATGGGTTCGAACCTAGTGCAAAAGTGGTTGCCGCTATTCAAGATGCGGACGTATTTATTTACAATAGTGATGAGATGGAAACGTGGGTACCTAGTACACTTGAAGCGATTGATACAACTAAAGTAATAGTCATAAATGCAAGTGAAGGAATAGAATTTATAGAAAAAGAAGATTCCAAAGAACATGAAGAAGATGACGAACATGGCGAAGAAGAACATTCCCATGCTATTGATCCTCACGTTTGGTTAAGTCCAGTATTGGCTCAAGCTGAAGTCAAAACTATTCAAATGGGTCTGGCAAAAGCAGATAAAGAGAATGCTGCACTTTATCAAAAGAATGCTGAGAAATACATTCAAGAATTGACAGAGTTGGATCAAGAATTTAAAGCAGCATTTGAAAATGCTGAAAATAGAACATTTGTTACACAACATGCAGCATTTGCGTATTTAGCTAAACAGTATGGCTTAACTCAAGTTTCAATATCAGGTCTATCTTCTGAAACAGAACCAAGTCCAGCTAAATTAGCTGAATTATCAAACTATGCTAAAAAAAATAATGTTAACTATATTTATTTTGAAAATAATGCGTCTTCAAAAATAGCAGAAACATTAGCAGCAGAAGCAGACATAGAACTAGCTGTTTTAGATCCGATCGAAGGAGTGTCACAAAAAGAACAAGATGCTGGAGTGGACTATATCCAAGTGATGAAAAATAACCTTGAATCATTGAAAAAAAGTATTCAATAAGAAAAACAGATAGACCGCTAGAAGGTAGTCGTTAACTAAGAAATGTGCAAAACTAGTTTATGAAGTTCAATTAATCTCTTTTGTCTTTTTTGATGCATTGTCTTATTTGGATACTGTTTTTTAGGATGATTAAAGGAAGAAAAATAGTCTTCGATTTTGTTCATATTGGTCTAGTATAATGTTGAAGTGTATAAAAAGAACTTAAAGATTAGACTCAGAAAGTATGGATATAAAAAGAAAAAAGAGTAAATCCATATACTGTTTTGAATGAAATGAACAAGCCCTCTATTTAATTAGGATAGAGGTCTTTTTTATACAGTAGTTATTTTTAATAAGAACGTTTTATTTTGTTTTTAAGGTAATAATGACTAGTTCAGGAGTATTATTTATTCTGATTGGTATAATAGAATTACCAAGTCCTCTACTAACAACCATTTTTGTATTTTTCTTGCTATGTAGCCCTTCTGTGTATTTTGGGAAAAATCCTTGATTAGGAGCTACAAGTCCTCCTATGAATGGAATCCTCACTTGTCCACCATGTGCGTGACCGGCTAGTACTAAATTAGCGCCAGCAGCGACGTACTGCTCGAATTGTTCTGGTCTATGGCTTAAAACGATAGTAAAGAACTCTTTTTCTAACAGTTCGGTTAATTTAGTGCGAGTTCTTGCTCCTTGGATACCATAGTCATTCTCTCTTTCAAAAAAATCTGGATCTTGGATACCCGAGATGTGTATTTTATTCTTTTCTTTTTCTATAAAGACAGACTTATCATCCATCATCATTACTTTTGCACTTTTTAGTTTTCCTTCTAAAACAGCATAATTTTCGATCCATGCTTCATGATTTCCAGTTACGTAATAGATGGGAGCTAGTTTATTAGCTTCCTCTATAAATTGCATAGCTTGATCAAAATTAGTATGTGAAGAGTCAATCAAATCCCCAGTAATGGTTATGATATCAGGTTTTTCTGCTTTGATTTTTTTGATTAATGTTTGTCCCCACTGACGATTGTGTAAATCTGATACTTCTGCAATTTTGAAGCCTGAAAAATCAGAGGGTATTTTTTTATTTTCAATTTCAAAATAACTAGTTGCAATAGTCAAATTTGTCCACATTACCCAAAAAATAAAAACAAAGATAAAAGTGGAGATGAGTAGTATTTTTCTTTTCATTAGAGTCCTCCTTGTTTTAAGTGAATTGTATGAATAGACTATTCATGTACCATGACCCAATAGGTTTCTTTTAGTTTACCTTTTCATTCCCTTTTTTCCAACCATCCTTTTCATATAATTCCATCATTTTCTAATTTTTTAGGGTTAGTGATTTATTTTATAGAGGTATAAACAAGCTGACTGTTGATACCTTAATCTGAAACATCAGGAAGAAGAATAAATTGTGTATAAAATTGTCTGGTAAACTATTTTTATAGTGTATAGAATTTGGAAATAAGATAGC
>JAGQHW010000290.1 GCA_020431645.1 Carnobacterium sp. | reverse complement strand
ACTTTTTTAGAGTTTTCACTCATTTATTTATTACCATCCTTTTTTATCAAATTTGATGACTACGTGTCTAAATTACTATTGCTCATTTCCTTCTATCTTCATAGTTTTATGATTAACCTTAATAAAGGTAAGTATATATTAAAAAGTAAGATGGTTATGGCTGTTTATTCTTTATGAGAGTTTTACTAAATTCTTATTGTGACAAACTCAGTTTCTGCTTTATAAATACATGAAACGTTATAAAGTCATGTATCTAGAACCTTGTCAAATCAAGGTTCTTTTTTCATCTTAAAATTAAAAATCAGACACAAAATGTATCTGATTTCTTTTATAACCATTGTTTAATCTTTAAAAATGTCATCAACGTTTGTCTCAAGAACTTTAGCTAACTCAAATGCCAATTTTAAAGTTGGATCATATCGATCATTTTCAATGGCATTAATTGTTTGTCGAGTGACGCTACACTTTTTTGCTAAAGCCTCTTGTGTAAGTTTTTTATCTTTTCGGAGTTCAA
>JAGQHW010000028.1 GCA_020431645.1 Carnobacterium sp. | reverse complement strand
CGTTAACATGAGGAAATATGCCAGTAGATTATCCTCCCCGTCGGGGAATTCTATCAAATTGACACAAAAAAAGATTCCATTTATCAGCAAAACTGATAAATGGAATCTTTTTTCTTATTAGTAGCTAGTTATGTCCCAGCCTCTTTTTTATTTATGAGCTTACTTTGTATTCATAAGAAGGATCAATCTCATAATCTAACTGGTCAAAAGCTTGTTGAATTTCTAATTCAATCTCTTTTAACCTTTCTTTTGTTAATCTAGTCGTTTTATCGACTAGAATTGGATCTCCAAAACGAACGGTTACTCTTTTTCGTTTCAAAAGGTCTTTGAATGTTAACGGTCCTTGATAAACGGCGGGTATAATTGGAACACCGCTTAATTTTGCAATGGTTGCTGCTCCACCTTTTAATTCTGAAGAATGTCTTGTACCAGTTGGGAAGATAACTAAATTCATTTTACCTTCTTTCAAAATTTTAACAGGCGTTTTTATTGCGCTTGGTCCTGGATTTTTGCGATCGACTGGAAAAGCATTAGCGTGTCGAATGATCCAAGATAAAATAGGGTTTTTAAACAATTCTTTTTTTGCCATAAATGCAAATTCTTTTGGCTTAGCAGCTATCGCAAGATAAACCGGATCAATCCAAGTTCGATGAGGAGCGACTAATACAAATGAGCCTTTTGTAGGCAATTTTTCTCTATTTTGATAATGTGCGTTACCGTTTAAAACTAATAATAAAAAACTAATAAAATTGCGTAATGCTCTAAAAAACAATCAATCTCAACCTTTCATAATAAAGAAACTATTCTACTGTAATAATGATATAATTATGTACGAGATAATCTCTTTTAGCAAGCTTTTTTAGAAGCTAAAGGATGAAAATGTTGATAAAAAATTCTTTTTTTATCAAACTTCTTTTGGAATAGACAAGATTCTCTATCTTAAAAATGAAATAGTTTTCTTTTTGTTTGAGAATGACGTACAATGGAGAGATAGAAAAATTCGAGATGAAAATAGATAAAACGTATGAAAGTAGGGGAACATTGAATGAAATGGAGTATTCCAGAACGAATTATTGATCAAGGAAGAAAATATGTTGCTGATAAACGAGTTCTTTCAATTAATTCAAACTTCGAAAAAAAAGTTTGGAATGCCGAAGTCATAGGAGAAGAAAGATACAGAATTGAACTAGATGGGACAACTAAAGAAGAAGATTTCTGTGAATGCGTGTATTGGAAAGAACATGGTTACTGTAAACATACCGTAGCTGTTGAACTGGAACTACGAGATAGAGGAATCAGTCGTATAATGACAAAGGAAAATGCTAAAGAAGTTGCTACAGATTCACCCAGTCCGGGTCAAGAATTAACGGAATCTTTCACACGTATTTTTTTGAATGAACATAGGGAATCTCTTTCTACTTCAGGAAAAGAGCGCGTATTAGAACTAGAATATAAAATTGAAATGAAACCTCTAAGCACTGCGCTTGTTCGTACAAAAAAAGAAGTTCTTGCACTTAGTATTCGTATTGGAGTAGAAAAACTATACATTATTAAGGATTTACCGGCATTTTTTGAAAGTTACGTAGCACAAAGTGTGTTTGAACTCAAATCCAATCAACTGATTGATTTTAAACAAGTTCATTTAACCGAAGAAGACAAAGAAATTATGAATTTTCTTCAAAAACAATTTCATTCGAATCAATTAATAGTTGGCAATCAAAAAGAACCAGTTCTTTTAACTAATAATAAAAGGTATTTAATTTTAACGCCTGTCTTAGCAGAGATAACGCTGCAGATGTTACAAGAAAGTGGCAACCTCCAATTTGTAAATGGGAAGGACAAATATAAAAAAGTCATCTTTATAGAGAATCAGTTGCCAATTTCTTTTGAATTATTTCAAAAGAATAAATCAATTACCCTAGATATCTTGAATTTAGTGGATTCTTATTTAGAAGAATATCAATGGTTTATTTCTTCTAATGTTATTTTCCAGCCTTCCAAAGAACAACTGCGAGCTAGTAAGCCCTTGAGCAGTTTTCTAGAACGTCATGATGGAAATGATATTGAAATTAAACCTGAAGATATGCCTGATTTTACAGCTTATGTAATGCCGATACTGACTAAAATAGGTGAAGTAAGTGTTGATGAAGAACTTAAAAATTCTTTTATCCAAGAACCATTGAAAACAACAATTTATTTTAAATACGATAAAGATACAGTTCATGCAACGATTGAATTTAACTACAAACAAATGGTTTTATCTACAAATAGTGAAGAAAATCATCTGCCAGATCTTGGCGTACAGATTATTCGTGACAGTCAACAAGAAATGAATGTATTGAATCGATTAAAAGAATTCGATTATCATCGGACTGAAAAAACATATGCAAAAAGAATGGTTAGAGATGATGATTTTTATGCATTATTTACTAAAGAAATTCCAACCTTAGAGCTAGACGCAACCGTTTATGTGGATGATTTATTGGATAGCATGTTTTTAGATCAAATTGATCCAGAAACGAATATCGATGTTCAAAATGATGGTTCATTATTAGATATTCGTTTTGATATTGGGGGCATTACGCCCGAAGAAATTGATAGCGTGCTAAAAAGTTTAATTGAAAAAAAATCGTTTCATAAATTAGAAAATGGGACATTAATTGATTTAGAAACAGAAAACTTCAGACAAATTAGTGATGTTCTTACTGAATTGCGTGTATCGAAAAGTTTCCAAAATGGCAAAATCAGTTTGCCTAGTTATCGTGGACTAGAATTACACGAAAAATTTGGCTTAGAAGAAAAAAACAAGCAACAATTATCCAGAAAATTTCAAAATTTGATAGAAGATCTGAATTTTCCTGATCAATTCGAAGTCGACTTGCCAAAAAATCTTCATGCTGATTTAAGACCTTATCAAGTAGTTGGATTTAAATGGCTTAAGATGCTTTCAAAATATGGCTTTGGAGGTATTCTTGCTGACGATATGGGATTAGGGAAAACAATTCAAGTGATCACCTATATTTTATCTGAAATCCAAGAGAAAAAAGAAAACAATCCTTTTCTCATTGTTGCGCCAGCCTCGCTGATTTATAACTGGAATCATGAGTTAATAAAATTTGCTCCTTCAATTGAGAATTTTGTCGTAGCAGGTACTGCTGAGGAAAGAATGTCTATCATTCAATCTGCAAAAAGCAATCAAGTTTTAATTACTTCTTATCCAAGTTTTAGACAAGATGCAGATGTTTATAAAAAACAAGAGTTTAGTTTACTTGTACTCGATGAGTCACAAATGGTGAAAAATTATCACACAAAAACAGCTCAAGCATTGAGAGGTTTAAATATTAAAAAAAGATTTGCCTTAAGTGGAACACCAATAGAGAATAAAATAGAAGAGTTGTGGGCTGTTTTCCAATTGATTATGCCCGGGTTTTTTCCGTCTGTTAAACAGTTTAAAACACTGCCTTATGAGCAGGTCTCTAAAATGATTCGCCCATTTGTACTAAGAAGACTTAAAAAAGACGTCTTGAAGGAATTGCCAGATAAAATTGAAACCAATCTTTATAGTTCAATGACAAAAGAGCAAAAAACGGTCTATCTTGCTTATTTGCAAAGGATACAAGAGAGTGTTCAGAAAATGTCAGGTGATGATTTCAGAAAGAACAGAATTGAAATATTGTCCGGTCTGACTAGACTGCGTCAAATTTGTTGTGATCCTCGTTTATTCTTAGACGATTATCAAGGAGAATCAGGTAAATTAGAGCAATTGAAAGAATTGTTGCAAACAGCAAAAGAAAGCAAAAAACGTGTATTAATTTTTTCTCAATTCACTTCAATGTTATCAATCATTGAAAGAGAGCTTGCTGAAGAAGGAATTGATACTTTCTACTTGAGCGGTCAAACAAAACCTAAAGATCGCCTAGAAATGGTCAATCGTTTTAATGATGGAGAAAAAGAAATATTCCTTATTTCGCTAAAAGCTGGTGGAACGGGATTAAACCTAACAGGAGCAGATACTGTTATCTTGTACGATTTATGGTGGAACCCTGCTGTGGAAGAACAAGCAGCTGGTCGTGCTCATCGTTTAGGGCAAAAGAAAGTTGTTGAAGTCTGGCGTTTGATTGCAGAAGGAACAATCGAAGAAAAAATAAATTCTATGCAACAAGAGAAAAAAGCACTATTTGACCAAGTCATTACTTCAGAAGGCAAAGAACAACAATCTTTAACTCAATTAACAGAAGCAGATATTCGCGAAATATTAAGCATTGGAAATTAAAGACTCAACCAATAAAAACAGGAACTATTAGGCAGGTGTTTTATGGGGAAAGTTATTATTCACATTGATGAACAAGAAAAATGCTCATTTTTATTAAGTAACGTAAAGAACTTAAAAAAAGAAAACGTTCAATTTGAAATAGAAGTCGTTGTTAATGGTCAGTGATAAAAGGGAATTTAGATTCAGAAATTGCAGAAAAAGTAGAATGATTGCACGTAATAATCTATTTTATTTGTTGCGTGCAATCATTCTATGGAAAGTCAAAGAATCAAGAAAGAACAATTAAATACAGCAATCAAAATTGTTCCTTTGGGAATTTTAGAAGTAATTGACCAGCAATTAGCTGGTGCAGCATGTGTTAAACCTTAAGAATGATCAATTTAATCAAGAGAAAAGGACTATTTTATTCATTTCTCTTGATTTATTCAATAATAAATCGTATAATAATAAGCGGTGTTAAAGCACCAACTAATTTCACACCCCAGCGGATGTAAAGGACGGTGCTTGAGTAATCAAGTCTCCTTACAGTTGAACTTGGGGGAGGAAAAAATAAAACCAATGGAGGAAACAAATCATGGCAGTAATCTCAATGAAACAATTGCTCGAAGCAGGCGTACACTTTGGTCACCAGACACGTCGTTGGAACCCAAAAATGAAACGTTTTATCTTTACAGAAAGAAACGGTATCTACATTATCGACTTACAGAAAACAGTTAAGTTAGCTGATGCAGCATACACATATATGAAAGAAGTATCTGAAAACGGCGGAATCGCTTTATTCGTAGGTACTAAAAAACAAGCACAAGAAGCAATTAAAGAAGAAGCAATCCGTTCAGGCCAATTCTACGTAAATCACCGTTGGTTAGGTGGAACATTAACTAACTGGGACACAATCCAAAAACGTATTAAACGTCTAAAAGAAATCAATAAAATGGAAGAAGATGGAACTTTTGAAGTCCTTCCTAAAAAAGAAGTTGGGATCTTGCTAAAACAACGTGATCGTTTAGAAAAATTCTTAGGCGGAATCCAAGATATGCCTAGAATTCCAGACGTTATGTTTGTTGTAGACCCACGTAAAGAGCGTATTGCAATTCAAGAAGCTCATAAATTAAATATTCCTATCGTAGCAATGGTTGATACAAACTGTGATCCTGATGAGATTGATGTTATTATCCCGTCAAACGATGACGCAATTCGTGCTGTTAAATTGATTACTTCAAAAATGGCTGACGCTATGATTGAAGGAAATCAAGGAGAAGACGAAGTTGTAGAAGAAACGTTTACACCTGAAGCACCTGTAGCTGCTGAAACTGCATCAATTGAAGAAATCGTTGAAGTTGTTGAAGGCAATAACGCTGAATAATTAAATAATACCCAGCTGTCTCGAGCAAAAGGAGAAGTGAGAAGCGACTTTACACGAAGCGGCATCATTTCAAATTTAGCGGAGACAGCTTTTTTTATGAAGTAAAACAAATTACTAGGAGGAATAGTATAATGGTACAAGTAACAGCTAAATTAGTAAAAGAATTACGCGATATGACAGGCGTAGGCATGATGGATTCTAAAAAGGCATTAGTTGCTGTTGATGGAGACATCGATGCTGCAGTTGATTATTTAAGAGAAACAGGTATGGCTAAAGCAGCTAAAAAAGCTGACCGTATCGCTGCTGAAGGTTTAGCAGGAGTATATGTTGATGGCAATATTGGTTCAATTACTGAAATCAACTCTGAAACAGACTTTGTTTCAAAAAATGAGCAATTTCAAAAATTAGTTAAGGATGTTACTGAAGCAGTTGCAAAAGGCAATCCTACAACTGTTGAAGAAGCTAAAACGCTTAAAGCAGGTAACGGAACAGTTGAAACTGAGATTCTTGCAGGGACAACTAAAATTGGAGAAAAAATTGAATTACGCCGTTTTTCACGTGTTGAGAAAACAGATGCAGACGTATTTGGAGCTTATACACATATGGGCGGACGTATCGCTGTTTTAACTGTTGTAGAAGGGTCAAATGATGAAGAATTAGCACGTGATATTGCTATGCATATTGCTGCAATCAATCCTAAATATGTTTCTCGCGAACAAGTGTCTCAAGAAGAAATTGATCATGAAACTAAAGTATTAACTGAGCAAGCTTTAAATGAAGGCAAACCTGCTAATATCGTTGAGAAAATGATTGTTGGACGCTTGAATAAATATTTAGCTGAAATCTGTTTAGTAGATCAACCTTTTGTTAAAGATCAAGATATAACTGTTGGCAAATACCTTGCTTCTAAAGGCGCAACGGTTAAATCATTTGTTCGTTTTGAAGTTGGAGAAGGCATCCAGAAACGTGAAGAAAACTTTGCAGAAGAAGTTATGAATCAAGTAAACAAATAAAAGACAAAAAGGAGCACATTTCTCGATGTGTTCCCTTTTTTTATCTTATTTCGCTATTTTACATAATAGGCGAAAGCCCGTTTATTAGTAAAAATATATTTAGTTAGTATTAAAGATTATAAATGAAGTTTTTGAGAAAATATGGTAAACTTAATGAAGTGCGTAAGAGTCAATGGAGGGAAAAAAATGATTGAACCGAAATACAAACGTATTATTTTAAAAGTTAGTGGAGAAGCCTTAGCTGGAGATACAGGATTTGGTATTCAACCGCCAGTTATCAACAATATATGCAAAGAAATAAAAGAAGTAAAAGAATTAGGAATTGAAATCGCGATTGTTGTTGGTGGTGGAAATATCTGGCGTGGACAAGTCGGTTCTGAAATGGGGATGGAAAGAGCTCAAGCTGATTACATGGGAATGTTAGCAACGGTTATGAATGCTCTAGCATTACAAGATTGTTTAGAAAATGTTGGAGTGCCAACGAGAGTTCAAACGTCTATCGAAATGCGACAAATTGCTGAACCATACATTCGTCGTAAAGCAGAGAGACATTTAGAAAAAGGTCGTGTTGTTATATTTGCAGGTGGCACTGGGAATCCTTATTTCTCTACAGATACTACAGCCGCTTTGCGTGCAGCTGAGATTGGCGCCGATGTTATATTAATGGCGAAAAATAATGTTGATGGTGTTTATTCAGCAGATCCTAAATTAGATAGTTCAGCGATTAAATACGAAGAATTAACTCATTTAGACATTATAAATAAAGGTCTACAAGTTATGGATACAACGGCAAGTTCGTTAAGTATGGATAACGATATTCCATTAGTCGTCTTTAATCTTAACGAACCTGGAAACATTAAACGTGTTGTTTTAGGTGAAACGATTGGTACTACTGTCAGGGGGAAAAAATAATGAGTACAGAATTATTGAAAGAAACAAAAGAAAAAATGGTTAAAGCAGAACAAGCTTTCCAAAGAGAATTAGGAAGCATTCGAGCAGGACGTGCAAATCCTTCATTGTTAGATCGCATCCAAATTATTTATTATGGTGCTCCAACACCTTTGAACCAAATTGCACAGATATCTATTCCAGAAGCACGGGTGCTAATGATAACACCATTTGACAAAACAGCACTTAAAGATATCGAAAAAGCTCTTATGCAAAGTGATATTGGAATCAACCCAAACAATGATGGAAATGTTATTCGTTTAGTTATTCCTCAATTAACAGAAGATAGACGTAAAGAGCTAGCTAAACAAGTAGGTAAAGAAGCAGAAAACTCAAAAGTCTCTGTTCGTAATATTAGACGAGAATCAATTGATGAATTAAAAAAAGCAGAAAAAAATAAAGAATTAACATCTGACGACGTTCATTCTTATGAAGAAGATATTCAAAAGTTAACAGATGAAAGTATTAAAAATGTTGACGCGATTGCTTCTGAAAAAGAAAAAGAGTTGTTAGACGTTTAATTTATAGACAGTAAGTAAAACACCTCATCGACCTTGTTGAAGGTCAATGAGGTGTTTTACTTTTTGTTCTTATTTAGTCGTTGTGTCTGTCCCTTCTTCTTTTAAAAAGAAATTAGTTACTCTTGCTGCTACGTAAGATACTACAAAACTGACGACCATTCGTTTAATTATTTTTTTCATAGCAATCATCCCCTTACTTTTATCTATAAAAAGTATACCATTATTTTTTCAAAAAAAATAATATTACGGTTTCTTGAGTTTGAAAGCTCGCTAGTGATAACTAGTTGTACTTTTTCTGTTTGATTATCTAGAAATCTCTTAAGATATTTATTTATTATAGGCATTCGTAGTAGATTTTGATACAATGGTATCAGTCAGTTGACGGATTGGAGAAACTCAAATGATAAATTTTTTAAAAAAAAAGAAACAAGAAGCAGAAAAAAAAAATGAAATCCACCCTTTTGATAAACTAGACGAGATACCTGCTCATGTTGCAATCATTATGGATGGGAATGGACGTTGGGCTCAAAAAAAATTATTGCCCAGAATTGCCGGACACAAAGAAGGTATGAATACAGTTAAAAAAATCACAAAAAGATCTAGCCAAATAGGTATCAAAGTTTTGACTCTATATGCTTTTTCGACTGAAAATTGGCGAAGACCTGATCCAGAAGTGAATTTTTTAATGCAATTACCAGTAGATTTTTTTGACGCATTTGTGCCGGATTTGATTAAAGAAAATATCAAAGTTCAAGTCATCGGATTTACAGATCAATTGCCAGCACATACACAAAAAGCAGTAATGCAAGCTATTGAAGATACAAAAAATAATACAGGTATGATACTTAACTTTGCCTTAAATTATGGGAGTCGCAGTGAAATGATTGAGGCGACTAAACAAATAGCAAAAATGGTGAAAGACAACAGATTAGATAGTGAAGAAATAGATGAAACTATTTTTGAATCACACTTAATGACAGCTTCATTAGGAGACTATCAAGAAGTCGACTTTATGATTCGAACGAGTGGAGAAGAGAGAATGAGCAATTTTTTGCTTTGGCAAAACGCTTATAGTGAATTTTACTTTACAAAAGAGCTTTGGCCAGATTTCAATGAGCAGTCGTTAGAAAATGCCGTTAGCATTTATCAAAAAAGACACAGACGTTTTGGTGCATTATAATAGCTAGGAGGAAAAATAAGTGAAACAAAGACTCATCACAGCCATACTTTCTTTAATCGTTTTCGTACCAATTGTTTATATGGGCTCGGTTATTTTAACAACAGCTGTATCTTTATTAGGTTTAATTGCTTTATTTGAATTATTTAGAATGAGAAAACAATCTTTATTGTCCATAGAAGGATTAATAGCTGGTAGTGCTTTATTACTAATTATCATTCCTTCAAATCAAGGTGTATTAGGTACAGCCTACTCATCAAGTATGTTATTCTATATTTGTGCATTATTGCTACTAATCTCAACAGTATTTTCGAAAAACACATTTAATTTTGATGATGCTGCTATGTCAATACTGGGGTCTATTTACATTGGATACGGCTTTAAGTACTTTCTGTTGATCCGTTTTGAAGGGTTAAGACTATTGCTATTGGCCTTATTTATTGTTTGGGCAACAGATGTTGGGGCTTATTTAGTTGGCCGCAAGTTCGGTAAAAATAAGCTTGCTCCGCATATTAGTCCTAATAAAACGATTGAAGGATCATTAGGAGGAATTTTCTGTGCGCTTGTTATTTCGACAGGCTATTATTTTAGTTATCCAGCTGATTTTTCATTTGGCATGACAGCTTTACTAGCTAGCTTAATTTCTGTTTCTGGTCAACTAGGGGACTTAGTCGAATCAGCTTTAAAACGCCATTATGATGTAAAAGATTCTGGGAAAATATTGCCAGGTCATGGTGGAATTCTTGACCGATTTGATAGTATTTTATTTGCAATGCCAGTATTGTATTTACTGACGTTAGTTTAATTCATGAAAGGGTGTGAAAAAGTTAGTATCTTTTACTGATAGTAACTTTGGTATCATGAAAAAAATTTGTTTATTAGGTGCTACTGGATCAGTAGGGTCTAGTACCATTGAAGTCGTTCAATCTTACCCAGATTTATTCAAAATAGAGGCTTTTTCTTTTTATGAGAATGAGACAAAAGGAAGAAAATTGATTGAACTATTAAAACCTAAAGCAGTAGCAGTCAAGTCAAAAGAACTGGCTGTCCGATTGAAGTTAGATTATCCTGCTGTTCAATTTACATACGGTATAGAGGGATTATCGGAACTAGTTGTTAGGAATGAAGTGGAAACAGTTGTCACGGCAGTAATGGGCAGTATTGGCTTGTTGCCAACATTAGCGGCCATCAAAGCAGGAAAAAACATTGCGCTTGCCAATAAAGAAACACTTGTCATGGCTGGTGATTTAGTTATGCAAGAAGCTGCTAAAAATAACGTTAGAATTTTCCCTCTAGATAGTGAGCATTCAGCAATTTTTCAATGTTTACAAGGTGAAAATAGTAGCGCTATTAGCCAATTGCTTATTACAGCATCAGGTGGAAGCTTTCGTGATTATTCTAGAGCAGACTTACGTGATGTCAGCGTTTCAGATGCGTTAAATCATCCAAATTGGTCAATGGGAAAAAAAATAACCGTTGATTCAGCTTCTATGATGAATAAAGGCTTAGAAGTAATTGAAGCTAAGTGGTTATTTGATATGGATTATGATAAAATAAAAGTTCTTTTACACCGTGAGAGTATTGTGCATTCTATGGTACAATTTGTCGACGGAACGATTAAAGCTCAATTAGGGGCTAGTGATATGCGAGAACCCATCCAATATGCGCTAGGTTTTCCAACGCGAATGCCAGTTAAAAAACCTGTTTCTTTTGATTTAGCTACCATTGGACAATTAAGATTCGAAGAAATAGATTTTGAACGATTCCCTCTATTACAATTAGCTTTTGATGTTGGGAGAATAGGTGGAACAGCTCCAACAGTTATGAATGCAGCAAATGAAGTTGCTGTAAATGCATTTATTGAAGGTAAGGTATCATTTTTAGAGATTGAAAAACTTGTATTTAAAGCTGTTAATCAAGAAAAAGAAATACAAAAACCAGACCTGACTATTCTTTTGGAAGTCGATAAAGAGACTAGAGAAAAAGTTATGGGTTGGATTTAAGGGAGAGATAAAATGATTACTACAATTATTACCTTTATTCTTGTTTTTAGTGTACTAGTCATTTTCCATGAATTTGGGCATTACTACTTTGCAAAAAAAGCAGGAATACTAGTTAGAGAATTTGCAATCGGTTTTGGACCGAAGATTTTTTCGTATCGTAAAAATGAAACAACATTTACAATACGTATTTTACCAATTGGTGGCTATGTTAGAATGGCTGGCTATGAGGAAGAAACAGACATCAAACCAGGGATGTCTGTTGGGATTTTGTTAGATGAAAATGATCAAGTTACAACGATTAATACCTATAAGAAAAAACAATTACTTGAAGTTGTTCCTATTCAAGTTAGTGCGATTGATTTAGAAAAAGATTTGTATGTAGAAGGTTACCTTCCTGGCGATGATACTAAATTGGTTCGCTATCCGGTCAAACGCGATGCGTTATTAATTGAAGAAGACGGGACAGAAGTACAAATCGCCCCACTCGATGTGCAATTCCAAGCAGCTAGTTTGCCTCAGAGAATGATGACAAACTTTGCAGGCCCGATGAATAATATTATTCTAGCTATTATTACGTTTACTCTGATGGCTTTTTTACAAGGTGGCGTAATTAGCGATGAAAATAAATTAGGATCAATCTTAGAAGGAACTCCAGCTTATGAAGCTGGCTTAGTAAAAGGGGAGCAAGTCCTTGCAATTGACGGCAATAAAATGACTAGTTGGACTGAAATAGTAAAAGTCATCCAAAAAAGTCCGGAAAAATCCTTAATGTTTACTTTGAAATCAGTAGATGGATCTGAAAAGCAACGAACTGTTATTCCTGAAGCTACAAAAGGAAATGATGATTCAGAAATCGGAATTATAGGAGTAAACGCGCCTGTTGATACTTCCTTCACTGCTAAACTGTTTTTTGGTTTCACTTATACTTGGACTGTTATTGTTCAGATATTAGCCGCATTAGGCTCTATTTTCACTAAAGGATTTTCTATTGATATGTTTGGCGGACCTGTAGCTATTTATGCAACAACTGAAGCTGTTGTTAAAACAGGATACATCGGCGTATTAAATTGGATGGGAATTTTAAGTATCAATTTAGGAATTATTAATCTATTACCAGTACCGGCTTTAGATGGTGGTAAATTATTGTTAAATGCTGTTGAAGGAGTCAGAGGGAAACCTTTGAGTCAAGAAAAAGAAGGAATCATCACTTTAATCGGAGTTGGACTATTAGTTTTATTAATGGTCTTAGTCACATGGAATGATATTCAAACATACTTTTTAAAATAACTAACCACAAAACAGTCAACTATCAAAGGAGATAAACAGTCATGAGACAATCAAAATTATTCGTGCCAACCTTGCGTGAAACCCCTAACGATGCAGAAGTATTAAGTCATCAACTATTATTGAGAGCAGGATACATTAGACAATTATCTAGTGGAGTATACAGCTATCTTCCTTTGGCTAATAAAGTTTTAGAAAAAATAAAAACGATTATCCGAGAAGAATTTGAAAAAATTGATGCAGTTGAGATGTTAATGCCCTCATTATTGCCTCGTGAATTATGGGAAGAGTCAGGACGTTACGAAACATACGGCGAAGACTTAATGAAGTTAACTGATCGCCATGGTCGAGATTATCTTTTAGGGCCAACACATGAAGAAGCCTTTACAACTTTAATTCGTGATGAAATCAATTCATATAAAAGACTTCCTTTGTCATTATACCAAATACAAACTAAATTCCGTGATGAAAAGAGACCACGTTCTGGTTTATTGAGAAGTCGTGAATTTTTAATGAAAGATGCTTATTCATTTCACGATAGCTATGAAAGTTTAGATAAGACTTATTCAGATTTTGAGGAAGCTTACACACGTATTTTTGAACGTTGTGGACTAGATTTCAGAAATATTATTGGCGATGCAGGAGCAATGGGTGGAAGTGATTCTAAAGAGTTCACAGCCATCTCTGATGCTGGTGAAGACGTTATTGCATACTCTGATTCAAGTAATTATTCAGCTAACTTGGAAATGGCAACAAGTTTCTATATGCATAAAAAATCAACTCAAGTTGAAAAAGAGTTAGAAAAAGTAGCAACACCGAATTGCAAAACAGTTGAGGAAGTAGCGGCTTTCTTAAAAGTAAAATCGAGTGATGTTATGAAGAGTTTATTATTTATCGCAGATGGTGAACCTGTTCTAGCAGTTGTTCGTGGCGATCACGAAGTAAACGATGTTAAGCTTAAAAACTTTTTGAATGTTGATTATTTAGAAATGGCAACAGATGAAGAAGCTACGCACTTTTTAGGTGTTAATTTTGGTTCTATTGGACCAGTCAATGTTAAAGAGGGAATCAAAGTTTTAGCAGATTTATACGTACAAGATATGGTGAATGTCGTTGCAGGAGCAAACGAAGAAAACCATCATTTCATGAATGTTAACCCTGTTCGTGATGCTGCAATTGAGAAGTTTGTAGATTTACGCTTTGTTAAAGAAGGAGAATTATCTCCTGATGGACAAGGAGTGTTGAAATTTTCAAAAGGGATAGAAATTGGACATATCTTCAAATTAGGAACCCGTTATAGTGAGTCAATGGGTGCAACCGTATTAGACAACAATGGCCGTTCCATTCCAGTTATCATGGGGTGTTATGGTATTGGTGTTAGCCGCTTATTATCTGCTATTGCTGAACAGAAAAGTGATGAAAAAGGCTTGATTTGGCCTAGACAATTAGCTCCATATGAGCTTCATTTGGTACCAGTCAATGTAAAATCAGAAGATCAAATGAATTTAGCAGAAGAATTGTATACTTCTTTAAATCAAGCTGGATTTTCTGTTTTATTAGATGATCGTGCAGAACGTGTAGGAGTAAAATTTGCTGATTCTGATTTAATCGGTCTACCAATTCGCATAACAGTCGGTAAAAAAGCTGCTGAGGATATAGTAGAAATCAAAATTCGTAAAACTGGCGAAACGATTGAAGTTAGAAAAGATGAAATGATTTCAACAATGGCAATTTTACTGAATCCTGAAAATAACTAAAGGAAAAATAACAAAGGGAGCCTACACAAGTATAGATTTTACTTGTCTGTGCTTCCTTTGTTATTTCCTTTATAGTAGATAAGAGTAATCGAAAGGAGCCAGTCGTTCATGAGTTTAAATTCAAAAGAGCTATTTCAAAAATTACTAGAGCAAATTGGCTTGAAAAATGCAATAGAGTACCAAACTTATTTCGAAAAAGGTGAAATAAAAAAAGTAACGGTGCATAAGACTTCAAAAATATGGCATTTTAATCTTTCATTTGAGGATATTTTACCTTTTGAAGTTTACCAACTATTTATAGAAAAATTACAATTAACGTTTAGTTCTATTGCGACTATAGAAGTTTCAATTGAAGCAATAGCCCCTAAAATAACGATTGAAAAATTAGAACATTATTGGGCTTTAGCAGTTAAGAAGAGTGGCGTTTCTTCACCATTATGCAATCGTGCTTTTCAAGAACAATTGCCTTTATTGAATGGGAAAAAAATTCTGTTTTTAGTAGAAAATGAAGTAGTAAAAGGTCATTTAATTAATCAGTATTTGCCCCCTGTGGAAGTAGCTTACCAAAGTTTAGGATTTCCATTATTTAAAATTGAACCAACTATTGATGAAGAAAGCTACGATAAAAAGATAGCAGAATTTAAAGCGAAAAAAGAAGAAGCAGATGAGCTATTAAGCATACGAGCAGGTGAAAACCTGAAAAAAGCAGAAGAAGAAAAGAAATATAATAAAGAAAAAGGAATCGAAAATATAGCCAAAGGGCCAATTGTTTTAGGACGTAAAATAAACGATAAAGAAGAAATAAAACAAATGGATCAAGTTATAGAAGAAGAAAGACGAGTAACGATTGAGGGATATGTGTTTGATGTTGAAATTCGAGTTCTTCGTTCCGAACGACAGTTATTAATTGTTAAGATAACAGATTATTCTTCCTCTTTTACCGTTAAAAAATTCTCTAATACACCTGAAGATGAAGCAGCTTTTGCAGCAATAAAAAAAGGAATGTGGATAAAAGCGCGTGGAAGTGTCCAAGAAGACAACTTCATGCGAGATTTAGTGCTGAATGCCCAAGATCTTTCCGAAAGTTTTCATGAGGAGCGAAAAGACTTAGCTCCGCAAGGGGATAAGCGAGTCGAAATGCATCTGCACAGTAACATGAGTCAAATGGACGCAACAAACAATATCACTGACTTAGTCGCTCAAGCAGCTAAATGGGGGCATCCAGCAATAGCGATTACAGATCATGCTGGTGCACAGTCTTTTCCAGATGCTTTTCATGCTGGAAAAAAACATGGAATAAAAATATTGTACGGTATAGAAGCCAACATTGTTGATGATGGTATTCCAATTGCTTATCACCCTATCGATAGAGAGTTAGCTGAAGCAACGTATGTGGTATTTGATGTAGAAACAACAGGATTATCTGCTGTTTACAACAAAATTATTGAATTATCAGCCGTTAAGATGTACAAAGGAAACGTTATTGAAAAATTCGAACATTTTATTGATCCTGGACATCCTTTATCTCAAACGACCATCAACTTAACAGGTATTACGGATGAAATGGTCAAAGGCTCGAAAACTGAAAAAGAAGTACTGTTATTATTCGAAGCTTTTGCAGAAAATCATATATTGGTTGCGCATAATGCAAGTTTTGATATGGGCTTTTTAAATACAAGTAATACTCGACAAGAATTAGCTGAAAATATTAATCCGGTTATTGATACGTTAGAACTATCTAGATTTCTTCATCCACAGTTAAAGAGTCATAGATTGAATACGTTAGCTAAAAAATATGGAGTAGCGTTAGAACAGCACCATAGAGCTATTTACGATGCTGAATCAACAGGTTACCTCTGTTGGCTATTTTTAAAAGAAGCCCAAGAAGAGCATGAAATCGTTAACCACAATCAATTAAATGATCGTATTGGTGAAGGAGATTCTTACAAACGTGCTAGACCTTTTCATAGTACGATTATTGCCACAACGCAAGTAGGTTTAAAAAATTTATTTAAACTAGTTTCTTTATCTATGACTCAGTATTTTTTTAGAACAGCAAGGATTCCTCGTTCAGAACTAATTAAATTGCGAGAAGGTTTAATAATCGGATCTGCTTGTAATCAAGGTGAAGTATTTGAAGCAATGATGCAAAAAGGTGTTGAAGCAGCTAAAAATAAGGCAAAATTTTATGATTTTATAGAAGTGATGCCTAAAGAAGTTTACGCACCTTTACTTGAACAAGAGCTAGTAAATTCAGAAAAAGATTTGGAAGAAATTATCCGTAATCTAGTTCAAATTGGAGAAGAATTAGGTAAACCGGTCGTTGCTACTGGTAATGTTCACTATTTGAATCCAGAAGATTATATTTATCGAAAAATACTCATTAATTCTCAAGGTGGAGCAAACCCATTAAATAGGAGTGAGTTGCCTAAAGTTCATTTCCGAACGACAGATGATATGCTGGAAGCTTTCTCTTTTTTAGGAGAAAAAACAGCGCATAAAATTGTTATTGAAAATACGCAACGGATAGCCGAATCTGTAGAAGAAATGACACCTGTAAAAACAGAATTATATACACCTAAAATTGAAGGTTCAGAAGAAGAAATCCGTAAGTTAAGTTACGATGAAGCACATCGTTTGTATGGGAACCCTTTGCCAGACATCATCGAAAAAAGAATTGAAAAAGAACTAACCAGTATTATTGGAAATGGTTTTTCCGTAATTTATTTGATTTCACAAAAACTAGTTCATAAAAGTCTTTCAGAAGGCTACTTAGTTGGTTCACGTGGCTCAGTCGGATCTAGTTTTGTAGCAACGATGACCGGAATTACAGAAGTCAATCCCATGCCACCACATTATCGTTGCCCAAAATGTAAATACTCCAAGTTTTTTATAGACGGTTCAGTGGGTTCCGGGTATGATTTGCCTGAAGAAACTTGCCCAAATTGTCACATTAGATTACACAAAGATGGACATGACATTCCGTTTGAAACTTTTTTAGGTTTTAATGGCGACAAAGTTCCAGATATCGATTTAAATTTCTCTGGTGATTATCAATCAAAAGCGCATGACTACACAAAAGTTCTTTTTGGGGAAGAATATGTTTTTCGAGCAGGAACAATCGGTACAGTAGCTGACCGAACAGCTTTTGGTTACGTAAAAGCCTACGAGCGAGATCAAAATTTAACTTTTCGTGCTGCAGAAATTGACCGATTAGCTAAGGGCTCAACAGGTGTTAAACGCACAACGGGTCAACATCCAGGTGGGATTATTGTTATTCCAGATTATATGGACGTTTATGACTTTACACCGATTCAATTTCCAGCTGATGCGCAAGATTCTGAATGGAAAACAACGCATTTTGATTTTCATTCTATTCATGATAATGTTTTGAAACTAGATATATTAGGACACGATGATCCTACCGTTATTCGGATGTTACAAGATTTATCAGGTATTGATCCTTTAACAATTCCTACAGATGATCCGGAAGTAATGAAAATTTTTGGTGGAACAGATGTTTTGAATGTTACTTCAGAGCAAATTCAATCCAAAACCGGAACACTGGGTATTCCTGAATTTGGTACTCGTTTTGTGAGAGGGATGTTAGAGCAGACTAAGCCGACAACATTTGCTGAATTGCTTCAAATTTCAGGACTTTCTCATGGAACTGACGTGTGGTTGGGCAATGCAGAAGAGTTGATACGTGAAAATAATATTCCTCTATCTGAAGTTATTGGATGTCGTGATGATATTATGGTTTATTTAATGTATAACGGTGTAGAAGACGGACTTGCCTTTAAAATTATGGAATCTGTGCGTAAAGGTAAGGGGATTCCAGATGAATGGCAAAAAGAAATGCGAGCTGAGAAAGTACCAGAATGGTATATCAATTCTTGTTTAAAAATCAAATATATGTTTCCCAAAGCACATGCGGCTGCTTATGTTTTAATGGCTCTTCGTGTAGCTTATTACAAAGTGCATTTCCCTATTTTATACTATGCTGCTTATTTTTCTGTGCGTGCAGCTGATTTTGAGCTAGCTGCGATGTGCCAGGGAAAAGAAAGCATCAAAGTTAAAATGAAAGAAATTACGGATAAAGGTTTAGATGCCTCAACGAAAGAAAAAAACGTCTTAACTGTATTGGAATTGGCAAATGAAATGGTTGAACGAGGCATGACTTTTAAAATGATTGATTTAGACAAATCTGATGCAAAAGATTTTGTCATAGAAGGCAACTCTTTAATCGCACCCTTTAGAGCAGTGCCAAGTTTAGGTGTCAATGTAGCAAATCAAATAGTAGAAGCAAGACTAGATAAACCCTTTTTATCTAAAGAAGATTTAGGCAAACGTGGAAAAGTATCTAAAACAGTTATTGAGTATATGAATGAGAATGGTGTTTTAAAAGGTATGCCAGACGAAAATCAGCTTTCTTTATTTGATTTATTTTAATTAAAGAAATTAGAGAAGATAGATTGAAGAGTAGTTTATAAAAAAACTCATTAGACAAATAAAACCCGTATTTACCAATGGTTTTGTTGCTAAGATTAAGAAATTGTGTTATTATTTAACTGTATTTAGATATCTTGGTAAAGAGTGAGCGGCGACGCTCACTCTTTTTCGGCAGTCAGGTATATGTATCTAAAAGGAGGCGGTATAGATGACAAGTGTGGTTGAAACGGTTAGCAATATTGTGCAACCCATAGTTAATAGTTTTGAATTTGAGCTAGTTGATGTAGAATTTGTAAGAGAAGGGAAAAATTGGTTTTTAAGAATATACGTGGATAAACCAGAAGGTATTACTCTGGAAGATTGTGCTTTTGTCAGTGAAAAAGTCAGTGAAACAATGGATGCAATGGATCCAGATCCAATACCACAAGCCTATTTCTTAGAAGTATCTTCTCCTGGAGCTGAAAGACCATTAAAGAAAGAAGAAGATTATAGCCAAGCGATTGGTGAGTATATTCATATTTCTTTATACGAAGCTTTTGATGGTGAAAAAATTTATGAAGGCACGTTAATAGATGTTTCAAAAGAAACCTTGATTTTATCTGTACGAATTAAAACTCGAGTAAAAGAAATTGAATTTGATCGTAAAAAAATTGCAAAAGCTAGATTAGCAATTCAATTTTAAATTAAATGGTTAGTGGACAGGAGAGAAATTGAAATGAGTAAAGAAATGCTAAATGCCCTTGATACCCTAGAGCAAGAAAAAGGTATTGCAAAAGAAATCGTCATCGATGCTTTAGAAGCGGCCTTGGTTTCAGCATATAAAAAGAATTACGGACAAGCACAAAATGTAGAAGTTGAGTTCGATATGAAAAAAGGCGATATCCATGTCTATGCTGTAAAAGAGGTTGTTGACGTTGTATTTGATTCACGTTTAGAAGTTAGTTTGAAAGAAGCGTTAGACATTAATAGCGCTTATGAATTAGGCGATTCTATCCGTTTTAAAACAACTCCTAAAGACTTTGGTAGAATTGCAGCTCAAACAGCAAAACAAGTCATCATGCAACGTGTACGAGAAGCAGAGCGTAACATTATTTACAATGAATTTATTACTTATGAAAATGACATTATGCAAGGAATTGTTGAAAGACAAGACCATCGCTATATCTATGTGAATCTTGGTAAAATTGAAGCAGTATTATCTAAACAAGAACAAATACCGAATGAAGTTTATAAACCTCATGACCGTATAAAAGTTTATGTAACAAAAGTCGAAAATACATCTAAAGGGCCTCAAATTTTTGTGAGTCGTAGTCACCCAGATTTATTAAAACGATTGTTTGAGCAAGAAGTACCGGAAATTTACGATGGCATTGTTGAAATCAAATCGATTGCCCGCGAAGCTGGTGACAGAGCCAAAGTAGCTGTCATGTCGAGAGATGAAAATATTGATCCAGTTGGTACGTGTGTCGGCCCTAAAGGCCAACGTGTACAAGCAATCGTAAATGAGCTAAAAGGCGAGAACATGGATATTGTTGAATGGAGTAGTGATCCTGCAACGTTTATAGCAAATGCCTTAAACCCTGCACAAGTTATTAATGTGACATTTAACGAAAGAGAAGGCAGTTGTAGGGTTGTTGTACCTGATTATCAATTATCTCTTGCAATTGGCAAGAGAGGTCAAAATGCTCGATTAGCTGCTAAACTAACGGGCTTTAAAATTGATATCAAGTCAGAATCAGATATACAAGATTCGTTGATTGCGAAAGAAGAAGCTGGCTTGGAACGCACGGAAGATTACGTTTCTGCTATCGAAGAAACAATGAATGCAGAGCAAGAAACTGACGTAACACAAATCATTGATAATGTTGAAGATAGCAAAGATTTTCTTAGCGACATAGAAGTTGAAGATGAATTTCAAGAAGGCATCTTAACTTCAGGAGAAGCCGAAGAAATGATTGAATTAGCAGAAGATGAAGCTGAGCACAAAGAATAATAGAGGTGAAAGATATGCAAAAACGTAAAATTCCAATGCGTAAATGTATTGCTTCAAATGAAATGAAACCTAAAAAAGAGATGATTCGAATAGTAAAAAATAAAGAGGGCGAAATTAGTATCGATCCAAGTGGCAAAATGACTGGACGCGGTGCTTATGTCTCTATTGATCCATTAATAGTAAAAGTTGCTTGGGATAAGCGTATTTTAGATCGTACGTTAGAAACAACTTTAACGGATTCTTTTTATCAAGAGCTGCTAGACTACGTGACACGACAGAAAGCGCGGATGAGTTTATGAACCCAGATCAAAAAGCACTGAACCTTTTAGGAATAGCGATGAAGGCTGGAAAATTGGTAACGGGTGAAGATTTAACATTAAAAGAAATTAGAAAAGAACAAGCAAAAATAGTACTAGTTGCTACAGATGCTAGTGAGCAAACCAAGAAAAAAATCTCGGATAAATGTCGTTATTACACTATTCCGATAGTGATTCACTTTACAAAAGCAGAGTTGAGTCACGCAATTGGAAAAGAGCGTACGATATGTACAACGTTGGATAACGGCTTTGGTAAAAAAATCCGGGAATTATTACTAAATTAACGGAGGTTATTAAAATGGCTAATTTGCGAGTATTTGAATTTGCAAAAAAACACGATTTACCTACTGAAAAAGTGATTGAAAAAGCGAATCAATTAGGTTTTAACTATAAAAATCATCTGTCTTCAATGGAAGATAAACAAGTTACGATGTTAGATGAAACATTTGCTGCAAACAAAAAAACGAATGCAGCTACAACGAAAAATCAAGGAGAAACACAAAAAAACACAACACAAAAAGGCGGTAAGGGTATAGTAAACAAACAGAATCAATCCAATAATAGTTCTAAACCTGAAACAAAATCAAAACCACTAGCTAAAACAGAAAACAATAAAAAGTCGACTTCAACAACTAGTCGTCCAGCAGCAAAACCAACTGAAAAGAAAGCAGCACCGATAGTAAAACGCACGACTAATCCAATGGAGCAAAAAACGACTACCGGAACAAGTGGTAAACGCGGTGGATACCGTGGAGCACAAGGTACTCATGGTGGGTTTAACAAACGTAAGAGAAAAGGCAAACGTGGAGAAACAAAACCAGTAGCACCTCCAGTTCCGCGTAAATTCAAAGAGTTACCAGATGTTTTAGTTTACACTGATGGAATGACTGTAGCGGATATTTCTAAGAAAATTTACCGCGAACCAGCAGAAATTATCAAAAAAAAAAATTATTTAATAATTGATGAAACAATTACATTTCATAACGAAGAAGAGCAAGTAGATATTGTGGCTCTTCCTCTTGATGGATTTAGAATGACAGTAATGGTCGATTATCATAACCCAGCTTTAGGCAGCCAGCACACTGGTTTATTCGATTTGGAAAAAGAATTTATAACGGAGTTTGCGCCTACAAGAACATTTTGTTTTCTGAGCGAAGTTGAAACACTTGCCGAGCAAGGATTAATAAAGGGTGGAACTATTGACAATGCAGTGGTAATTGTTGATAGAACAGTTTCCGAGGAGGATTTAACAGAACTATCTCAAAAGCTGGGAATTGAGAAAAAAATCTCAGTTGGTAAAAATGGTTTCTTAAATGAAAATAGTTTGAGATTTAAGAATGAACCCGTAAGACATAAACTTTTAGATATGATTGGCGACTTTGCCTTAATTGGTGTACCAATAAAAGCCCAAATATTAGCCGCACGTCCGGGTCATAAAGCAAATGTTGAGTTTGCTAAAAAAATTAGAAAACTTTATCAACAGAAGCAGCTTGAAAAAAAATATCAGCATGTAAAAAAGGAAGGAGTAGTTTTTGATTCAATTGCAATTCAAAAAATTCTTCCACATAGATATCCATTTTTGTTAGTTGATAAAATTATTCATTTAGAAATGGATAAAAAAGTTATAGGTGTAAAATCTGTAACCTCTAATGAACCTTTCTTTCAAGGGCATTTTCCTGGCAGACCAGTAATGCCCGGTGTTTTAATAGTTGAAGCAATGGCACAAACCGGCGGAATATTAATGTTAAATTCTGTCCCTGATCCCGAAGAAAAATTAGTTTTGTTTATGGGCATTGATAAAGCAAAATTTAGAAAACAAGTTGTACCTGGTGACGAATTAATTCTTGAAGCTGAACTAATTAGTCAGCGAAATAGATTTGTTGTAATAAGAGGCAAAGCCTTTGTTGGCAATGTTTTAGTAGCTGAAGCAGAATTAAAAGCTGCAATCGTTGATAGAGTTGAAACAGAGAAATAAATGAACACTTTAATCCATCCATCTGCAATTATTAGCAATAAAGCCCAAATAGGAAACAACACTACTATTGGACCCTTTACTATTGTTGAGGATAATGTTATTATCGGTGATGATTGTATTATTGGTCCTAATGTTGGAATTTACGAAGGGGCAAGAATAGGTAAACGAGTGAAAATTTACCAAGGAGCCTCAATTTCAAATCATCCGCAAGATTTAAAATTTGCAAATGAAGAATCCATTTTTGAAGTTGGTGATGATACTGTAATTAGAGAATTTGCAACTTTACACCGCGGGAAAAAAAAAAAAAAAATT
>JAGQHW010000289.1 GCA_020431645.1 Carnobacterium sp. | reverse complement strand
GCAACTTTTCTTTGGATTAGCCGGTGCTTTAATCGGTTTTGTTCTTTCTAGTATTTTTATTAAACCAAAGCGCATTATTATAAAACCAAACGCAAATGACGAACAAAATAAAGAAAGCTCTAAACAAGAGGTGATTAAATAGTGGACGCTTTTTTATTATTCCAAATGGTTTTTGCTTCCTTATCAGCCTTTCTATTGTATACTTTTATTGGCTTTATTCCCGGAACAGATGAAACATCGGTGCTCGTCCCCGTATCATTAGCGCTTGTTTTAGCAGGGACACCACCTATCATTATTTTAACTTTTTTTATTTCAGCTATTGTAACTTTAAATTTAACCAATGCTATGCCAACTGCTTTAGTTGGTTTACCAGGTGGTGTTTTATCTAGTCCAATGATTGAACATGCTCTTTTCTTAAAAAATAAAGGCATGTCTGCTCTTACCATTAAAAAAATGGCGGCTGGTTCATTAATTGGATCAGTCATTTCTATTCCAATTTCACTTATCGTGGCTAAT
>JAGQHW010000288.1 GCA_020431645.1 Carnobacterium sp. | reverse complement strand
AAGCACTGCTTTGCCCGAGCGCAAGGCGAGAGCTGTGCTCGAGTGACAAGCTTTCATAAACGCGTGCAAAAGCTACTTAATAGACACGGCCATCGCCTGTTATTTTTACCACCGTACAGCCCTGATCTGAACCCTATTGAGAAAAAATGGGCACAGGTGAAGTTTCTACGACAAGGGTGGATGGAGAATAATCTGCCTAAACTGTTTCATGATATGGGCTGTATCGATTTTATATTAAACTGACTATATATAGCAGGTAATGCTGCGCTAGTATGAGTAACTAGTCAGCACAATGATGGTTATTAATCGGCATGATAAGATTAAGGGCACTGTGGCTTTCTAAGTGTACGCCTGTAACATTGATTTCTATTAGGTCGCTATTATGCGTATAATGTAGAGCACAAATAGTAGCGGTTTATCCTGATATAAATGTGCAATATTAGCGCTTATACAAAACGAAAATTACGTCTGAAAATCAAGTCTAAAGCCGATCAAAAATAAAAGCCAAATGAAGATTAC
>JAGQHW010000287.1 GCA_020431645.1 Carnobacterium sp. | reverse complement strand
ATCATATTGGAGATACAGAAGAAATTGCAAAAAGAACAAATGCTTTAATTGTTACGACTGTTGAAATTGCTGATTTTTTTGAAACCAAACATTTAAGAACGCATGGAATGCAAATGGGAGGAAAACACATATTTGAATTTGGAGAAATTAAGATGACTCAAGCTATTCATGGTTCGTCTTATGAAATTGATGGCAAGCTTACGACACTTGGATTAGCAGCGGGCATTATTTTTCATTCAGAAGGCAAAACGATTTATCATGCGGGCGATACTGCGCTATTTTCTGATATGAAGTTAATAGGTCAGTATCGACCTTTAGATGTGGCATTTTTACCGATTGGAGATAACTTCACGATGGGACCAGAAGATGCTGCTCTTGCTGCAGGTTACTTACAAGCTAAAAATGTTGTTCCAATACATTATGATACTTTCCCTTTAATTGAACAAGATCCTATAGCTTTTTGCCGTAAATTGCCTGGGGAACAAGGAAAATTTTTGGAAGTCGGAAAAATCTTAGAAATCTA
>JAGQHW010000286.1 GCA_020431645.1 Carnobacterium sp. | reverse complement strand
AGGGAAGAGGGGGCAATCAGGCTTTGAATTTCTACAAGTAGAGGACGGGTGCCTTCAATTCCAGCAAAAACGCAGGATCCTGAGATATCTTCAGTCCGGTGGGGGAGGAACAGGGCGGAGGGATTGGAAACTTCCTGGAGGCCTTTGTCCGTCATTTCAAAAACGCCAATTTCATCGGTGGGCCCAAAACGATTCTTTACGGAACGTAGGATACGGAAATGATGGCCCCGCTCCCCTTCAAAATAAAGAACTGTATCTACCATGTGTTCCAACACACGCGGGCCAGCAATCAGGCCCTCCTTGGTCACATGCCCTACAATAATGATAGCCACCCCATATTTCTTTGCAAAACGGATGAGCTCATGAGCGCTTGCACGCACCTGGGAAACGCTGCCAGGGGCAGCATCCAGATGATCGACAAACATGGTTTGGATAGAGTCGATAATAGCAACCACAGGGCCTTTCTGGTGGAGGGATTTTAAAATGTCGCCAATATGGGTTGTTGTGGCAAGTTGGACAGGAGATTGAGCCACTTGAAGGC
>JAGQHW010000285.1 GCA_020431645.1 Carnobacterium sp. | reverse complement strand
AGTGGACAGACGGTTTTTAGCCTCGCAGAGACCACACTTTACGACGTAAAGTATAGTAGGTTATACTTTACATAGAAATTTTAAAGAAAAAAAGAATCTTAATAAGTTAAAGTTCACGGTACATGATTATATGTATAAAAATAATAAATAAATGTACTTGGGGTAAGGATGCAATGAATAGTTGCATCCTTGCCTTAATTTATTGCTTGTAGAGCTAGTTCATTTAAGAGAAACTATTTTTGTATAGGTTAATCTTAATAAATTAGGAGGCTGAACGATGGAATTAGCTGAGCGATTAAAATATGAACGTGAAAAAAGAAAAATGTCTCAGACTTTTGTTGCTAAAGAGTTGAATATTTCTAGACAATTATTATCTAAATGGGAACTTGGAAAAAGTACACCTGATTTGTATATGATCCAATTACTAAGCGAATTTTATAATTTTTCTATCGATGAATTACTTAATAAAACTCCACCAAAAAAAACAAATTTTGATTTTCTGCAGACTCTTTTAACAATGGATTCAGAAAAATTAATTGAATTTTTAA
>JAGQHW010000284.1 GCA_020431645.1 Carnobacterium sp. | reverse complement strand
AATAAAGGAATAGGATAATAAAGTAATCGCTACCCCTATTATTGTTAAAATTATTGGTATAGCACTTAATAAAATGGCTTCTTTCCATCTGCCACGTAATACCTCTTTCACCTCCGCTTTTAATTCTTTTCGACTCTTATATCTTTCCAAAAAACCATTCCTCTCGCTACTTGTTTTTACCTATCTGTTTAGATTGAAATAATAGTAGGTATAAAATATTATTTCGAAGAAAATAAGTTATCTATTATGTGTACCATTCAAGAATAACCTTTCTAACCCCCTTCTAATCGACACCTTATTATCTACCAAATAGTCCTAATTTAATAGAAGTTATTGGTTTCCATAGAGGCTGGGACAAAACTACTTTTGTGAAAAAAGTAGTCCCACTTTCGTTTGTTTTGATAGAGATATAGAAAAATACACTCCCACTACTGAACAAAATAGTTCATAGTTTTGGGAGACCTTTTGTCCCAGCCTCTGCTATTTTAGTTATTATTTCTTTCTATAAGAAAAATAATGATTGTAAAAAAGTAACCCTGTATTAACAAGGTTCT
>JAGQHW010000283.1 GCA_020431645.1 Carnobacterium sp. | reverse complement strand
ACCAACATCAATAAAGAGGTTTTCTATCACTGGTGCAAGTTCACGCTGATACCAAAGCTTAAGAAAAAATGTGTGATCGTTATGGATAATGCGACCTTTCATAAGCGCGTTCAAAAGCTGCTTAACAGGCATGGTCACAGGCTTCTATTCTTACCACCTTATAGTCCTGACTTAAATCCCATCGAGAAAAAATGGGCTCAAGTGAAGTTTCTACGTCAAGGTTGGATGGAAAATGACTTATCTAAATTGTTTTATGATATTCATCCAAATCATAACTCTTTTGTAGTGCAGTGACTATAGTAATGCTACCGTCTGCATCCTTAGTCTCAGGTTTATTTGTATTACCCGTACTGTCACAGGATACTAAGGCGAGGGTAGTTACTAATAATACAGATGTAAATGCTTTCATTTAATAGCTCTCAGTTATTTTAACTCGAATTTTAGTAAGGTTAGAATTCTCGAATAGTTTATAAAAAGCAAATACAGTATTGGTGCTATTACCCACAAAGTCTTTACCCTTTGAGCTTCCTAGTAAAATACAGCCGTCGGTATCCTTTGGGTAATTTCCAATATGTATTA
>JAGQHW010000282.1 GCA_020431645.1 Carnobacterium sp. | reverse complement strand
TTTTCTTTTAATACTTTTGTAAAATTAATTTTGTGCATAAACTCTTTAGCCAATATTAATCCAGAATCAGTTGAAAGATTTCCTCCATTGTTTGAAATAGATAGTTTAGAATTGAAAAGCAAGTGATTTTCGTGTAATGTAGCCATTGAGAGAACCCCTCTCATGGTTTAGTTTTGTCGCTTTAACCATAACAGATGGGGGTTCTTTTTTCACACCCAAAGGGTGCAATAAAAATAAATAAAAAAAGCGCTACAACACACAATGAGAAGCTTTTGAAAAAATCTATGAATTATTCAGGATAAAAGATATATTTAAAGTGTGCTAGTATTAAAATTCAATAAAAATAGGTTTAGTTTGTTTCTTGAGAGGAGAAACTATGGTGGATCGAGGTAACGGAGCGTTAGAATACGAAGAAAATAAGCAAGGCAAACTAAGAATATATTTTGGATATGCAGCAGGAGTTGGGAAAACTTACGCAATGCTTAAGGATGCACATGAAGCAATAAAAGAAGGAGTGGACGTTGTTGCAGGCTACATCGAACCACATGATCGTCCTGGAACAAGCGCGCTACTTGACGAGAATCTAGTT
>JAGQHW010000281.1 GCA_020431645.1 Carnobacterium sp. | reverse complement strand
CATGAATATCTGTTTGTTCAATAACTTCATCATCAATTGCATTATCTACAATATAAGCATTAACTCCGGGAAACTGCCTTACATCATCAATTGTTAATTGCGGCCTAGCAGCTACCTTAAACATTTTCATTGATTGATTGATCTCAGCAGAATCATTTTCCTTAAGTATCGGATTTACATCCTCTGGTTTAACACTGGTTTCTTGTAAAAAAGCAACAAAAGCATCTGTTTTTTCTTGTTTTTCAATTACTCTTTTCATTCGCTCTTCTGTAGCTAATCCAATTTTATAGGATAGCGGTGTTAAACGTAAATCAGCATTATCTTGACGCAATAACGTTCTATACTCCGCTCTTGAAGTAAACATTCTATAAGGTTCTTCTGTTCCTTTCGTAATCAAATCATCAATTAAAACACCTATATAAGCTTCGTTTCTTTTTAATACAAATGGAGTTTCTTCTTTTACTTTCAGTGCAGCGTTGATACCCGCAATAATACCCTGCGCAGCAGCTTCTTCATATCCAGTAGTACCATTAATTTGACCAGCAAAATACAAGTTTTGAATCTGTTTTGTTTCTAATGTTTGTGTTAACTGTG
>JAGQHW010000280.1 GCA_020431645.1 Carnobacterium sp. | reverse complement strand
TGCAGGATGGCATCGGTTTCCCGGATGTTTGCCAGGAACTGGTTTCCGAGCCCCTCTCCTTTACTGGCGCCTTTTACCAAGCCGGCAATGTCTACAATTTCTACGGTTGCAGGTAATACGCGTTCTGGTTTTACCAAGGCTTCCAGTTTTTGTAGTCTGGGATCTGGAACGTTTACCACCCCTATGTTGGGCTCTATGGTGCAAAACGGAAAGTTGGCACTTTGGGCTTTGGCATTTGATAAACAATTGAAAAGGGTTGATTTCCCTACGTTTGGTAATCCGACAATTCCTGCTTTCATTCGATGATATTTATTGTTTTCAAGGTCTCCTGTTATATTTATTTTAGCTTTTTTTTGTATGGTAAAGTCTAGAAATAGATATTTATGCGTTTTATTTTAAGGTTGCAAATATAATTAACCTAGGCATTAGTAGAAACAAAAAAGTATAAATAATGTTTGTGGTTTGTGGTGTCTGGTTTGTGGTTTTGGAATTTTTTTTCACATGACACTTTTCTATTTTATTGTTGGTATTCGTGAAACTTCGTTTTCATTGATAAAAAAACGAACCAAAAAAATCTAGGCTGATTTTTGTTTTCTTGA
>JAGQHW010000027.1 GCA_020431645.1 Carnobacterium sp. | reverse complement strand
TTATTTTAACTTTTCTAATTAAAATAATTAGTTTTTAACTCAATATAAGAAGAGTTGCTTTTCAAATCTATTATTTTCTCGTATAATTAAAGTCAGTATTAGTCAAAAATTTGTAAGTGCCTTAAAAGTTTATTTTTAATTGGAAATAACTAATAAAGTCTAGTGTTGAGACGAAAAGAAAAGGAGTGTTACTGAAAGAACACCGTTGCAATGTATGGTGAAAGTGAGTAATATGTATACCATACAGCCTCATTGTTTTAGTAACAAGTCACACATGAATAATCAGAATATGTCGGATATCATTGAAGCTTATTTGAAAAAAGTACTTGGGACAGATGAGCAAGTCGAAATTAGACGTAGTGAAATGGCAGACCGATTTAGTTGTGTCCCTTCTCAAATAAATTATGTAATCAATACACGTTTTACTGTTCAACAAGGTTATTTAGTTGAAAGTAAACGTGGTGGTGGCGGATATATACGAATAATTAAAGTTAAGTTACTCGATGAAGCAGAGATGTTAGACATGATGATTGATGTAATCGGTAGTGAAATATCACAAAGAAATGCCTATTCAATTGTAGAGACACTTTATGAAGATAGTATGATTGTCAGAAGGGAAGCAAATTTGATGCTTTCAGCGATGGAAAAATCGGTTTTGTCTCTAGAAGATTGTAAAAAAGAAAATGAATTACGGGCAAGAATGTTAACAGCTTTTTTAACCAACTTGAGGTACGAGCAATTGTAAGGAATGGAGGTAATATTATGAATGAATTATTCTCAGAAAAAGCAAAAGACGTTTTAATGTTAGCTCAAGAGGAAGCTAAGGAGTTTCGCCATCGTTCAATAGGTACAGAACATATTCTGTTAGCTCTTGTAGTTGAACAAGAAGGAATAGCAGGTAAAACACTTCGTGAATTTTCAATAACTGAAAAAGAAATACGAGAAGAAGCAGCACATTTTACAGGTTATGGAACGATGAAATATGAGTCGAAAAATACTATTCTTCCTTATTCACCCCGAGCTAAACAAGCGATTACCTTAGCAACAGATGAAGCTAGACGAATGGGTTCTCCCTTGGTAGGAACAGAGCATCTGTTACTTGGTTTACTACGTGAAGAAGATATTTTATCTTCTAAAATCTTAACAAATCTGGATATTAATTTAAATAAAATTCGTCAAATATTACTAAAAAAAATAGGTGTTACAGATGCAAATAACAACAAAGTTAAACGTTCTAAGTCTGTTATTAAACAAACGGTAGGTACGCCAACACTTGATGCGCTAGCAAGAGATTTAACAGCAAGTGCTAGAGCTAAAAAAATTGATCCAATTATTGGACGACAAATAGAAATAAAAAGAGTTATCCAAGTTTTAAGTAGACGTACTAAAAATAATCCAGTTTTAATAGGTGAAGCAGGAGTAGGTAAGACCGCTATAGCAGAAGGATTAGCACAGAAAATTGCTGCTAGGGAAGTTCCGCATACATTAATCGGTAAACGGTTGATGATGCTTGATATGGGATCATTAGTTGCAGGGACAAAATATCGTGGCGAATTTGAAGAACGAATGAAAAAAATTATTGATGAAATTTATCAAGATGGAAATGTGATACTATTTATCGATGAGCTACACACACTAATTGGTGCAGGTGGAGCTGAAGGTGCAATAGACGCTTCCAATATCTTGAAACCCGCATTAGCTCGTGGAGAATTACAAACTATAGGCGCTACCACACTAGATGAATATCAGAAATATATTGAAAAAGATGCAGCTTTAGAAAGACGTTTCTCACCTATTCGTGTCGAACAACCTTCTCTTGAAGAGACGGAGGATATTTTATTAGGTTTACGTTCGCGTTATGAAGACCACCATGGTGTTGAAATTACTGATGGAGCTGTTCATGCAGCTGTTCAATTATCTTCTCGTTATATAACATCTAGACAACTTCCTGATAAAGCAATTGATTTAATCGATGAATCAGCTTCAAAAGTAAGATTAGACTCTTCTAGTAAACCATCGCCAATGGTAGCTGCACTTAAGCAGCTAGAGACATTGATTGAGGAGAAAGAAGTAGCTATTCAATTACAAGATTTTGAAAAAGCAGCTAAATTGCGAATAAGTGAAATGCAACAGCGAACAGAAATTGAAGGCATTTTAGAAAAAATTAAACATCCCGGTCCAAATTCAGTAAATTTAAAAGTGGAAGAAAAAGATATTGCAGAAGTTGTCTCTTTGTGGACAGGCATACCAGTGAAGCAAATGGATCAAAAAGAATCAGGTCGTCTATTAAAATTAGAAAACATCTTGCATAAACGCTTAATAGGACAAGAAGAAGCAGTTAGTGCTGTAGCTAGGGCTATTAGAAGATCTAGAAGTGGATTGAAAGATCCTAATAGACCAATTGGTTCATTTATGTTTTTAGGCCCAACAGGAGTAGGGAAAACAGAATTAGCAAAAACCTTAGCTGACGCTATGTTTGGTAGCGAAGAAGCATTGATTAGAGTTGATATGTCTGAATTTATGGAGAAGTACAGTACTAGTCGTTTGATTGGCTCTCCGCCAGGTTATGTTGGTTATGATGAAGGTGGACAATTAACTGAAAAAGTAAGACAGAAACCTTACTCAGTTATCTTGCTTGATGAAGTTGAAAAAGCACATCCAGATGTTTTCAATATTTTATTACAAGTATTAGATGATGGTCACTTAACCGATTCAAAAGGGCGTAAAGTAGATTTTAAGAATACCGTTATGATTATGACTTCAAATCTTGGAGCAACATCCTTGAGAGATGAAAAATTAGTTGGGTTCAGTACAAAAGATAAAAAGAAAGACCATAATATGATGGAAAAACGGATTAAAGAAGAACTGAAAACAACCTTCAGGCCAGAGTTTATCAATCGACTGGATGAAATTATTGTCTTCCATGCGCTTGAAAAAGCTGAGCTTAATAAGATTGTTAAGTTATTAGCACAATCAATTATTAAACGTTTAGAAGAGATGGATATTCACGTTAAAATAACCCAAGCAGCTATAGATGTCATATCTAAAGCAGGATTTGATCCAGAGTATGGTGCTCGACCTTTACGCCGTGCGATTCAAAAAGAAATTGAAGATCGCTTGAGTGAGGACTTATTGAGTGGGCTAATTAAAGTTGGAGATCAGGTTACTCTTGGGGCTTCAAAAGGGAAAATTAAAGTTACGGTAAAAGATAAAATAAAAAAGACTGAAGTATCGTCTGTTTCTGATCCAGTAAAATCTTGAAAATAGTTTTCAAATAAAATTAAACAACGAAAAACACCTGGTATCATTCTCAGATACTAGGTGTTTTTATTCATATTATTCGTATTTTTTCTTCTTTTCTGCTATGCTTAAGGTATAGATAGAGTAAGGGAGATGTATAGTTTATGAAAAGAAGTACACGTAATTTACTAGTCGGTTTAGGCGCTACATTAGCGATAGGAGCCGTTATCTTATCTTCATCTGACAAAAATATGGCTAGAGTAGAGGCATATATTAATCGTCAAAAAGCGAAAAGTTTTGTCAAAGATAAATTAAAGGGTAATGAAAAAGCTTTAGATGTTGTTGAAAAGTTATCTGATGAAGAAGTTATAAATTTGTTAAAAGTGGTTGATAAAGTTAGTGATTTAAAAGGGCAAGTTGGAAATTACACAAATCATCTAAAAGAGGCAACAAATGAGTTTAAAGAGATGTTTGTGGATAAGAAAGAAAAAGCAACAGAAAAAGCAGAAGACTTCGTAGATGAAATGAAAGATAAGGTAAAAAGATAGAAAATATAAGATTTAAATAAGCTCCTACTTATTAATGTATAAGTAAGAGCTTATTTAATTTTATCCCTTGATTGATAAAAATAAGTAGTGAAACGATACAATAAAGTGCTACTTATTAAAAAATTAATAGATAACAAAGCAATAAATCATCCATATTACGCAAAGATAATCCACTTACATCATAAAATCGTTCTATTCGATATTGTAAGGTGTTTCGATGAACATATAGTGATTTAGCCGCTAAGCTAATATTTCCTTGACTATGCCACATAGCTAGAATGAGTTCTTTCAGCTCAGGTTGAGTTGTGTATTTCTTTTTAAGAATAGGCATGAGGATACTTTTATCTAAGGACTCAGATGTATAATGATGCAAAGCAATTATAGGCAAAGAAAGTAAGGATTTCCCCTTATTTTTTTGTTTTTCGAAAATAAATTGTTCTTCTTCAAAGATAGATTTTAATTCTCTATTTATTGGCCAGAATTGACCAATATAGCAAATAGTTTTAATTGAGAAATCATCATCCAATGTCTGAATGATACCCGAAAGTTCATCTAAAAGTAATTTTTCGTCAGACTTTTTTTGAATTAGTAATCCAGAAGTTTCGTTGATAAAAAAAGCTTCTTCACTGTCACTAAACATACTCTTGAATGCATTAAGCCAAGTTTTTTTTTCGAAATAAGAGTCTTTTTTTAAAATAATAAATTGGATAATACGAAACTCACTATCTAACGTTGGAGGGGAAAACTCAACTCCATTTATTAAGTAATTTTGCCATTTTGAAACAACTGAAGAAAGATTGGTCGTTTTTGGAACAAATAAAAGATTCAATAATTTAATTTCAGCCGATGTTTTAGTTAATTTTTCAAAATGAATCCATTTATTTTTGAAAGGAAAAGAAAGAAAGTTAGTATTTTCTAAAGGCAAGTCAGTTAATTGAGCATCTGAATAGATTGATTTGAGTTCATTGAACTCCAAAATAACACCTCTTTTCAAATAAATAGGAATGTATATTTTATAACAACTTTTTTGTTTGATATTTCTGCTAAAACCTAGTGTTGATTTATGATAGGGTAACACTAATAAACTAAGAAGGACTGAACTTATGTTAACAAGGGAAGAAAAAGAATATTTTATGGGTGAAGCGATTAAAGAAGCTAAAAAAGCTAGAAATAAATTAGAAGTACCAATTGGAGCTGTTATCGTTCTCAATGGCCTTATTATAGGCCGTGGTCATAATGGCCGAGAAGAAACTCTTGATGCAACAGCGCACGCTGAAATGTTTGCTATTAAAGAAGCAAACAAAACGCTTAGAAACTGGCGTTTAGAAGACACGCAGTTATTTGTCACATTAGAACCTTGTCCAATGTGTAGTGGTGCAATGATTTTATCACGTGTTAAAGAATTATACTATGGAGCAGCAGATCCTAAAGGTGGAACAGCAGGGACACTAATGAACTTGTTAACAGACAGCCGCTTTAATCATCAAGTTACGATAGAAAAAGGAATTCTTGAGTCTGAATGCAGTGAGTTATTAACCCTCTTTTTTAAAGAACTACGCAAACGCAAAAAAACTGAAAAAGCTGAACGAAAAAAGTTAGCTGAATGATAACAAGCTAGACAGACACTAAAAATAATTTAGTCGTTCGATAATTCTCGATCCCTGGCAATGGTAGCATCAACACCTTTGATAACAGTTGAAATAAATCGTTCATCTTCTAAAGCAACAATTCCTGCAACAGTTGTACCACCAGGTGAGGAGACTTGATCAATTAAATTCCAGGGAGATTGGTCGCTTTCTAATACTAGCTTCGCACTACCTAAGACAGCTTGCGCTGCAATTTTTGTAGCGAGTTCTTTCGGCATACCGTTTTTTACTGCTCCACGAGCCAATGAATCAATAAAGAGAAAAGTGTAGGCGGGTGAACTACCTGCGATAGCAATAAATGTACTGAAATCTTTTTCTTCTAACTCAATGGCTTCACCAATAGATTTGAACATACCTACTATGTACTGAATTTGTTCATGAGACGAAAAAGCATTCCCGCAAATGGCGGTCATTCCTTCTCCGACAACAGAATTTAAGTTAGGCATGACTCGAATAATGGGGCTAGTAGCGTCTATTCCAATCAAATGTGATAATTTTTTAAGAGAAGTCCCAGCAGCAATTGAAACGACCAAAGGCTGATATTTTTCAATTGCTGAGCTTAAACCAGGAAGTATTTCTGTTAGTACGTTTGGCTTAACGGCTAAAATAACAATATCTACACTAGCAATCAATTCTTCATTTGTAGAACAGAAAGTTGTTTTTGTTTCAGCAGCAAAATTGAGTGATTTTTCTTTTGTTTTACTAGAGATATAAATATCTTCGCTATCCATATATTTTTTTTCAATCATACCTTTAATAATAGCATTAGCCATATTTCCTATACCAATAAATCCAACTTTCATGAGAAACACTCCATTCTTTAGAACCTAGTAAACTGTTATTATTTTAACATAAAAAAGGATAGTTGTTTAGCTTGTCTGGTCTTAACAGCTGTTGAAAATCAAACTTATCTTGTACCAAAACGGTTGTAGTGATAGAATGTAATTCATGTTTTGAATGGTATTTATACATAATGAAAGCAAACTAAATGGTTATTTTTTTCCAATAGAGTATAAAATAGAAGACTGTTTGGGAGTTGTATTTAAGGATGAAATTTAAATACACTTATTAAATAAGTTAAAGAGGGGTAATTTGACATGCAAGATCGTTATGAGGAATTAAAAAGAGCTGAAAAAGGAGCAATAGTAAGTATTGTAGCTTATATTTTCCTCTCTTTAATTAAAATATCTGTTGGAGTTACTTATCAATCTGCTGCATTAAGAGCGGATGGATTAAATAATTTAACCGATGTTTTCTCTTCTTTAGCTGTTTTAGTGGGCTTGAAATTAGCTCGAAGACCTGCAGATGATGACCACCCTTACGGCCATTGGAAAGCAGAAACAATAGCTAGTCTAATCACTTCTTTTGTTATGCTATTTGTAGGGATTCAAGTCTTTTATTCTAGTTTTAACCGAATAATTGGTGGGGAAACTATCCCACCAGAAAAAATAACAGGATTGATAGGATTTGTGGGTGCTATCATTATGACGGGTGTTTATTTTTATAATTTAAAACTTGCTAAGAAGATTAATAGTGAAGGATTAAAGGCCGTTGCTAAAGATAATTTAAGTGATGCTCTAACCAGTTTAGGAACAACAATTGCTATTATTGGATCCATGTTAGGGTATGTCTGGATGGATGGTGCAATGGCAATTATTGTATCCCTTATCATTATTAAGACAGGGATAGAGATTTTCAGTGACAGTGCGTTCTCCTTATCTGATGGATTCAATACGACAGATTTAAATAACTACAAAGAGAGTATTCTAAGTTTGTCAAATGTCCTTTCAGTTAAAGATATCAAGGCACGTAAGTATGGTGCTAATGTCTATGTAGATGTAACCATTTTAGTCGATGCGACATTAACAGTACTTGAAGGTCATCAAATAACGGAAAATGTAGAACGAATATTGAGAGATTGTTATGGGATAATTGATATTGATGTTCATGTTGAGCCAGATCAATTGGATAAAATTAACTAAGCAGCAATACTTTTAATATGCAAAAAAGATAAGAATAATTTAGTTAGCTTTTTTAGAGAGATTAAACAATTAGTAGCTAGTTAGTTGAAAAGTTCTATTATTTTAGTTACTAAACTAGGAATAATAGAACTTTTTTTTACTAATAACAGCATTAGTCAACCACCTTTTTCTCTTTTTTTTAGTTATAAAAAAAAGAGAATGAATGATTAAAATAGAATAGGCTTTGACAAATAAAAAAAAATACGGTAAATTGGTTAACGGACGAACTATTTTAAAATATAAAGTTTATAACGTTCGTTTATAGAGCATGAAAAATAAGAATAGTTCGAGTTAATAGAAAATAAAGAAGAGAAAGAGGTTTTCAAGCGAATGAAAGTTTTTGATTATGAAGACATCCAATTGATTCCCAATAAAAGTATTGTTAAAAGTAGAACAGAATGTGATACAAGTGTGACATTAGGCAATCGTACATTTAAATTGCCTGTTGTTGCAGCGAATATGCAGACTGTAATTGATGAAGGGTTAGCTATTTGGTTTGCTGAGAATGATTATTTTTATGTGATGCATCGTTTTGAAGAAGAAAAACGTCGTCCATTTATAATCAATATGCATGATAAAGGACTATTTGCATCTATTAGTGTTGGAGTAAAAGAAACAGAATATGATTTTATTAAAGAACTAGCTGAGCAAGAAATTATACCTGAATACATTACAATTGATATTGCACATGGTCACTCTGATTTAGTCATTAATATGATTCATCATATTAAAGAATACTTGCCAACCACTTTTTTAATTGCTGGAAATGTAGGAACACCAGAAGCTGTACGTGAATTAGAAAATGCTGGAGCAGATGCTACAAAAGTAGGGATTGGTCCAGGAAAAGTTTGTATTACTAAGTTAAAAACAGGATTTGGAACAGGCGGATGGCAGTTAGCTGCGTTACGTTGGTGTTCAACAGCTGCTCGTAAACCGATAATTGCTGATGGCGGGATACGACACAATGGTGACATTGCTAAATCTATTCGTTTTGGGGCAACAATGGTCATGATTGGTTCTGTTTTTTCAGGGCATGATCAGTCACCAGGTGAGGCACTTGAAATTGATGGGAAAATGTACAAAGAGTATTATGGCAGTGCTTCTGAATTTCAAAAAGGTGAGCATAAAAATGTCGAAGGTAAGAAGATTATGGTTTCACCAAAAGGAGATATTTCAACTACTTTATTAGAAATGCAACAAGATTTACAATCTTCAATTTCTTATGCAGGTGGTAAAGACCTTGAAGCACTTCGTAAAGTAAATTACGTCGTTGTAAAAAACTCTATTTTTAATGGAGATCGTTAAAGCAATAGACCAAAAAAAGAAGCCAATGGCTTCTTTTTTAGTCTATTAAACCATTATCAATGGTTAAATTGTTTTTCGTGGTTAATAGGTTATCAGCAGTTGGCTCAATAGAACCTTCATAGATAAGCTCTCCATCCGTCAAGTGATAGATAGAAAGTTTCTTTTTTAAAGGCGATTCTGTCGTTGCAGATACCAGATAAAGTTTATTATTTTTTATACTTTTCCACTCTATTGAATCTTTTGAAACAGGTAAGTCTATAAGTAGCCTAGATGATTCATCTGGTTTATTCAAAAGTGTGGTATAGAGCGTTAATGTCTTATCAATGAAGAAATAAGAATAAAGAGTATTTTTATCGGAAGTGAAAGCAGAAGTTAACGTTCTAACCTCTTTGGGTAAAGAGATTTTTTTAGACTCATTTGTACTAATTTTATAGTGAATTAATTCATAATCAAGTATCTCGGAACTAGAGTTTAAAGAGGCTAGCTGGTCTGTTCCATTAACGGACTGATTATAAGTTAAATAAAAAACTAAATCATCAGCTGTCTGGTCTAGTTGAGTTTCTGATAGCAACTCTACTTGAGTTAATCCATTAAAAGATGGGTTTTTTTCAAAAGAAATCAAATGATCGGTAACTACTTTTTGATTGCTGAGATCTAACTGATAAACATGGTATTCTGATAAGTTTTCTTGGTAGTCTTGCTCATTTATTTGCGAGGGATCGTTTCTTGTAACAACACTAAGACCACTATTTATAATTTGTATTTTTTGAATACCAATATATTGGTACTCCCCTTTTTCAGGTAGAATAATTTTATAAGACAATTCTTCATCTGTTTTTTTATTTAATAAACGAATATCAAAAAATCTTTTTCCAGCGCGTTTATCAAGAAATTCTTGGTCCAGATTGACATAGACAATAAAAGAATCGTCTTCAAAAAAGTTTTGAAATTGTAAATTTTTTCCACGGATAAATGTCTTGTGTTCTTTTTGAAGACGATTGAGTGGAGAAAAATTATCTAAATAAGAGAGTTGGCTAAAAAAAGATTGCTTTTTATCATAGATGACTTGGTCATGACTCAAAGAGAAGATTTTTTCAGAATACATAGATTCAAAATCTGATTGTAATTTAGTATCGGGAGAATAAGACCCTCTTAATGTTAGATTTTTTATTTCGGTAGAATCTCCATTTATCGTTTCTATAGTAAAATTAGGGTATTCATTAGATGAAAAAAGTGGTTTAAGATAAAAGATACCAATAGTTAAAATAATTATGAGGATAAATGTAGATAGTTTCCAATAGCGTTTCACTGTTGTTGGCCTCCTTTAATTAGACTGTAATTTTTTTATTCAACAAATAATGGCTTACCCAAATAGAAAAAATAGAAATCACTATTCCTAAGAATAATTCAATAGCAAAATTTTCAATAGGATAAAGGTAATAAGGGCTTAGCTTAGTTTGGATAATAAAAGGTGAGAGCATCAAAATAAACGTTCCTGCGCCGAACAGGCCACCAAATACGATTCCTTTCAGATGGAAACTTCTTTCAAATAAGATAATTGTAAATAAAACAATTAATACAAGTGAGCCTAATCCGTAATAAATTAAAAATTGAATAAATGAATCAGGAAATAAAACTGATAGATACTCTGAAGAAGAAATAATCGTTTGAGTGGAAAGATTGTATCTTAAATAGTCAGGTAGTAACTGATTAAATAGAGCAGATTCAAGTGGAATCAAGATTAATTGAGTAGCTACTAAGCCTAAGACCATTAATAGGATAGCGGTTAATTTAGAAAAAAATAAATTAATTCGATTCGTTGGCAACATTAGAAGACGATAAATGAAGGCGTTCTTCCCGAACCAATCACGATACCAGATAAAAAAGCTATAGAATACTAAAGCAGCAGCACTAAAAATAATAGGAATAATAAACCAGCCACTGACGGTTACATTGATGAATGTCAGCGGAGGATAGCTAACAAAATAATCGTTTAAAGAAAAAGACTCTTGTTGTAAAGTTTGATTAACAGTAGCTGCGTAGTTGCGGGATTGTGAAAAGACCCCTGCGAATTGCGAGACAGTAGTCACAACAATCAAGGCTATATAAATTTTTATAAATCGACTTAATTCAAAAGAAACAAGTTTCAAATAGTTTTTCATTTTACATAGACCTCCCGCATAACATCTAGAATTGATTTTTCTTCTTGTTCACGCATGTCTTCAGCATTAAAGTCTTTTACTACGATGCCATCATCTATCAAGATAACTTTATCAATCAAATGCTCGATATCACTGATTTCGTGAGTTGTAATGAGCACTCCGCGATCCTCAATTAAGTGACTAGTAAAGACACTGGTGATTTGTTCGCGACTAAAAATATCAATTCCTGAAAAAGGTTCATCCATCAACAGATAATCAACATCTAAAGCTAAGCCGAGCATTAAATTAATTTTAGCTGTATTGCCTTTTGAAAGAGTGGCGATTTTTTGTGTTTCAGTTAACTGAAAAAAATTAAGTAACTCATTTGCTCGTTCTTGATTCCAAGTGGTATAAAAATCTTTCATAAAGTGCATAGCTTGCCTAATTGTCATTTGTGAAAGCATGGCGATTGTATCTGGGATAAATGCAATCGTTTGATAACTTTCTTTAGTTAATTTTTTGCCATCTATCAAAATTTCACCACTAGTTAAAGGCGTTAAATTCATGATTGCGTTCAAAGCAGTCGTTTTACCTGCACCATTTATTCCAATCAAACAAGTAATTTCTCCCTTTTTAGCAGTGAAGGATAACCCTTTTAAAATCTTCTTATTCCCAAATTTTTTAGTTATGTTTTTGACTTCAATCATGTAAATCCTCCTTATCTTTTGATGCTTGAGTGTATTTTTCTGTAACTAAATCAACAAGCTCATCTAGTGGTACATGAATAGGCTTAATCGCTGCAATAAAATGATCTGTAGCTTCGTCAATTAATTCTTTGCGAATATTTTTTAATACATGGTTGTCTTCAGTGATTCTACTGGGCAAATTGCCTTCAGTATAAATTAATCCACTATTTTCCATTTCCTTGTAGGCCTTCTGAGCAGTATTAGGGTTAATTTTTAATTGGTTTGCCAGATCTCGTCTTGAAGGAATTTCTTGACCAGGCTTTAAGTGAGCAATAGCCATTTCTTGTTTAAAGTATTGGACAACTTGTAAGTAAATTGGATCTCGCTTATTAAATTGAATATTCATAGCTACCTCCTATAAGTTATGTGTATTAACAGGTTAGTACATCGACGATAAAAAAAGTTAGTGAATGAGACTTCTTTTCTGTATTATATGGTTAGTACACAAGAGATGTCAATAGTTTTTTCATTAGTTAAAGGTATTCCTCTCAATACATAGTTTGTTTAGCTTTAGTTTTTAAAATAGATACAACTAGTAAAGTAAGCACACTAGTTTAAAAATAAATTCTAAATTTAAGAGGATTAAAAAGGACTAGCTTTTAGTTAAACTTTGCGTTATAATAAGAGATGCCGCAAGGCCGTATGGCAATGGAGAACTTACGAATCGTGTCAGATCCGGAAGGAAGCAGCACTAAGTTTGCTTGTCCATGTGCTGTACGTACATAGTAAGATGAAAAAGTTTTTGATTTTTTAAATCAAAAACTTTTTTTGTTGCATGAAAGAGCGCTAAATTAACTTTTTAAAGCTAGAAATGACTTAGTGATGAATAAAATCGTAGTTTAATTTTATAGTCAAATGACGTATAATACAAAGTAGCAACTACAGGGTTAAGAAGGAGAGAAAAGCAGTGAGTTATCAAGCACTTTATCGCGTATGGCGACCTCAAAAGTTCCAAGACATTGCTGGGCAAAAAGCTATTACACAAACACTTAGAAATGCTCTTATACAAGAAAAGACAAGTCATGCTTATCTCTTTACCGGCCCTCGAGGAACTGGTAAAACAAGTGGGGCTAAGATATTCGCTAAGGCCATTAACTGTCATTATTTAAAAGATGGAGAACCATGTAATGAGTGTGAAACATGTAGAGCGATTACAAAAGGTCAGTTAAATGATGTGATCGAAATTGATGCTGCTAGTAATAACGGAGTCGAAGAAATTCGTGACATTCGTGATAAAGCTAAATATGCACCAACTAGTGCAGATTACAAAATTTATATTATTGATGAAGTTCATATGCTCTCAACTGGGGCTTTTAACGCTTTATTGAAAACATTGGAAGAACCTCCAAAGAATGTTGTCTTTATCCTGGCAACCACAGAGCCACATAAAATCCCTTTAACAATCATATCTAGGACGCAGCGATTTGATTTCAAACGAATCAATGTGCGTGATATTTCTGATCGACTGCGCTATATTTTAACCCAAGAAAAGATTGAGTTTGAAGAAGCTTCCTTACCGATTATTGCTCGAGCAGCAGAAGGCGGAATGCGGGATGCTTTGAGTATGTTAGATCAAGCTATTTCTTTTGGTGATGATACGGTCACAATCGAAGATGTGATGAGTGTTACTGGAAGCTTAACTCAAGAATTAATGTTGACATACTTTGAGGCCGTTGTGACACACGATACGAAAAAAGGATTATTCTTACTTCAAGAAATTTTAGCTGACGGAAAAGATGCAGCCCGTTTTGTAGAAGATTTAATTTTATTTAGTCGTGATTTACTAGTTTATCAACAGGCTCCCCAAATGAGCGAATTATTAGATGGAGCAAAAGTCGATGCTGCATTTAAAAAACTTAGCGAGACGATTACGGCAGATTCTCTTTACCAGATGATTATTATTTTAAATGGAACACAAACGGAACTACGTTTTACGAATCATCCTGATGTGTATTTAGAAGTAGCAACTGTTAGATTAACTCAATTAAATGCAAGTATTCATCAAGGTACGACAATGAGTTCAAATGAACAATCAGTAAATCAAAGAGAGATGTCTGAGTCTTTAGACAATAAAAAAATAATAGAGTTAGAAAATGAACTAGTAAAAATGAAAAAGCAGATGGAATCTATTTTAGTGAATGGACAGTCAAAAGTAACGACAAAAAAAGCGAAATCTGTTTCTAAAAAAGCAGCTACGAATCAATTTAAACCCAATACATCCGCTATTTATAGTATATTAAAAGAAGCAACGAGAGAAAATTTAGCTCAGTTGAAAAATGTTTGGCCTGATTTGTTAAATATGCTTTCTGTTACTCAGCGTGCAATGTTAAAAGCTTCGACACCTGTTGCAGCAGGTCCTAGTGGATTAATTGTTTCATTCGACTATGATATCTTGTGTCAAAAAGCAACAAATGATAGTGAGTTGATGGAAGCAGTCAAACAGTTTTTAGAAAGACTATTAGGCAATGCACCCCAAATGATTTTTGTACCAGGAGAACAGTGGCCCATCATTAGAGAACAATACGTCAAACAACTCAAAAATCATCCGTCAGAAGATAAAGTAAGAGAGAATACATCAATTGAACAAGTTTCAAAGGTTGAACAATCAAAAGTACAAGAAGAAAAGTCAGTTGAACCAGTTAAAAAACAACTAGAAACAACAGCAGATACTTCTGAATGGGATAGTTTAGAAGACTTCGTTCCACCTTCGCAAGAAGATGATAAGATTGTCACGGAAGCTATGGCCTTATTTGGAGAAAATATGGTAGAAATTAAAAATGATTGATTAAATAAGAAAACTAGAGAGGAAGAGATAAAATGCGTGGAATGGGAAATATGCAAGGTATGATGAAGCAAATGCAAAAAATGCAAAAAGAAATGGTGAAAACACAAGAAGCTTTGAATGAAAAAGAATTTATAGGAACAGCTAGTGGAGACCTAGTTAGTGTAACGTTAACTGGTGACCGTAAAATGAAAAGTATCTCAATTAAACCAGAAGTAGTCGATCCAGAGGATGTCGAGATACTAGAAGATTTAATTGTTTTAGCCGCAAATGCTGCATTAGCCAAAGTAGAAGCTGAGACAGAAGCAACAATGGGTAAATACACTAAAAATATCCCAGGTATGTAAAACAAAAAATGGATAAATGGATTGAAATGTGTAACAGCATAGTAGAAATGGGATTCCAAGATGGATCCCGTTTTTTTACCTTTTTATATACTGTTTTTATCTTTTAAAGAGAGGAATGAAATTTATTGTACCCTGAACCGATAACTAAATTAATGGATAGCTATATGAAACTACCGGGAATAGGCGCTAAAACAGCGGCTCGTTTGGCTTTTTTTACTATTAATATGAAAGAAGACGACGTGACAGATTTTGCAAAAGCTCTTATTAGTGCTAAGCGTGATTTAAACTATTGTTCAATTTGTGGTCATATTACACAGGATGATCCTTGTTCTATCTGTCAAGATAAATCACGAGATAGAAGCATTATTTTAGTAGTAGAAGATCCTAAAGATGTCATTTCTTTAGAGAAAATGCGAGAATATCACGGCTTGTACCATATTTTACATGGTGTGCTTTCACCAATCGAAGGTACTGGACCAGAAGATATCAATATTCCTAGCCTAATCAGACGATTACAGTCGGAAGAGGTAAAGGAAGTAATCATTGCAACAAATGCAACAGCTGAAGGTGAAGCAACAGCGATGTATCTGTCACGGTTGATACGCCCTGCTGGAATAAAAGTAACTCGCTTAGCTCATGGTCTTTCGGTCGGTAGCGATATTGAATATGCAGATGAAATTACCTTGCTTAAAGCTGTTGAAGGACGTCGTGAAATAGAATAAAAGAGGTTGATATGAGAATAAAGGGAGTATACTTGTGCTATTTAAAAAGAAAGTAACGTTACGTAGTAAATATGATAAAGAGTTATTTAATTTAATGAAACAAACAAAGCAGGACTTAGAATATGCCCAAAAAATTGAAGATTCTGTGTTCGAAAGAGACGGTTTATTATTTGCCCAAACCAAACTAGCTAAAATTAAGTATTTTTATTTATTTAAAGAAGCACGAAAACGAAAGATAAAAGGAGACACAACTAGGATCTGAATTATCTACCAATAAATAAACAAAAAAGACCCCATTTATTTTGTTCAGATAATTTATTCTGAACAAAAATAAGTGGGGTCTAAATTAAGTGAAATATGATGAATGAGTTCAAAAAGTCCGTACAAATGGTATTAGACTGTTGCTATTATATGAAGTATAATAATAACTAAGGATTAAAAGTAAGAATTAAAGGGGTTTTGTGCATTGACGGGAATATTTATTACAATCGAAGGCCCAGATGGCTCAGGAAAAACAAGCGTTATAAAACATTTGTTGCCTAAGCTAGAAAAAGAATTAGCGCAAAAAATAGTAGCCACCAGAGAGCCAGGAGGTAGCGAAATTGCCGAAAAAATTCGGGAATTAATATTAAATCCCGAACATGTTGAAATGGATGTAAGAACAGAAGCTCTCCTTTATGCTGCAGCTAGAAGACAGCATTTAGTTGAAAAAATTATTCCTGCTTTAAATAAAGGGGAAATAGTGATTTGTGATCGATTTGTTGATAGTTCTTTAGCTTACCAAGGTGTTGCTAGAGGAATTGGTTTGGAGCCAATTGCTGCGATCAATCAATTTGCAACAGGAGGTCTTTCACCACATCTCACCCTTTATCTAGACTTAGAAGCTCATATAGGATTAGAACGCATCAATAAAAATAAAGATAGTCGTCAGTTTGATCGCTTAGATCAAGAAAATTTAGCCTTTCATCAAACGGTTCGCTCTGCCTATCTAGACTTAGTGAAGCAAAATCCAACTCGAATGATTGCTGTAAATGCGAATCAAGAGTTAGAAAAAGTACTATCAGATTGCTATACTATCTTAGTAGAGTACTTCAGACAACTATAAAAAACGAAAGAGGTTGATTAATATGAAATTAATTATAGCTATCATTCAAGATAAAGACAGTAATCGTTTATCCAATGAATTTGTTGATTCTGGAATACCAGCGACAAAATCTTCTACTACTGGTGGCTTTTTGAGAGCAGGAAATACAACGTTTATTATCGGAATTGCCGATGAGCGTGTAGATGAAGTATTAGATATTATTCGTGAAACATGTCAGTCGAGAGAGCAATTTATGACACCTCCTGTTAGTTTAGATGTTTCAATGGAAACCAATATGCCTTATCCGATAGAAGTCCAAGTCGGCGGTGCTACTGTATTTGTAATGCCTGTTGAACGTTTTGAACAATTTTAATTATAGGTCGTGATGAGAATCGAAGATAACTTAAGAAGTATTCAACCGATTGTTTTTAATCAACTACAAAAAACGATTAAAAAAAAGCAATTAACTCATGCTTATCTTTTTGAAGGGGATTCTGGAACAGGTAAAAAAAATATGGCCTTGTGGGTAGCAGCGTCACTTTTTTGCCAGAATCTAGTGGATAGCTTACCTTGTCAAGAATGCACATCCTGTGTTCGAGTACTAAAACAAGTCCACCCAGATGTGATAGAAATTGCTCCAGACGGCTTGTCCATTAAGGTAGAACAGGTTAGACAATTGAAATCAGAGTTTTCTAAAAGTGGAGTGGAAGGTCAGCAAAAAGTATTTATCATTGAAGATGCTGAAAAAATGACTCCTGGAGCTGCAAATAGTTTATTGAAATTTTTAGAAGAACCGAATGGAAAAGCAATAGCTTTCTTATTAACAACAGCTAAACAGCGACTTTTACCGACTATCCTTTCTCGTTGTCAACTGATTCATTTTCGTAATTTATCTAAACAACGGTTGTTAGACGAATTAGAGAAAAAGCAATTAGACAGTTCTCAGTCTGCTTTACTTGTTCATTTGACCAATAGTTTGGAAACGGCTGTTTTGATGAGTCAAGACGAATGGTTTCATGAAGCTTCAAAAATTGGATTTAGATGGTTTGTTCAAATGATAACTAAAAAAGATGACAGTTTTATTTTTATTCAAACAGATATTATGCCCCATTTTAAAGAAAGAAATCAGCATTTACTTGCAATTGATTTAGTATTATTAGCCTATCGTGATGTGCTAAAAGTGCATTATGAAACAATAGATATCTTAGCTTATCCACAATATAGAGAGCAGATAGAAAAGATAGCAAAACAAATGAGTGGTAAAAAACTATCGTGTTCAATTGAATCTATTTTACAAAGCCGAAAGAAATTAGAGAGCAACGTAAGTGCACAAGGAGTTTTTGAGCAATTAACCTTAATAGTGACAAAAGATTAAAAAAAGCGGGACAAAGTTCATAGTAAAGAGTGGGTGAAAAGGAATGGATAAAAAAACTTTATACGATAGCTTTACGAAACTAGAAAAAGATACAGATGCTACTTTACACCAAATTTCTGATTTAAGAAGTGAAGTAGAAGCACTTGTTGAAGAAAACGCCACTCTACAGATCGAAAATCAGCATCTAAGAGATCGATTAAGTGATCTTGAAAAATTGCAACGTTCAAGTGAAGAAATCGTAGAGCCAGAGATGAGTAAGTCGCGTTTGAATTTAGAAAAGTTGTATGAAGATGGTTTTCATGTCTGTAATGTCTTTTATGGTTCGCGTCGGATGAACGATGAACCGTGTGCTTTTTGTCTAGATGTCATTTATGGAGAACGAAGATAAAAAATAACTATACTGGTTAAATAAATGGATAATAAATAAAAATAGCGAGTTAAAAAGATAATTCCGATTCAATTAATCGGAACTGTCTTTTTATTATCTGAATAAACGACTAAATAAGGACAGTTGAGTTACTATTTTAATACCTAAATCTCCACTAAAGTTAGTAGTCAGCTTAGAAGTTAGTTCATCTTTAAACGAATTGATTAAAGTGTATGATTAGAAATCTTTTGCTTTGAGTGTTATATTGCAAGTAGTGAAGAGAGTCGATACAAGAAAGGTGGAGTTTAATATGCATCAATTAAACAAGATGACGAGTTTGGAATTGCAAGAGTTTTTGACACGACAAAAAGATTCCACAAATTTTAGTTTTACAATGATTCATCCGGATGAAACTAAAGAGGAAATCATGCTCAAAAATAATCTTAAATCAGATAAATTTCTTAAATCTCATTCGGAATCAACATTTGAATTAAATGAAGCGAGCGAACTAATATAAGCGATAAATTTTAGTTATAAAGTAGTTAACTAAAAGATGGTAAAAAGGAACGTATTCTTTTTGCCATCTTTTATTTGCGAGAGGAAAGCTAAACTAGAGAGTTGCTAATAGAGATTAAGCTATATCTGTTAAGAGGATAGACTTACTGACAAGGGTAAATCCGCCTTTAAATCAAGGGATAGATGAGCTTTTTCAAACTTGGAATTAGAGTAGTGGGTTTGGTTAATCAAGGTAGTTATATCTTACTTAAAATTAAGGGCTATTCGATTTATAATGGATAGTCTATTTTCTTTGAAAGCGATCGTAAACGTTCATCATTGTAGAGAGTTAAATAAACTAGAGGTAAGATTGTACGAATACTCTAACAATTAATCGATAGATAAAAACAACTCATTGGCCCTGCTAGTGGTTTGTTTTATGCTATAATGATAAGCGGTTAACATCAATAAAGGAGTGTTAAGTATGGAAAAATGGATACAAGGAGACGAACGAATAGATCAACTTATTGGTCACGAACTGAAAATTATTCAAAGTCCATCTGTTTTTTCGTTTTCTCTAGATGCTATATTATTAGGAGATTTTGCACAAGTCCCCAAGCACAATAGGGCGAAAATTATTGACTTGTGTGCAGGAAATGGTGTTATTGGTTTATTATTAAGTAAAAAAACAACTAGTTCTATTATGGGTATTGAACTTCAACCAAGGTTAGTGAATATGGCAGAACGCAGTATTCAAATGAACCATTTACAGGACCAGTTGTCTATTGTTGAAGGCAATATAAATGAGGCCTTAGAATGGATAAAAAAAGATTCAGTAGATATTGTTACGTGTAATCCTCCTTATTTTGCTAACGAAGGGACGAGTATCAAAAATCCTAATTCCCATTTAGCTATTGCTAGACACGAATTGCATACGAATTTAGACGAATTAATGAACGTGACAAGTGGCTTGTTAAAAATGAATGGGAAAGCTTATTTTGTACATCGGCCAGATCGTCTGTTAGAAATTCTCGATGCTATGAAAAGACATCGGTTAGCTCCTAAAAAGATAAGATTTGTTTATCCTAAAGAGAATAAAGAGGCAAATACAGTATTAATAGAAGCCATTAAAGATGGAAAAGACAATGGATTTCGTATTTTGCCACCACTGATTGTTTACAGTCTAGACAATGAGTATCTACCTGAAGTGAAAGAGATGTTATATGGAAAAAATAGTTAGCTATTTTTATGTGTTGTATTGTAAAGATACTAGTTTTTATGGCGGATATACAGTAAATCTAGCTAGAAGAGAAAAAGAACACAATACCGGATTAGGGGCTAAGTATACTAAGCCTGAGATGCGTCGGCCGGTTAAAATGATTTATGCTCAAGCGTTTGATACGCGCAGTCAGGCAACTAAAGCAGAGTATGCGTTTAAAAAAAAATCACGTAAAAAGAAAGAAGAGTTTTTGAAAATACAAGGAGTTAAATTTCCGATAAACATAAGTGAGACTTGTGTATTAGTGAATCGCTTAAAAGATGTAGAGGAGGCAGAATTAAATGAAAAGTCAAAAGAGTTTTGAAAAAGGTGACAAAGGCATACTGTATCTTATTCCCACACCTATTGGAAATTTAGAAGACATGACAATACGCGGTATTAGGTTACTTAAAGAAGTTGACTTAATCGCTTCAGAAGACACACGAAACACACAAAAATTGTTAAATCATTTTGAAATCAAAACCCCTCAAATTAGTTTTCACGAACACAATACAAAAGAACGAATAAATCAATTGATAGAAAAGTTACTAGCTGGTGAGGCGATTGCTCAAGTTAGTGATGCAGGAATGCCATCTATCAGTGATCCTGGACACGAATTAGTGGTTGCCTGTATTGATGCCGATATACCCGTAGTCCCATTGCCAGGAGCAAGTGCTGGATTAACAGCTTTGATAGCATCAGGAATTGCACCACAACGATTTTACTTTTATGGATTTTTGAAACGAAAGAAGAAGGAACAACTAGATGAATTAAAGGAATTGAATTGTAGACCGGAAACACTTATTTTATATGAATCTCCGCATAGATTAAAAGAAGTATTGAAAAATATGGTAACGGTCTTTGGTCCGGATAGAAAATTAGTTTGTTGCCGCGAATTAACTAAGCGATACGAAGAATTTATTCGTGGAACAACTCAAGAAATGGTAGAATGGGCTGAAAATTCGGAAATTAGAGGAGAATTTTGTTTAATTATCGAAGGAAATAGTGAAGCCTCGTTGATGGCAAAGCCAGATACATCGTGGGAAAATTTATCAGTAATCGAACACGTGAATCTTTTAATGGAAGAAAAAGAGATTTCAAGTAAGGAAGCTATTAAATTAGTTGCTAAAGTAAGAGAAAGTAAAAAACAAGAAATTTATGCTATCTTCCATAGTATTTAATAAAAAAAGCATTAAGACTTTTGTCTAGATGCTGTTTTGAAAATACAACTTAAAAAAGAGTTGCTCAAAGACAAGATACTTTGTATACTAGTATTAATGTCATAAAATAATGAATGACCGAGATCATTCGTTTTAGGAGGAAAATAAAATATGAAACAACAAACGGCAACTAGTAATCAAACTATGTCAGGCTACCAAAAGAAAGTATTAGCTTCATCAGCAGTAGGATACGGATTAGAGAATATGGATATTATGTTTTTATCCTTTTCACTCTCTTCGATTACCGCTCAATTGCAGCTAACGAGTGCGGCAGCAGGACTAATCTCTACGATAACAAATCTAGGGATGTTATTAGGGGGCGTTTTATTTGGTGTGTTAGCAGATAAAAAGGGTCGAATAAAAATGTTCAGTTATACGGTTTATATCTTTGCTTTTGCGACAGCAGCTATGTACTTTGCAACCAATATTTACTTGATTTATATTTTCCGATTTTTAGCAGGTGTAGGGGCTGGAGGAGAATACGGAATAGGTATGGCATTAGTCGCTGAAGTTTTCTCTAGGAAAAAAATGGGGGCAATGACATCTATTGTAACAATCTCTGGTCAAATGGGTTCAATCTTAGCTGCTATCCTTGCAGCAATTATTATTCCAACATTAGGCTGGAATACATTATTCTTGTTTGGATTATTTCCGGTCATTATGGCCATTCTTGTTCGTAAACATCTGGATGAAACGGATGAATGGAAACAAACAAAACTAAAAAAGGATGGTCCTTCCATCTCAATTAATGAATTATTTAAAACACCAAAACTAACAAGAATGACTATTTCGTTAATGTTAATGGCGACTGTCCAAATTGCTGGCTACTTTGGATTAATGAACTGGCTGCCTTCTATTTTGCAAAAAAACTTAGGCTTATCTGTATCTGGTTCATCTATTTGGATGATTTCTACTATCATTGGAATGAGTATTGGGATGCTATTGTTTGGCAGACTTTTAGACAAGTTAGGTGCTAGAACAGCTTATGGATTATTTTTATTAGCTTCTGCAGCCTCAGTATTTCTGTTCGTAACAGCTACGAGTGAGTGGACGCTATTGTTAGGTGGAGCAATTGTTGGTTTCTTTGCTAATGGGATGTTCGCAGGCTACGGAGCAATTGTAGGAAGACTTTATCCAACTCATATTCGTTCAACAGCAAATAATGTTATATTGAATGTTGGACGTGCAGTAGGAGGCTTTTCTTCTGTAGCTATCGGAATTATTTTAGATAAATATAATTTACTAGCTGTGATGCTATTTTTGTCTGCATTGTATCTGTTTAGTTTTGTTATTATGATGAGTATTAAAGGATTGAAAAAAGAAAATTATCAAAATCCTGATTATCAAGTAGACTAAGAAAAACCTCTCTGAAAGAAAGTCTTTCGGAGAGTTTTTTTTGTCTAAGGTAAATCAATAGGGGGAGTTTCTTTAGTTAATAAATCACGAATATCTTTTAAATATTGTTCGGCAGCTGGAATTTCAATTTTTGGTTTTTCAATTTCTTCTTCCTTTTTAAATTTAGTTGCAGCACGATTAATTAGTTTTATGAAAATGAAAACAGCGAGTGCAATAATTAAGAAGTTAAGAATAGCTTGTAAGAAAGAACCGTAGGCTAACTTAGCTGTACCTATGTTAATAGATAAAGCTGAAATATCATGGCCACCAGTTAGCATACCGACTAACGGCATGATGATATCTTCTACTAAAGAAGAAACAATGGATGTAAAAGCAGCACCTATGACAACACCGACGGCTAAGTCTAGTACATTTCCTCTAAAAGCAAATTTTTTAAAATCATTTATAAAGTTTCTCATACAGAACATCCTTCCATTTAACTTTTTTAAGTATAATTGAAATAGAGAAGTTATACAAACCTCACATAAAGCATTAGTAAGATAGCAGATTTAGGGTATAATAAAGAAAAAGATATCTAAAGGAGGAAGCAAAGATGGTTAGAAAATTGGCAGGTTTACTTATAGTAACAACAGCTTTATTTGTCTTAACGGCTTGTGATGAAGCAGCAAATAACACTTCAATAGAGTCATCAACGAATTCTAGTGAACTCATAGAAATAGACTCATCAAATCTAGTAGAGTCTACTGAAGATGGTTACCGGACAAACTATGAAACTAGCTTAGTTCAATTTGAAAGTGGCAAGTTGGATGAAGCAGCTGGTACGATTGAACTAGTATTAGAAAATGATTTAACGGATTACCCTAAACTAGAAACTCAAGTAACAGAATTAAAAACAAAAATTAATACTGCTCAAGCAGATAAAGTGAAAACAGATAAAACATCAGAAATTCTGGAAGAATCGGCTTATAAGACCGAAAGAGTTTCTAATTTAGCCGCAACTGAATTTAAGCAAACAACAGGTAAAGACATTAAAACTGCTAGTGATCAGGAGATTAAAACTTGGTTAGTTGAAAAGGAAGCGACTGAAAGTTCAGCAACCTTCTCATCAGAAAATACAAGTAGCAGCTCAGTGTCTTCAAGTAGCTCAATAATTTTAGAAAAAGCGCCGGTCATTTCTCTTGAAGAAGAACGCATCATGGTACTAGAAAAAGTTATAGCGATAACAGGTATATCTGCTAAAGATAATCAATTTTATAGTTCAAAAGAGGATAAAACTACCTATCAAATCGAAATTCGTCATGCTCATAAAGTGGATGAAGTAGAAATTTCAAATATGGTAGGTCTGTTCAAATACGATATTTCAACAAAAATATTAATGAAAATGGATCCAATAACTGGGAAATATAGTGCTTATACGAAATAAAAAAAGTCTTTATATAAGAAAAACAACCTGAAATTTTAGAGGTTGTTTTTTTTAGCATTCATTCATAAAAAC
>JAGQHW010000279.1 GCA_020431645.1 Carnobacterium sp. | reverse complement strand
ACTAATGTCATCGGAGCTCTCTATGAAAAAATGCTATTTGCGCTTGATTACTTTGAACACAATATCAATAGCAATATATTTTATGACTGGTGCAAATACACGCTAATCCCAAGTCTTAAAACTAAATGCGTGATTGTCATGGATAATGCTCGATTTCATAAGAGTAAGCGTATTCAAAAGCTACTTAATAGACATGGTCATCGTATTCTTTGGCTGCCGCCGTACAGCCCTGATCTAAACCCTATCGAGAAAAAATGGGCACAGGCTAAGTTTCTACGCCAAGGATGGATGGAGAATAATCTACCTAAACTGTTTCATGATATGGGCTGTATCGATTTTATAAAGACTTAACTATAATTGCTTTAATAAATTCTTTACGAGCATTAACAATTTTCTTTTTAAGATCAATTATTTTTTTGGAAGATTGTAGGTAAGACTCATAACTGCTCTTATCGATATGCTTAAATATCAAATCATCTGGGTCAGTATCTGAGAACCCTATATTTAACAAAGTACCAAGATAGTCGTTTTTACCTGCGTTAAAAAATTTCTTATCCTTAAACTCCGTTGTCTTAATACTTGCCTTTTCAAGATTTTTTATGATTAAAGCGTTA
>JAGQHW010000278.1 GCA_020431645.1 Carnobacterium sp. | reverse complement strand
CTGCTGAATAACCGCATCAAGACCTGCAAATGCCCCACCGACGATGATTAAGATGTTACTCGTATCAACTTGGATCAGCTCCTGTTGAGGATGCTTACGGCCACCGTGCGGCGGAATGGCAGCGACCGTACCTTCGATAAGCTTTAGCAACGCTTGCTGTACGCCTTCGCCTGACACATCACGCGTGATAGACGGGTTGTCGCCTTTTTTACTGATTTTATCAATCTCATCGATATAGATAATACCTTGCTCTGCTTTACTGACATCGTAATCCGACGCTTGCAAGAGCTTTTGTACAATGTTCTCAACGTCTTCACCAACGTAACCCGCTTCCGTTAACGTCGTGGCATCGGCCATGGCAAAAGGCACATCCAGTAGACGCGCCAAGGTTTGCGCCAGCAAAGTCTTACCAGAACCCGTTGGGCCAATCAGCAAGATATTGCTCTTAGCCAATTCAACCATGGCATCGTCAGCGCCAATCTTCGCTTTTTTGCTGTCATTGGCTAAGGTTTGGCTAACTTTTAGACGCTTATAATGGTTATAGACGGCAACTGCTAGTGCTTTTTTAGCAGCGTCTTGTCCAATGACGTATTCATCAAGCTTGGCACGCAGCTCTTTT
>JAGQHW010000277.1 GCA_020431645.1 Carnobacterium sp. | reverse complement strand
CAGCGTATTATCTGAAACATCATATTCGCCTTTTGCTATATTTACACGTCCAGCATTAGCACCAACTCTAGCTACTAATATCTGTTCTTTTGAATAAACCTTAGCATCTGTTCTTCCAATGATTCCTGTTGAACCAAAGACAGGATAAAGCCCTAACTCAGATTTAAATTTATTTTTACCTGAAGAAATCTTTTCACATACATCTTCTAGCTTTTTCCACTCAACCTTGCTTTCTTCAAACGTTAAGAGCTGATCACGATAGTAGGTATATTGCTGCTTGCGTGCTACAAGCTCTGCGGTAAGCTGTGCGGTAAGCTCTGCGGTAAGCTCTGTAAATGCGTCTAAAACCCGTACAATTTCGGCTTGGACTTCTAATGAAGGAAGTGAAACTGTCATTTTGGAAAGACTATCTCTAGAAACCCTTCGAACTTTCGCTCCAGTAATAAACTTAATTTTTTGTTTTTGAAAATCATCTGTCTGAAAATAATATGCTAAATATTTTACATTTTGACCATGTCTAAATAGCATCATATCGCCGGAAATAGCAACTTTTTCACCAAGCCATGCTATAGATTTCAGCACATCTTCGTCATTTTCTGAAGTTGTCGCAATTAATAAATC
>JAGQHW010000276.1 GCA_020431645.1 Carnobacterium sp. | reverse complement strand
CTTTTTTGTATGGTGAGTTTACCGTCAAAAAAGACTAAAACAGTTGGTATAACAAAAACGGAGAGTTGCGCAGCAATTTCAGGTGTAAGACTTGTATACACATAATATAACTCCATTTTTGGGAATTGTTCGGCAACTAGTTTTTCTAACTTTGGACCTACATTTTCGCCAACATTGCAAGTTCCATCCGTAATATAGAGTACAAAAGCAGATTGCGTTTGCTTCAATTGTTCAAATTCTGCTAAAGATGTAAGTGTAGTAGGTGTCATATTTATATTAATACGTCATTACGATCCTGAGTACTCGGGAGAAGTAATCTTTCAAATAGGAGTGTCAATTAAAAAGATTGCTTCAGCAATCTTGAGTTCTCAGGATGCTTCGCAATGACATAATTATCTTAGAATTTTTACAATCCAAAAGCCGTTTTGATCTTATCTACATAATCCAGTTTCTCCCATGTAAAAAGTTCTACTTCCATTTCTACTCTTCCGCTATATGGACTTTCATATACTTTTTTCACCTTTTGAGGTTCTTTGCCCATATGTCCATAAGCAGCCGTTTCCAAATAGATAGGGTTTCTCAACTTTAGACGTTCTTCTATCGCCGCAGGGCGCATATCAAA
>JAGQHW010000275.1 GCA_020431645.1 Carnobacterium sp. | reverse complement strand
CCAAAAAACGTACTAATATCATCGGTGCTCTTTATGGCAAGATGCTGTTTGCCCTAGATTGCTTTGAGCAGAATATTAACAGCAATATATTCTACCACTGGTGTAAATGCACACTCATTCCAAGCCTTAAAACCAAATGCGTGATCGTCATGGATTTGAGCAAGGATAAAGCAAGGCACTGCTTTGCCCGAGCGCAATACGAGAGCTGTGCTCGAGTGGGAAAACAAATGGGCAGAGGCAAAATTTCTACGCCAAGGATGGATGGAGAATAATCTTCCTAAACTGTTTCATAATATGGGCTGTATCGATTTTATATTAAACTGACTGTAGTTCGTTTTATTCTACTTATTTAAAAGTTATCCAAGATAAGTAATAGCTAATATTAATCGAGTTTAAATATGATAGAAATTGAATACAGTACCGATAAAAGCATAATCTTTGCTATAAGAGAAGCAGCAGCCTTATATCTATTTGAAAGAAACCGTGAAAAAGATATTCCTAAAATTGTAGATATTTTTTTATCTGTGGACGACTACCAAGGTGATAGAGTACCTGCGTCAGAGGTTATTAAGGAAGTTCATGCCTTATCTAATATATTGCAAGATACGTATCTAGGCTTAGACTTAAATA
>JAGQHW010000274.1 GCA_020431645.1 Carnobacterium sp. | reverse complement strand
TGGAGATGTATTCTATAACTGGTGCAAGTACACGCTAATACCGAGCCTAAAAACCAAATGCGTAATCGTAATGGATATGAGCGAGGAGAAAGCAAAGCACTGCTTTGCCCGAGCGCAAGGCGAGAGCTGTGCTCGAGTGACAAGCTTTCATAAACGCGTGCAAAAGCTACTGAACAGGCATGGTCATCGTATTCTATGGCTGCCACCGTATAGCCCTGATTTGAACCCTATTGAAAAGAAATGGGCACAAGTAAAGTTTCTACGCCAAGGCTGGTTGGAGAACAATCTGCCTAAACTATTTCATGATATGGGCTGTATCGATTTTATATTAAACTGACTATAGTTGACTAATACAATCGCTATAAAAACAATACAAACTTGAAGCTTGTAAAGGATATACCCATTGTCTTAGAATGGCATTGTTAACGATAATATCTATTTTGTTAAGTATTCTTTCTAAGATCTTTTAAACTGATGTTTTAAGTTAGCACACCTCCTTACTTATAAATGTTACCTATGCATTATCAGCATGCTGGTAATACGATGACCCTATCATGTCTACTAAGCGCCACAAGCTTGTTTTACGATATTCATCACCGGTAACGATGTGGTTCGGCATGTTGGTCGCATGTTTTGCTTGGATCATGCAC
>JAGQHW010000273.1 GCA_020431645.1 Carnobacterium sp. | reverse complement strand
ACTTGAGTACGTGCGCATGGTTATTTACCCAGTTTTTCCCACTAATACTAAATGCTATCGGGGTATTTCTTGCTGTTAGATTTGCACCATCTTCAGAAATCAATAAGTAATCACCATCAAAAATATAGTCTTTGACATAATCAACAATGCCCGATGCCCCGTAATATGGAATGCTACCTGACTCTCTCAATCCACTGGTGATAGGCTTGCGTTTAGAATCAAGATTTTCTGCCAGACTTCCTAAGGCTTTCCAGTCAACCTCGCCTTCTTCAAAAGTTAATAACTGACCACGATAGTAGGAATATTGCTGCTGCCGTGCTACAAGCTCTGCGGTAAGCTCTGCGGTAAGCTCTGCGGTAAGCTCTGTAAATGTGTCTAAAATTCGGACTATTTCGGCTTGGATATTGAGGGGCGGAATGGGGATTTGGATTTTTTTAAATCTTGCTTTAGATATATTAAACCGTGTAACACCACTTGCAGTCTTTATGATTTCCTTACGCATAAAATGGCTACGAAATAAATATTTAGAAAAGTGAGGATCAATTTTTATGTCGCTATTAAACCGTACACCAAACGAAAAACTATTTAGATAAATAGGTTTTGACAATTCTTGTGTAATAGCGGAAGACATACCTGCTTCGTCTAGGCTTTCCGATGAACCTGTAAAT
>JAGQHW010000272.1 GCA_020431645.1 Carnobacterium sp. | reverse complement strand
GAACTCTATTGCCCATCGCTCCATCCATATAAGCTACCCCAATGCTGCGGACAAAGCTCGGGCACGATCACGCGGCGTCCATCCTGGTGGCGATATTATGATTCATGGGCAGATGAACGGCTTCGGTCATCTAGCGTGGATTAACCAACAACGTGATTGGACCGATGGTTGCATTGCGGTCACTGATAATGAGATGGATGAGATTATGGCGGCAGTTAAGGTTGGTACAGCGATAGAAATTGTAGAGTGAGCGTTATGTTAATGCTGACTATCGTGTATAGTCACTGCACTACAAAAGAGTTATGTTTTGGATGAATATCATAAAATAATTTAGATAAGTCATTTTCCATCCAGCCTTGGCGTAGAAACTTCACTTGAGCCCACTTCTTCTCGATAGGGTTCAGATCAGGGCTGTAGGGTGGTAGCCATAGAATACGATGGCCATGTCTATTCAGTAGTTTTTGAATACGCTTATTTTTATGAAAGGCAGCGTTATCCATGACAATCACACATTTTTTCTTAAGCTTTGGTATCAGCGTGAACTTGCACCAGTGATAGAAAACCTCTTTATTGATGTTGGTCTTTAAGCAATCGAGTGCAAACAGCATTTTGCCATAGAGCGCACCAATGACATTGGTTCTATCTTTGGCTTGCCAGTTATAACGGTCAATGCAACGGCTACCAATG
>JAGQHW010000271.1 GCA_020431645.1 Carnobacterium sp. | reverse complement strand
ACCTATTGGTTACAAAAGTATGATGAAAAAGATGGAAAAGAATACTTATACTTTCATATACAAGGAAACGGATTATGTGCAATACTTAACTTGAGAGTGAATAACTGGACTAAACTTGAAAATGTCAGAGAAAAAAAGGGAGTTTCATATAGAGGTGCTGAATTCACAAATTTAAAATTTGAAATCCGAGAGGACTCTTTGTCGACTGAATTTATTTATAAAACATTTGACAAAATAATTGACTAAAAAAAACGTGCTACAACACCGGCTATAATTCAGCGTGGCTTGATGGTTAATCTAACGAACTTTTCTTACTTTTAACAATCTGATTTCTCTGCGGACAAATCCTGCGGATTTATCCACGCCGAAATCATAGCCAAACACGTTGTGCACAAGTTGAGAAAATGAAATACGTATTAATAATTTTGACTCTTATTTTGAATTTTTCCTGTAAAATGAAAGCTCAAGAAACGGATTTGAAAATAGTCTGTAACGAATCGACTGAAAAAGATCCTGAATATTCAGAAGACATCATTCTAAAAACTTGTGAATTTAAAAATCACTTTTTTAAATCAACTGGAATTGCAGATTATAAAGGTCGCTATTCTTATAAATACGAGCTGTTTAAAATTGATGAAAAAGATACTATAAAAGTTAAAAACTCTGATTTTTTTAACCAAAGAGCAATC
>JAGQHW010000270.1 GCA_020431645.1 Carnobacterium sp. | reverse complement strand
GAATTAAAAAAATTGCTATTATTATTCTTTTGGTGAGCGCCTTGTTAGGACGAGACTTCCATTTATACAGTGGTGCCAATAACATGAGTACGCAAATAATGGCTAGTAAAAAATTAAAGAAGGAGTCTGCGATGGAATTAAATACATTAGCAATCATAATCTAATCCTTATGCATTACTTAACTTTTTTATTTGTATTGTTTCTAGGTTTAGTCTAAAAGTCAGTTCTAAAGTGGGCTGATAGATAACATATAGTTAAGTCTTTATAAAATCGATACAGCCCTGATCTAAACCCTATCGAGAAAAAATGGGCACAGGCTAAGTTTCTACGCCAAGGATGGATGGAGAATAATCTACCTAAACTGTTTCATGATATGGGCTGTATCGATTTTATAAAGACTTAACTATATAACGTTATTCCAAAGCTTGGTCACAAATGTGTCATCGTCATGGACAATGCCAGATTTCATAAGAACAAACGTATCAAAAAGCTATTAAACCGACACGGTCACCGTATACTCTGGCTACCGCCTTACAGTCCTGATCTAAATCCTATTGAACACAAATGGGCTGAGGTAAAAAAGCTCAGGCAGGGCTGGGGTGAGAATGATCTAAATCATTTATTCAGCAATGTCTGCTGTTACAACTTTAAGTTGGATTGACTATATCTTATTTAAGATCAGATAAAATAAAT
>JAGQHW010000026.1 GCA_020431645.1 Carnobacterium sp. | reverse complement strand
TCGATTTCTCAGTAACTGGGTTTAACGAGTCGAAAACATGGGATGGCGATGCCTCATTAGCAGAAAAAGCTAACCGCTATGGGACTGCAGAAACGGGTACTGGATTGGAACTCATCTGGGGAATCGGTGAATACGGTAAAAATGATTACGTTGTCTCTTATACCTTATCAAACTTGGTTCGTGAATTAGAAGATGGGCAAGCTTTATTATGGAATTTTGATACTTTTTCTGATATTCCAGCAGAAAATTTAACCGTTAAACTGACTGGATTTGACCCTTTTACAAAGGAGTCCGTGCGCTTATGGGGCTTTGGCTTTGAAGGCGATCTTCAACTAAAAGGGCAGACTGTTGTTTGGCAAGCGGATGAAGAGGTTGATAGCAGCAACAAAGTCACTGTTTTGCTTCAATTCCCACAAAAGCAATTTAATACGCAAGTTACTGTCGATCAAACGTTAAAAGAACAATTGGAAATGGCGACTGAAGGCTCTGCTTACAATGACGAGACGATTTCTGATACCGTTTTTATTATTGTTGCACTAGTAATACTCATCGTTATCATTGGTGGGATTAGTCTAAGTGTCATTTATTATCGAAAAGTGAAAAAAGCTAAAAAAGAAGTTGGAGAAATGCGTTCCGGACCAAAAAGAATAAAAGCCAACAAAGGGATTATCTTAAAAGAGATTCCATATAAAGGCAAAGATTTTGCTGGGCTTGCTTATTTGTTGCAAGATTACAATAAAGGCTATTTTGAAGATTACTTCTCAGCCTATCTATTAGAATGGTCTGCACAAGAAAAAATTGCTATCCACGTAGATCAAAAAAACTCCTTTTTTGGTGATACGTTTAATACAGAAATAGAAATCTTTTATTATGAGGAGGAACGTGCTCGTTACCCTCAGTCTTTTGGTCATTTTATTAACGAATTAGAAAATGGCTCTGGCGAATCTTATGAGACTGGTCTATGGTTGATGTTAGTCGATGCGGCTAATCGTGAGGGCTTTATCAAAGATAAGGATATGACTACTTGGGCAAAAAAACACGCTAAGGAAGTAGAAAAACTAGCTAATTATTTAATTGACTATTCGAAAAAATATTTAGAAAAAGAAGGTCTCCTTTCATTTAAAGAAATTAACGTCTGGAATACCACTCAAGAAGTAGCTATTGCTAGTGTTGAGGGGGATAAGTTAGTTGATCGTTTAATCCAATTTGACAATTATTTAGAAGAAATTAAACTAGAAGAATTTAAAGGAAAACAGACTCCTTTTACTTTCAGAGAGCTTTTATTCTGGAATATCTTATACTTTAGAAGTGCAGAAATAACAAAAGAGTTCAAAGGAATCACTCCCAGTCAATATTATGACTACGATGACGGTAATTACATGTATCAACCCTTGTATTGGCAAGGCATGACAGGTTTTAGAAATGATTGGTCTAGTGGATTAGAAAGTGGTGGATTCCATTCAACCGCTTCATCTGCTGCAGCTGGAATGGGTGGATCGACTTCATCTGGTGGCGGTGGCGGTGCTGGTGGCGGTGGCGGCGGTGGAGCTCGCTAACCCACTCTACTATTTTACCAGTAATAAAAAAACACACACGAACTAGATAAAACTAGTTTCTGTGTGTTTTATATTTTTTACCTTATCCTCTTTTCTAACCACTTAATAATGTCTTTTGTTACCTCATCTCTATTGGTTTCATTTAAAATCTCATGCCTCGCTCCTTCGTAAAGTTTCATCTCTAAATCTTTAACCCCACATACTTCATACCTCTTATACAGTTTTTTTACACCTTTACCAAAATCACCAACCGGATCTTGTGCTCCTGATAAAATGATTAGTGGTACATTTGTGGGGATCTTTTTGATGTTCTCTTTATCTTCGATATACTTTAAGTTTTCTATCAACTCATCATAGAAGCTGATTGGAAATAATGTTCCACAGTACGGATCATTTACGTATTTAGCTAATTCATCCACATCTCTCGTTAGCCATTCATACCCTGTCTTCTTGGGATGGAATTTCTTATTAAAACCGCCAAAAATTAACGAGTCTACACATTCAGATTTAGCCTTTCTACCTTTAACTGCCATCACTAACTTAACAACCCATTCCCCTAGCTTCAAAGTTAAACCTTGTTCTCCGTTAGAACCAGATAGAATAAGTCCATTAATTTTATCTGGGTAGTTCATAATATAGCGTTGAGCAGCGAACGAGCCCATACTATGGCTAAATAAGTAAAGAGGTAAACTTGGATTGTCTTTTTTTATTCTATCTGATAGGGCTGCTAGATCCTCGACTAATAACTTAAAACTACCTTGTTCTCCTAAATAACCTAATTCATCGATACTTGTAGCTGTTTTACCATGTCCTCTGTGATCATGGGCATAGACAATAAAGCCTTTCTCATTTAATGCTTTAGCAAATCTTTCATATCTAGCTGCTGTTTCAGCCATCCCATGAGAAATCTGGACTACTCCTTTTGGCTCTTGATTAATTGGTATCCATTTATATACCATGATTTTAGTCTTATCGCTAGATAGAAATGTGCAGTTTTCAAGTATTGAATTAGTCATCGTCCTCACTCCCGTTACTATTTTATTCTTATTTCTAACTTAAATCATATCACTTATGAGGTTAATATAAACAATATTTTACTTACAACTCCTCAAGAATTTATCTTTAGCAAATTAACTATGTAGCGATTGTTCAAAATGAGCTACCGCACCAATAAGATTAGCATCATTGTGGAATGCACATGCTCGAACAGTGACATCCATGTCTGTTGCATTTTGTCGTTCTTGGTAATAAGCAGTTTGCTCAGCTAAACGTGCAATAAAATCTTTGCGTACAGATATTCCACCGCCAATAATAATCATATCTGGATTAAAACTAACAGATAGATTATAAATACCTCGTGATAAAGCATCGATAAGACTTTCCATATATTTTAATGCAATAGGTTCTCCTAAATCAGCTTGTTCAAAAAGATATTTTCCATCTACACTATCTGCTAATCCAATTTCTTTTCCATAACGCTCTGCAACTTGAACTGGACTTCCTAGTTCACTCAATGTATGTGTCTTGTCTAAGAGCATATAGCCAAACTCTCCACCAAATAGATTCGTACCTTTATTTAATTTCCGGTTAGTGATTACTGCTCCTCCGATACCCGAACCAATCACCAGAAATAAAGCATTTTGAATCTCTTTTGCTACGCCAAGCCAAACTTCAGCTAATGCAGCACAATTAGCATCATTTTCCATCGATACAGGAACCTCAAACATGGCTTCCCATTCTTTTTTTATAGGAAAATGATGTAAATAAGAAACTGCGCTAATTCCTCCAATCATCCCTTTTGTCTCATTAACTGATCCGGGAGTACTGATGGCTACACCTGAAATTGGATACTCTTTTGTAAAGTCAAGATAAGTTGTCAACATTTTTTCTTTCATGTTTTCCCAACTTTTTGGTGTTTTAAAAGATCCTTTACCTATTAATTCATCTTCGCTCCATAACCCAAATTTCACTGCAGAACCGCCAATATCAAATACTACTATTCCCATTTTATTTGTTCTCCTTCATTTAAAATAATCTTACTTTATTTATATCACTTTCATTTTAATCAGTTGATGAACTTCATTTTTTTATCAAGCTATTGCTTACTATTTGAATTAATTATAGAAAAAAAGTTAAAAATAGAAGCTAATTCCATTTTTAACCCTTAGTAAAAATTCTTTTTGAATTTTTTAGTTACTACTATTTTTTTAAGTTCGAGTCATAATGATATCAACTGAGAATTTATCGTAACGATGCACAGATACTGAGTATTCAAAAGAGGCGCCTGTATCCAAATAGCCTACCTGTTCAGCTATTGCAACTGGATCACCTTTTTCAAGACCTAATTCTTTCGCTTCAAAATCTGTCGCTTTTCGAGTGGAAACAGTTCTGTGGGCACTTTGAATATTTAGATGTAAGATATTCTCAATATATTCATAAATTGAACCTTTGATGTTTTTTTCCTTGATACCAGGAATCAGTTCAATAGGCATGTACATTTTTTCTATTACTACAGGATTACCATCAATATAACGAACACGATAAACATCATAAACAAAAGTATCCGGTGAGACATTCAATTTTTTAGCAGTTTGTTCTGGTACTTTTACAATAGAGAAGTTTAAAATTTTACTCGTTACCTTTTTACCAGGATTAAGAGCTGTTGTTCCCCGGATTTGATTACCCATAACGACACGCTCAATTTCCTCAGGACTTAAATCCTTAATAAATGTTCCTGATCCTCTTCTCTTAATTATAAGTCCCTCTGCAACTAAAATATCCACTGCTTTTTTAATTGTCATCTTACTTGAACCATATTCTATACACAGGTCCTTTTCAAAAGGAAGTTGTTGGTTAGCAACGTACTCGCCCTTTGATATTTTATTACGGATATCGTTAGAAATGATGATATATTTTTGCATACTTTCATCGCTGCCCTTCTCGCTACATTAGATTCCTTTTTATACTATTATTTATTGCTATCTTTTCGTATAAGAAAGTCTATACATTTAGTATAACGAACTGCTCATTCCTTAACAACCTTTATTTCAACCGCTGCTAGTTCTAATGGTTTATTTGATTTTTAAATTTACATTTACTTTAAATTAGATCATCCGGCATAATAAATTTATTTTCTTCAGCAACATTTTTAAACCAATACCCAGACTTTTTAATCGTTTTTACTTGAGTATGAATATTATTTGAAATCAATCCATACCGATTACGATAAGCATTTTTCCATGACCAACAATCGATTGGTGTCCATAAGTGATACCCAAAACAGTTCGAGCCTTCACTTATCCCCTTAGCAACCCAATAAAGATGCTCTTGAATAAATTGAATGCGGTAATCATCTTCTATTACACCATCCGCATTCAAGTATCGTTCTTCCTTAGATACTCCCATACCATTTTCTGATACAAACCAAGGAATATTATCATAATTATCACGAATATTCAGAGCAATATCATAAAGTGCTTGTGGGTAAATTTCCCAGCCTTTATCTACATTCATACGACGACCCGGCATGTCATAATTATCAAAATATTTATTTGGCATCCAATTTACTGCTAAGCTATCAGAAGAGATACTCGGCTGTTTCACTCTGTGAGGATGATAGAAGTTAACTCCTAAAACGTCAATTCTATTGGTATTAATAATATTAGTCTCTTCTTCAGTTGAGTCCCATAACACATTATCTTTCTTCAATATCTCTACTAAGTCTTTTGGAAATGATCCCTTTACAGCGGCATCCAAAAACATATCATTCATCCAAAGGTTAGCAAAATGTGCGGCTGATTGATCTTCAGGTGATTGTGTTGCCGGGTACGAAGGAGTTAAATTCAATATCGTCCCTATCTTACCTTCTTTATTCTTGTTTACTCTACGATAAGCAGCAATTGCCTTAGCTGAAGCGAGAGTTAGATTATAAGCAACTTGAACTGCCTTTTTTCCATCGACAAGATTTGGATAATGAAATTGATACAAATAGGCGCCATCAACGATAACTAGGGGTTCATTAAATGTAAACCAGTCTGAAACGCGATCACCAAATAATTGAAAACACTGAGTTGCAAATTTTACATATAAATCTACTACATGTTTTGATTCCCATCCCCCATACTGTTCTTGTAAAACTGCTGGAAGATCAAAATGGACTAAATTTATAACTGGTCGAATACCTTGTGCAATGCATTCATCGATAACCGCATTATAAAAGCGAACTCCATCTTCATTAACTGTTCCTTCTTCAAAATCATCTATTAATCGAGACCATTGAATGGAAGTACGAAAAGAATTTAATCCAATTTCTTTCATCATTGAGATATCTTTTTTATAACTATTGTAAAAGTTAGAAGCTGTATCTGGTCCTACCTGTTCATAAAAAGCTTCAGGTTCTATTTCATACCAATAATCAAATACGTTAGCCTGTTTTTTATTGAAACGACCTTCACTTTGTGGTCCTGAAGTGGCCGCTCCCCACCAAAAATTTTCGGGAAATGTAATATTCATATCTTTTCATCCTAACTATAATCTATTTTATTTTTAAATGATAACTATCATTTTGTAAGTATATCCTTAATTTGGCTAGTAAATATTTTTACCTAACATAGATTTCAATTGCTCAATCTTTATCTTCAATCAATTATTGTTTTAGTTGATTTTCTGATTTCTTCCATAACGTTTACTTTACTTGTAATCCTTTTTGAACAAATAGCCAGAAAAAACTTGGAACAAAAAAAACAAATACAATTAGATTGAAATAAGCCATTCCTATCATACTCAATGTAAGTAGCAGGATAAATAAACTTCTAAAAGGCTTTCGAATCATATAGTCAACTGTATAAGCATACAACCATTTTTTATCTTGAACTTCTTTTTTATTACTATAAATGCTGATAGATAGTACCAAAAAAACATGATAAAAAGAAAACAAAGTTACACTAGCCACTAACATAGGACCAGCTACATACTGTGAAGAGCCCATTTCAATAAAGAAATAATTAGCTAGACATATACTCAATAATCCAGTCCATATAAATGAAAATCTTTTTTTAAATGGCATACCCTCGCCGGTCTTTTGTTTAGTATTTAGGTTAGTTGGGGTATACATGTTATTCTCTTGTAAAAAAACCAATACACTCAGCGCTGCATCTACAAATCCATAAATTAAACCAGAACGAATGAGGGTTCCCCAGTACTGTACTGATCCGATAATAAATAGGTATACTATTTCAATAGATTTTATTATTACTGGGGACTTTTTCATTTTTTTCATTCTTCCTTTCTAAAACCGATTATTTTACTGCTCCAGCTATCCCGTTATAAATATATTTTTGCAATGAAAGAAACACAAGTAAAATGGGTATGATAACAATCATCACTCCTGCTAGAATAACTGGCCAATTGGTTCCATAAGGACCTTTGAATGCAAAAAGCGCAGTTGAAATAACTTTTAATTCTCGACCTGGCATATAAAGAAAAGGATTGTAAAAATCATTGTAAACAGCTACTCCACTAATAATAAGCATCGTTACAATTGGAGCTTTTAAGTTAGGTAAAATAATTTTTCCGAAAACTTGAAAGTAAGACGCTCCATCTAAAATAGCTGATTCATCTAGTGAAATAGGGATTTCATCCAAATATTGCATAAAGATATAAAGTGCGATTACATCAGTACCTAAGTTCAAGACAATCACTGACCATATCGTATTAAATAATCCTAACCCTTCAATAATTTGAAAAGTAGCAACTTGACTTGTTATCGCTGGAATAAGCATCGCAGTTGTCAATAAAATTAAGATTATTTTCTTTAATTTAAAATCAAATCGATTCATTGCATAGGCAAACATGGCTCCTAATGTTAATTTTCCGAGCATACTAACAGTGAAAATAAATAACGTGTTTTTAAATCCAGTTAACATTTGCCCATCAATAAATGCGGTCGCATAGTTAGTGAAATCTAACGTTTCTGGTAGTGACAACACACCTGTTGTTAAGAATTCTTCGTTAGTCTTAAATGAACCAATGAAAACAACTAATATTGGAAGAAGCGCCACAATCGCTCCCAAAATAAGGATGATATATTTTAATACACTCCCAAACGATAAAGAAGACTTCTTTTTTTTATTTGCTTTATATCCTACTCTTGATGTTTCCATTTTCTACCTCTCTTCCCGTATAGCTAAACGTTGGATTACCGTAACTGCAACTACAATCACTAAGAGAATGATTCCCATTGCAGAAGCTAAACCTGTTTTATTGTATTTAAAGGCTGTTGTAATAGTTTGTATGACAAATGTTGCTGTTCCATTCGAACCTCCTGTCATAATATAAGGAATATCAAATGCACTTAGTGAACCGCTAATTCCTAAAATAATATTCAAGAAAATAATTTTTCTTATACTCGGAATAATAATATAACGAAACTTATCTAACTGACTAGCACCATCAATGTCGGCTGCTTCATATACTTCAGGATTGACAGATTGAATGGCTCCTAAAAAAATCAAGAAATTAAAACCAGTGTAGCGCCAAACAGCAGTAGCAGCTAAAGAAATATTATTAATTGAACGATCACCTAACCAAAGACGAATTTGACTATCTAATCCTAGAAATGATAAAACCGTATCTAATGTTCCTCCACCTTTATAAAAATACAAAAAGATAAAACCGATAGCTACTCCATTTAATAGATAAGGAAAAAATAAAACACCTTTCCAAAAATTCGCAAATTTAACTTTGAACGATAGCAGCGTTGCAAACATTAGTGCAACACCAATTTGAAAAAATGTCGCAATAAAATAATATAAACTTGTTTTGAAAACACTAAAATATTTTGGATTTGTTAGGACCGTTTGATAATTTTCTATTCCAACAAAATTAGCATTAGGTCTAATTCCGTTCCAATCGGTCAAACTATATTGGAACATTTTAATAAGAGGATAGTAAGAAAATAATAGCAACAAAGAAAGTGGAATAACGGTAAATAGAAAAATGATTAATCTCTTCTCTGATTTTTGACTTAACTTTATTTTATGCACAGTTTATCCCTCCATTAATAAATAAAGCGTCCCTATTTAAAAGAGACGCCACGATACTAAATTAATTATTCCCTACTGTTTCAATTGCTTCAGCCCAACGTATATTAAATTCTTTCATGATATCTTCAAACTTTTCATCTGTATTTCCTTTTCCAGCATCAATGATGCGTTGTTTTTCTAAATCAGTAGAGCCAATACCCAATTCTGACATATTGTTTACCTCAGGAAATAACGATTCTTTTCCTTCAGGCGCTTGGTTTTCTTCTAGTAAAACTACACCTGCTTCTTGACTAGCTTGTAGTGCTGTAGGATATTCTCCACCTATTACAGCTGACAAGCCACCGTTTTCTATTGCATAGTCTGATTCATTAATTAACCAATCTAAAAACGTACGTGAAGATTCTTTATGTTTGCTATTCTTATTAATAGCTAGGTTGTAATCTCCAGCAATTCCCATATACTGCTTGCCATCTTTTGCTATTGCTGGGAATGTTTGGAATGTAATGTTTTCTGTATTCTCAGGAACAATTTCTTGAATTTGCGGTATAGCCCAACTACCTAAAACCATAACGCCAATTTTGCCATTTGCCATATCAACTTTAGACTGTTCCCAATCAGTTGTCGTTGGATCAGCTTCAATCAAGTTCTTATTTGCTACTTGATACAACGTATCGTAAATTGTATACATTGTATCGCCTTTTTCAAATGGTGCAGTATCTTGTGCTAATTTTATTGCTACATCAGGATCACCAGAAACTCCTGTACGTAAAAAGTCCCAGTTAGATAGTGTCCAACCTGCAGCATAATTTGTATATAACGGCGTTACGTCTGGTGTTTCTTTTTTAATCGTTTCTAAAGCAACTATAAAATCTTCTGGCGTTTTAGGAAACTCATTGATACCCGCATCTTTAAACACTTGCATATTTACAACCATTCCTGTTGCATTCATTTGTGTAGGAATACCATACTGAACACCTTCAAACGAGCGATCATTTAGTCCCATATACGTTTTTTCTAGTTCTTTTGTTTCTCCCAGAGGTTCAAAGAATAACTCGAAATCTTTAGGTACAATGTCACCAGGAATCATTAATAAATCCCCGTATTGTTCTGTATTCATTCTTGTTTTTATTTGCCCTGCATAATCTGGGATTGTTTCGATCTCCACTTTAATATTAGGATAATCTTTATTAAATTCGGTGATGTATTCATCCCATTTACCATTTGATTCCCAGTCTGTTTTATGATTAATGAAAGTGATTGTTTCGTTGCCTTCTTTATCACCCGATGCTTTGGAGTCTGATTCTTTACCTCCACATGCAGCTAAAGTCAAAATTGATACGATTGCTAAACTTGTTAAGCCAACTTTACTAAAAATAGATTTTCTTTTCATTTTATCTCCTCCTAATTTTTTTAGAGACCGCTTACAACAAAAGAATAGCACATTTAATTTTAAATGTATATACTTTTAAATATTTTTTTGTTTTTTTCAAAGTATTGTTTAACTACTTCCTCCGTAGGCTTGCCGTATAGAGCATAGTCATCATTCTCATCAGCTTTTTCAATTGAATAAAGTTGTGCTTTCCAATCCCACAAACCTACGCCTCTTATCCATTCATGTTTATCTGCTTGCTCAAACATTTCTGTGTACCATTCTTTTTGGCTCAAATGGTCCACATGTCCTTGTAATTCCCAATTATTAGGTAGCCATTTTGAACCCGTTCGACTAGCACATCCAACTTCACAGAAAAAAAATGGTTTTTGTTCTTTCATAACTATTTTTTCAATTCGCTCTAATTCTTGTCCCCATTTGTCTATGGGATAGTAACCTGAAGAAGAGATGACGTCCAATGCATCCCACCAAGTTAGTCGGTCTTCTTGGTATTTATCACAATTATAGGTGATTAATCCTTTATAGGAATTTCTTACAGCTTTTATAACTTGACGCCACTCTTTTTCACGTCGATTGCTATTTACTAATTCACAACCTATTACAAATAAACTACACTTTGTATCTTGTGCAATTTTTGCATAATGAGTAATAAATTCTGTATATGATATAAACCAATCTGACCATTTGGGTTCACAAGGTACGTCATATTCAAAAAAATTAATATGTGCACGCCAAGTACCGTCAGCTATATTTACCATCGGCTTTAAAATAACTTTGAGACCTATTTTATGAGCATATGCAATCATATCTTTTACTTCTTGATCACCTAAGACATTTTTATTTTGCCAATCAATTTTTGTTGCATGAATGGATGCTTGCTCTACGACAACTGCAAGGATGATGTGTGTCGCTGCACAGCGGTTTTTTAATAATCGCAAAGATTCAAACGCTTCTTCTTTCGCCCATTCACCACGTTGACTTAAATAACCAAATGTTACTCCATTGATGTATTCCATCTTTACCTCCTTTTAGGTATTGACTTTTAAAATCTAAAGTATATATTTATATTGTATGCGGTATACTTATTATTCCTTAATTTAATCCTTTTGTAAAGTATAATATTATCGATTATTTGCATTACTATCTAGTTAGCATCCTAAAGGAGGAATTATGAGCAAAGAAAAACGTCTCTTTTACAAAATAATGTGGTCATTTACTTTACCTATCACTATTCAATTAATGATTACATCTGGGTTAAATATAATCGATTCCATCATGGTAGGTAGTTTAGGTGTAGAAGTTATTGCTGCTGTAGGAATTTCTAATAAATTCACTCAATTTATGGTTGTTATTTTACAAGGGTTTGCTAGTGGCGCTACTATTTTTTCTGCCCAATATTGGGGTCAAAAAAATAGTAATGGTGTCAAACAAATACTTATTATGGTAACAAAAATCTCTTCTCTTTTCTCACTTATTTTTGCTTTTTTCACTTTATTATTTACTCCTACAATAATTGAATTATTTTCTAAAGATACTTTAGTCATAGCTGAAGCCATACCGTTTTTACGCATTATAAGTATTAGTTATCTCTTCACTGCCTTATCTATGGTATTTAGTGTTACTTTAAAAACGATTGGAGAAGTGAAACGACCAACTTTTTATAGTATTGTTACTCTCTTAACCAACACTCTTTTAAATTGGGTTCTTATCTTTGGTCCCTTTGGTTTACCATCATACGGTATTCGCGGTGCAGCGGTAGCCACTTTATTAGCGAGGGTTCTCCAAACTCTTTTATTATTTTCTTTGTTTGTTAAGAAAGGAATTTTTTCAGCAAATTCAAAAGAAGGCAATCCAGTATTAAAAGTTAGTCGAAAATATTGGAAAGTAACGATTCCTTCTATCATTAATCATCTCACTTGGACGATGGGCGAGTTAATTTTCTTTTGGCTCTATACGCAAATAGGGACTGATCAAACAGCTGCAATTTCTTTAATTGACCCACTTGTTTTTCTTTTTGTTTGTATTTTCACTGGTTTAAGTGATGCTTCAAGTGTCATGATTGGAAATCAATTAGGTGGTGAAAAGTATGAGAAGGCGCTCTTTTATAGCAAACAATTTATTCGTTTGACGATTTTTCTTTCTATCATTATTAGTGGCTTAATACTCTTCTTTTCGCCAATGATTTTACAATTTTATTCTATTACAACTACTGTAGAATCGTTAGTAAATGAAGTCTTAATAGCCTATATTTTCATAATGCCTTTCAAAAATCTAAATTATGTTAACAATGTAGGAATATTACGAGTTGGCGGGGATACAACGTTTGTTATGTGGCTTGATACCGCTTCTGTCTGGTTATGGGGAATACCATTAGCTTTTCTTTGCGTGTCTTTGGGTTGGCCATTTTGGAGTATATTCTTTGTAGCTAATTCGCATGAAATTATTCGTGCCATATTTGGCCTTCGTCGCATGATGAGTAAAAAATGGTTAAAAACCTTGATTACTTAACGCTTAGTTTAAAATAAATCAACTCTTTTTAAGGAGGAAATAAATGGAAATAAAAGCTAATTTAAAAAATCAACTTATAGAAAAAATAGCCCCCTTTTGGCTTTCTCAGCAAGATAATATAAATGGTGGCTTTTATGGCCAATTAGATATTAATTTGAAGTCTGACAAACTCGCTCCTAAAAGCGGAGTAATGATGTCTCGCTTTCTTTGGAGTTTTTCTAGCTGTCATTCTCTTTTAGGAAATAAAGAATACAAAGTTGCTTCGGATCATGCGTATGATTTTTTGAAAAAATATTTATGGGATAAAAAATATGGCGGAATATACTGGTTAGTTACTGCTAAAGGAGAACCTATAAATACCATCAAACACATCTATGCCCAATCCTTTGCTCTTTATGGGTTGAGCGAATACAGTAAGATTACCTCTGATTCCGATGCATTAGAATATGCAAAAAGACTCTTTCACCTAATTGAAAAAAATGCTTACAATTCAACTACAGGAGGGTATGAAGAAGAATTTGACCAAACTTGGAAACAAAAATCTTTATCACAAGTCTCTTCAAAAAATCCCAAAGTAAACTATACAACCAATACTCATTTACACTTATTAGAAGCCTATACGAATCTTTATACCGTTTGGCCGAATGAAGAATTATTAAAAAAAATCCACCATTTACTGCGTTTATTTGCTGATCATATTTTCCATTCTACTGGATACTGCCAACAAGAATTTGATGATAATTGGGAATCTATTACTACAGGTATTTCTTATGGACATGATATTGAAACTGCTTGGTTACTAGATGAGACTTTAAGTTGTTGCCCTATTGAAAATAAGTTAGCTCACGATATCCGTAAGATAACTACCTCATTAGCTGATTATTGTTTTAAACATGGTTTGGATGAAAAAGGGTGGATGCTTACGTATTCTGATGATCAAGAAGGCAATCATATAAAAATTTGGTGGGTACAAGCAGAAGCAATTATTGGATTGTTTAACGCCTTCCAAAAATCAGGTAATACTGAGTATTATAAAGCTGCGTTGACTTTATCTCATTTAATCCAGTACTATTTTGTTGATCATCGCTCGGGGAGTGAGTGGTATTCTTATATAAATTCAAAAGATTCTGCCCAATTCTCTCTGCAAAAGCACGCCAATGAAAACAATAATATTTCTGATGCTTGGAAAGGCCCTTATCATACTACTCGCTTTTATTTAGAAATACTAAAACGATTGGAGGAAAAATAAGATGAAAAAAGAAGATTGGATTAACTATTACGGTAGTGGTATAAAACCACTTGATTTTGATGCATTTTGGGATGCTGGTTTGCAAGAAATGGAGACACTATCTCTCGATTATGATTTAGAGAAAGTCAATATTCCATCAAAAGTAGCTAATTTTTATGATTTGACTTTTAAAGGAGTCGGTAATGCTATTATCCACTGTCAACTTGTTACTCCCAAAGAAACAAAAGGAAAAAAATTAAAAGGAATGTTAAAGTTTCATGGTTATCATGACAATTCAGGTGATTTCCAAGATAAAATTGGATGGGTTGCAGAGGGGTTCGTTGTTTTAGCATTAGATGCTAGAGGACAAGGTGGACTTTCTCAAGACCGTACACAAACAACAGGTGGAACTATGAAAGGTCTCATTATTCGCGGCATGGAAGATGGAAAAGAGAATCTTTATTTCAGACAAGTTTTTTTAGATACTGCCCATGTTGCTCGCATTTTAAAAGGAATGGATTTTGTAGATGAAACTCGTATTTATGCTCAAGGTGCCTCACAAGGTGGTGCGTTAGCGATAGCATGCGCAGGGCTTGTCCCAGAGATTTATCGAGTCTATGTTTCTTACCCTTTCCTTTCTGATTACCGAAAGGCTTATTCTTTGGGTGCTCAACTCTCTGCTTTTGAAGAAATACCTTACTGGTTCCAGTTTCATGATCCTTTACACAAACATGAAGCTAAAGTTTTTGATACGCTAGAGTATGTCGATATTCAACATTTTGCTCCTCGTATAAAAGCAGAGGTTTGTTGGGTCGTTGGAATGCAAGACACCATCGTTCCACCTATTACGCAAATGGCTACTTATAATAATATTGTTTCAAAAAAACAATTATTCACCCTGCCTGAGTATGGTCATGAATATTTACCTAAAATTAGTGATGAAATACGAGGTTATTTTATTGATTGAGTCACTTTATTTAAACATATCCTGCTTTTTCACCAATTAAATAGTGTAGATTTTTTCAAATAAATTAAACTAAAAGCTTACTGCTAGATGAACTAATCTAGTAGTAAGCTCTTTTAATTTTCATTTGATAAATCAATATATTACTCAACCTAATAAATTTATTTATGAATATTTTTTAGGTTTCTTAGTAATAGAAAATACAATTTCACTAATCATTTTAAAAAAAAAAAAAAATCATTCTATAAAATAATTGCTAATAAGTCATTAGGATGTTGAAGAATATAGGTCGGATTCTTAAACTCTGCTAGCTTTAATCTTCCCCATGAAGCAACCGCAAAATCCATTTCTGCACGTTTAGCTGATTCAAAATCAGACAAAGAATCTCCAATATATAGGCATTTTTTAGGATCAATACCCAATAGATTGGCACAATGCAAAAGAGGTTGGGCATCTGGCTTATGTTTTTTAGTATCTTCGAGCAAAACGACTGCAGAAAAACAGTCCTATATATTTTTATCTGCCATATCAATTGCATATTGCTCTCTGTTTTTAGAAGAAACAACTGCTTGGACAACTTTATCATTAAAATTATGAATAATATCATCAAAGTTATAATAAATACGTGCTTTCGCTTCGTATGCATTTACGTACTTAACCCATCGTTCATAAACAATAGGAATATCTTTTATACCTAAACGTTTTAAAATTTCAAGACCAGAAAAAGACATATAATGCCTTAATTCATCATAAGTCATTTCAACACCAAGTTCTTCTTTTACAATTCTTATTAGTGGAAAGATAGTCATATCAAAAGTATTGATAACCGTTCCATCTAAATCGTATATGATTGCCTCATATGTCACTTATGTTACCCTCTTTCAAATTTACCTATTCTTGCATTATCAGAGTTTATCGCATATATTTTTTTATCTCTTCTTTTGAATTGCGAATCATTGAGATACTCGGATCATATTGTCTAGATGCATACGTATAAAACAACGCATCTACTGCAATAAATTGTGCATGTAATGAACTCGTTGCAGCACTTCTCAACTCGGCCTCTTTTGATCGAACCGTTTGAATAGAATAATCTACCTTTCCAGCTATAGAATTGGCCCCAAATTGAGTTAAACCAATTGTTCTAATTTTATAACTTTTAGCAATTTCTACAAGTCGTATAACTTCTTTTGTTTCACCAGAATTAGATATCCCTATAAAAATTGCTTCTTTAGGTGCGGTAACTAAGATAGATATTAATATATGCGGATCTGTAGCGCATATAGTCGGCTTGCCTATTCGGTTCCATTTTTGTGATATATTTTCAGCTACTAGATGAGAAGCTCCTATACCATACACATAAATAATGGGTGCATGTAAAAGTACATCTACGACCTCATCAATTCTTTGATCATTTAGCTGCTCAATGGTTTCTTTCATTGATTGATAAGCATTACCTAGCAACTTCGCTTTTATTTCATGAACAGGCTCATTTGCTTTGATATCAAAATACCCTTCAAAAGTTGGACTTTCAATTTCTGAAGATAATTTTACTTTTAATTGAGTAAAACTCGGTATATCAATACTTTTGCAAAAACGTATAACCGTGGCTGGGCTCGTACCTGCGCGAGTAGCCAGTTCTAACGCTGTCATATTAATTGCTTCAGACGGAATTTTTAAAATCAGTTCACCAATTTTCTTTTCAGAATTTGATAATTCATTGATAATACTTCGAATTCGCCCTTGTATATTTTCTCCAATCATTTTTTTACCTCCTTGGTCCTAACTGCTCTTTATTTTTATTATCTCACGAAATAAAAAAACAATCATCCTTTTAAAGATGATTGATTACCTTTAATTTAACTATAATACGTAATTTTACCTAGAATAGCCCTGCTGCTTGCTCCAGTTGCACTAGGGACATTACTTGGTTTATGGTGAAGCGTTTGATTTCCTAAAATGGTCATAGCTATTGCTTCTTTAGCTTCTGAAGAATGCCCTATTTCTTCTTGTATTTGAACATTAACCGTCGGCAACTGTGCTTTAAGCATCTTAATTAACGTTTCGTTGTAACTGCCCCCACCTGCTACAATTAAATCGGTATTCTCGTCGATAAATTGTTTCAGATTTTCAGCGATTGATGAAGCTGTAAATTGGGTTGCAGTAGCAATCAAATCATTTGGTTTTATTGCCCATTCTTTAATAAGTCGCTGTGTAAAATCTGCCCCAAATTCTTCTCGCCCTGTTGTTTTTGGGTAGCTCTTAGCAATAAAAGGATGAGTCATTAGCTGAGTGAATAATGCTTGGTTTACTTTTCCCGTTGCTGCATATGCTCCACCTTTATCGTATTGTACTTGATAAAAATGACGACATAATTCATCAATAATCATATTCCCAGGACCTGTATCGAAAGCTACTAACTGATTGAGCTTTGCATTTTTAGGAATAACCGTTACATTTCCAATACCACCAATATTTTGTAGTAATCTCGTTCTTTTTTTATCTTTATATAAGATATATTCTGAATAAGGAACAATTGGCGCACCTTGACCGCCGAGGGCCATATCTCTTTCTCTAAAATTTGATACTACAGTCGTCTTAGTCTCTTCACAAATAATAGCTGATTCACCGATTTGTAAAGTAGAAGAAAATTGATTCGATTTTGGAATTGGCAAATGATAAATGGTTTGCCCATGGCTTGCAACAAACTCTAATTGCTCTAATTGAATACCTTTTTTTTTACAAATATCTTTCACAGCTGTAGCGAATAGGTAGCCTAACTCGACATTTAAACTACAAATCAACGCTACATTTGATTCTTCAATAGATAGCACTTTCTTAATTCGCCTAATCGTTTCTTCTTGAATTGGGTAAGTCTCAAATGCAAGTAAGTGAACAATTGTCTCTTCGTCTTCACCCGAAATTTCTACTAGAGCAGCATCTATTCCATCTAGTGATGTCCCTGACATTAGTCCAACTGCGTAGCCCATATAATCAATCCTTTACTTATTTTTTCAAACTGTTTATTTCTTTTTGCATTTCAATCATTTGTAAAATCAATGTCTGTTCTGCCATTGTGGTCATTAATTGATCCTGAGCATGAATTAATAAAAGACTAATTTTAATCTCATCTCCGCGAATTTCATCTTGAACTAATTTTGTTTGTGTATTATGTGCTAACGTCATTTCAGCTTTACATTCGCTTAGCAAGCGCTCTACTTCTTCATATTCTCCTGCTCGCGCTTTTTCTAATGCCTCATAGGCCATGCCACGAGCATTTCCACCATGTATAATAATTTCAAAAATACGTTCTTCCATACTTACACACCCCACCTAGTTAGTTTTTTTCACTTGATTAAATTTAAATTTTTGCCAAGGCTTAATATAATCTAACAATAACCATTCCTCTTCAACAACATGTCCTACAACATTCGTTTTGCCTGAATTCTCCATTGCTAAAAGAGCTAATTGCAATTCTCCTGCATAATGAGCATAAAGAGAAGTCTCTACAATAATATCTCCACGATTCATATTTGGCGTATGGAATGGTGGAAATTCATGTCCTTTATATTTCACTCTACTCTGAGTGGAGCGAATAACATAATCCGATACATCTCCTCGATTAAAATGAAATTCTTCCAAAACAATTTTCTTTTCTATTTCTGGAATAGACTCTACTAACTCACAATTTAACGTTAACTGATAGGGATCAATTTCACTTAAAGCTTTCAATTCTTCTTCCGATGCGAATGAGTTCGCAATGATTACATCATCAATGAGTTCGGTTGCCCAAAGATGCTTGGCTTGAACAACAATTGGCAATTCTCGGTGCATTTCAAGAGTACATAGGCCTTCATTTACTGGCCAGGGTCCCACATTAGCCGTAGGTGAACTAATGAAAGCTGCTGTTATTAATCCCTTATCTTTATATTGTTTTGTTGTTTCGATAAAATGATTAAAACTCAAGCCAGTATAACGATGAGGATAAAAATTATGGCAACCTAATAAATTATCTACATTAGCTTGATAGCTCAATATATTTTCTAAATATTTTGTCCCACTGCTAATGTTTAATTCTATTTTTAAATCTTGAGGGTTAAATGTCATAATTGATTCCTCATTACCTGTAAATCCCATGTCTAAACGAATACCATCGGCGCCAATTTCTTTGAAAAAAGATAAATCTTTGTAGCTAATTCCTAATTCACCAAAAACTTTCGGACTGACATCTGCGATAACTTCCATACCATTTTCTTTAGCATATTTAATAACTTCTGTAAATTCAGCAACTATTTTTTCTTTCCCTTCTTCAACAGATAATAAACATGTAAAAATACGCTTAAAATTATACTTTGCTGCTAATGCAATGTATTTTTTGATTTCACTTAATTTACTATGATTTGGATAAACTGAAATTCCTAATCTTCTCATCTTAACATTCTCCATTCCTAAAGATATTATTTTTATAATAATAGTATCCACCAATAGTATTTGACTCTATTTCTTTTACGATTTTGATTTCAATGGGTTGTTGAATCAGATTTTCAAAAAAAGTATCATACACTATTGAGTTTTTCTTTAACACACTTCCCGTTATCCCAATTGTTACCTCTTTATTAAATCCTAACTTTGAGATTAATAACTTTGCTTGTTCAGCTAAAATATAACCTGCTTCTTTCAGTATTTCGATAGAAACGTCATCGCCTGCATTTGCACTTTCAGCAACAATCTTTGCTAACTCAGCAATTTCATCTTTTTTATGAGTATAGAAATAATCAACTACATCAAAAATAGTTTTAGCATGCAAAGTATTTATTAATTTTTTTGACAAATAGGAATAATTTTCGTTAGTATCTTCTTCTAGTAGTAGACGATGAATCACTGTTTTTGCAATCCAATAACCTGAACCCTCATCACCTAAGATATTACCCCACCCACCTACTCGAGCAGTTTCTTCATGATACTTTCCAATACAAATGGAGCCCGTACCTGAAATGACGAGACATCCGTCTTTTTCTTTAACTAAGGCATAATAAGATAACCAAGCATCGTTTATAAAAACAATTATTGGTTGATAACGACTAAAATACGTATCTAATTCTTTTTTGAAATTCCCACTATCTAAACCTGCTAAACCAATGACAACTGATTGACAGTTTTTTTCACCTAATTGATCAAACAATATTTTCATCGCTTCTTCAATATTAGATAAGCCTTTTTTCTTATCCATTAGTAGATTACCAAAACCGGTCTGACAGCGTGCTAGTTCTTTTCCATTTAAAGAATAAGCAATAGCCTCTGTTTTCGTCCCACCACTATCCATTCCAATCACATATTCCATCTTTTTCAATCTTTTTTACTAGGGTATTGTTCACTTCTAACAATCCCTCTAAATTGATTTTTTTCTAACTTTAAACGCGTTGTTTCAAAATACATGATGGTAAAGATAGCTGAAATCAAATAAGAAATAGTTGTAAGGATTAACGGAATGTTCTGAAATAGAAAATTAGGAATTAAAATAATGAAAAAAGCTCCAAAACCAAAATACCACCGATTAATATAGATCCGTTTTTTTTGTAACCCATGGACTAAAGATACACCAGTTAAAATTAAGGCAATGAAAAAAATTATTAATACAACGATTCGTAACATTTGACTCTCAGTCCTTTCTTATTTTCAAATGATAACAAGAAGGAAATTGCAAACTCTTTCCTTCTTGTACTTTATAGTTTTTTTATTTTATAGAATAGTGTGTTCTTCGCTTACTTGACCCAATTCTTCTTCACGTAATTTTTTATCGTAAACTTTAAAGAATGGATAGTAGATAGCACCTGCAATAGCAATATTAATTAGTACCAACACTGCTGCTTTCCAATCGTTACTGGCTGATAGAAAAGCACCGATTGGAGCTGGTAAAGTCCACGGAACATTGCTGACAAAACCATTGATTATCCCAAATTTAACAGCGAAATAACTAATTGTTGTTGTAACAACTGGTGCTAAAATAAAGGGAATGGCTAAAATTGGGTTCATAACTAAAGGTACTCCAAATATTAAAGGCTCATTAATATTAAAAAGAGAAGGAATAATTGAGAAACGACCTACTTGTTTTAAGTAAACAGATTTTGCAAATAACAACAAGATACATAAAGCTAGTGTTGAACCAGCGCCACCAATCCAAACTGTCCACTGATAAAACTGTTCTGGTGCAATATAAGGCAATTGATTAGGATCTGCTCCATCTGCTAATGCTTGACCATTCGCATCCAACATAACTAGCCACATTGGGCGTGCAACTGAACCGATCACGCTCATACCATGGACGCCTGCTGCCCATAATAGAGTAATAAAGATCACCGGTACTAAAACACCGATTAAATTATTTCCTAATATATCATTAATTGGAGTAAAAATAGAAAGAATAAAATTATTTAAATCAAAATCAAGTAATACGCGAATAATCCAAACAATCGTAATAACAAATGCTCCTGGGATTAGCGCTTCAAAACTTCTTGCAACTGAATCTGGTACTTGTTCTGGCATTTTTATCATTAGATTTCTATTTTTGAAGAATCGTAATGATTCAACTGCAAAAATCATTGCTAAAATCGCTGAAAACATTCCAGCTCCGCCAAGGTTTCCCATTGGTAAAACCCAGCCAATACCTTGACCTTCAGGTAATAAAGCATCTACGTTTACAGGTACTGTCAGCATTAAGAAAGTTGCTAGTGATAAAACACCACCAGTAATACCGTCTAACTTATAAGACTTAGCTAAACTGTATCCCATTCCGTAAGAAGCATAGATACTCATTAAACCCATAGTAATTCTGAAAGGAATAACGATATCTGCTGTATATGGTGCGATAGCTTCTGCCCATGAAGCGATTGGAGGATTAGCAATAATTAAAAAGAAACTTCCAACAAGAATTAATGATAGCGTAGAAATAACTCCATCACGGATTGCTTTTAAATGTTTTTGTTCAGCTAGTTTAGCCATCGGAGGCATAAATTTTGTTTCAATCCAAACTAAAAATTTCGTCATTTTTCTTTCTCCTTTTTAAATCGTATTTTCGTATCTAAAATGAATCATTTTTATATCTTTATAAGATAGATTGCTAAATAAATAAATGGAAAATTAAATGATTCCTATTTGCTGTATTTTTTTATCTGTAACAATGTTTTTGGTGCTCCTAATGGTGTATACCCCATTGGTTCAACTTTATCAATCGGTACACCAGCCTCGTTCGCATATCCTTCAAACGTAGCAAATTGGTGCTTCACTTGAGGTGCAACTAACAACAAATCATAGCCGCTAGTTTTTAGAATCTCCTCAATTTCTCCTGATCCTACTGCAATCATTTCTAAATCAAAGTTTTGCTTATCAGCCTCTTTTAAAATAGCTTTTACGACTATTGCGCTTGACATTCCACCTGAACAAACCATTACAACTTTCATTCTTATTTCCTCCTTTTATCACTACTTAAACTTATATTTGTAGAACCAACTAAAACACACATTATTCTGAAAAGATAGCTATCATTTACTATCACTACTTAGCTGCTATTGAACACGCTTAATGAGATTTCATTGCTTTTTACTTGCTTCAACTGCTCTTCTAACAAATCCAGCATTTTCTGTTAACAGTACTTGAGCTTTTTCTTTATTTATACCTGTTAGTAATCGAACAATCGCTAGCTTTGGTTGGCTATTTGAATCATTAAAATAAAAAGTGGCCTCTTCATAAGTACAACCGGTTGCATCCATGATAATTCGCTTAGATCGTTCAACTAACTTTTCATTCGTTGGCTGAACATCTACCATCAAATTTTGATAGACTTTACCAAGACGAATCATTGCAGTCGTTGAAATCATATTTAATATAAATTTTTGAGCTGTTCCAGATTTCAATCTCGTTGAACCCGTCAAAATTTCTGGACCAACATCAACTTCAATTGGAAAATCAGCATAGTTACTAATAGCGGCTGCTTTATTACACGACAAAGCACCTGTTGTAGCCCCAATTTTATTAGCGTATTTCAATCCTCCAATAACATAAGGCGTTCGACCACTAGCAGCAATACCTAAAATAAAATCATTCTTATTTAAACCACGTTCTCGTAAATCTGCTTCGCATAATTCTAACGAATCTTCTGCACCTTCAACAGCTACAGTCATCGCTTTCATCCCTCCGGCAATAACTCCTTGTACCATCTCTGGTGATGTATTGAATGTTGGAATACATTCAGCAGCGTCTAAAACACCCAGTCTTCCACTTGTTCCAGCTCCAATATAAAACAATCTTCCACCTTTCTTCAAAGATAGAATAACAGCTTCAACCAGTTTCGTAATACTCTCTATTTCTTGCTTAACTATTTCAGCTACTTTTTCATCTTCTTGATTCATTTTTTTTATAATTTCTTCAACCGAAAACGTATCCAACTCTGTCGTACTAGTGTTTCTTTTTTCGGTAGTTAAAGTTTCTAACATATTTTATCCCCCCCTTTCTTTGGAAGCACTTACAAATTTATTATAACTGTAATGAAATATTATTTCAAGTTAAATATTAAATAAACGAAATATAAATTCGTTTTTAACACATTACTGCAATTAAAAGATTAGGTTAGGCTATCTAACTAAAAAATACACCCCAAAAAGTTAGGTCTTCCCTCTAACTTTTTGGGGTGTAATACAATTTTCATTTAATAGATCCGTTATTTTTATACATTCCCTTTTCTTGGGATCAATGCAAAATGGTTTTTGTACAGTTGAAACGCACTTATGAATACCAATGCACCTAGACCAACAAGAGAGACGGTTTGAAGAGTCGTAAACTCTCCATTAAATCCTTCAGAAGAAGTTAAAAATTTGTGTATTCCAAAATAGGCCCAAGCAATAGGCAGTGGGAATATGATATTTTTGAGCTTTAACATCACGATGAAAACGAGTAATACGGCTACAATAAGTGTCCCTGCTGCTAAAATTTCAGGTTCTATTCCAAAACCATCCCAATTCGCTTTTACAAGTGTGGCCGCTACATTAACAACCGAAGCGATAAACAACCACCCTGCATAAAGTCCAAAAGATAACGGCAAGAGAAAATGTCTTCCATCGTTAATTTCGAGTAATTTTATACAAATTAAAGCTAATGTTACTGAAAATACTAAGATAAAAACTGTTGATAAAACTAATTGTAAGTAAGAAAATGCAACAATCCAAGCGATATTTAATAGTGATGAAAAAACAAATAATAGTGAGATTTTATTTAGCGCCTTTTGATAATAAGCATCCTCTTTTTTTACAATCATAACAATAATAGACATTCCTAATAGAATATAAATGACGCTCCATATACTAAAAGCAGATGGATCTGGTGTAATGAGTGTTTGATATTTATCGGAAATTTCATTTTGTGATAAACCATTAATAAACCCAAAGGCTCCTAATGCATTAACAACTAAAGTAACAATAAAAAATAATCCGTTTAGCCAAGCTTTTTTCGTTGTACTCA
>JAGQHW010000269.1 GCA_020431645.1 Carnobacterium sp. | reverse complement strand
AAGTGACCGCCTTTGGTACTTGGAAAGAGATAATCGTCTGCTTCCAGGTCTTTGGTGTAGTCTTGGATCAGGTCCTGCAAACTACTCAAATATAAAATACGGGTTTTTCCTGTTTTTTGTTCTACGATACGCGGATTTTTAGCCGAAAGGATGTCTTTTTTCTTTAATTTAACGATATCCGACATGCGTAACCCGCTGTTGATTCCGATTAAAAAGAGAAAAACGTCTCGTTTGGCGTTTTTATTGCGGCGTAACCCAAATAAAAAGTCGTTGATCTCGTGCTGCGTTCTTAATGGTTGGACGTTATAACTCATTGAAAAGCCCTCTCCTCTCACAAAATTGATACATGATTTCATTCAGTATACCATGTAATCATGTATTGGAGGGGAAAATAAAAAAAGAACCCTGGGGTTAAAGGGTTCGGGATACACGATTTTATAGAATTTCATGTATTCAAAATATTTTATAATTATTTTGAATACATAGAGTTCAAATATATGAGCTAAATTGTCTGTTGATACTTAAAATCAGACTAATTAATCGTTATGAAAAAGATTAGGTCTTATTATAAATTTTTGTTTATATCATCTGGCTCTTTTTTCCAAGAATCACTGTTTTTTTGCATTTGATTATATAACCTTTTCGATATAGTTTTTAAACCTGAATAAATTTCATTTGAAAATGGTTTAAGTAGTATACCAATGGTAAAAAACTTCACAAATAAAAGAAAAACTCTTGCTGAAAAATCTGCATTTACAGCA
>JAGQHW010000268.1 GCA_020431645.1 Carnobacterium sp. | reverse complement strand
ATAAAATTGTCCTGCTTGAAGAAGTTTTAAATGAGGCTGTTAACTTAGCTGGCAAACAAATTTCAGAAAAAAATCCTGATTTACCAAACAAAGACGAAGTAGCTAAACAAGTTGGAATCGGAGCTGTTATTTTCCATGATCTCAAAAATGATCGCTTAAACAACTTTGACTTTGTTTTAGAAGAAGTTGTACGTTTTGAAGGTGAAACAGGTCCTTATGTTCAATATACAAGGGCTCGCGCAATGAGTATCTTGCGAAAAGCTGGAAATCCACTAACTAATAGTGAAGATACGTATGAGTTGAACGATGCTTATAGTTGGGAAATTATTAAATTATTACAAGAGTATCCATCCATTGTTCAAAGATCTTACGAAAAACGTGAACCTTCTATTATTGCAAAACATTCTTTACAATTAGCTCAAGCTTTTAATAGATATTATGCAAATAGTAAAGTTTTAATAGAAGATGCAGAAAAACCTGCTCGTTTAGCTTTGGTTCAATCTGTTGCTGCTATTCTAAAAGAAGATTTGAGATTATTAGGAGTAAAATCTCCTGATCAAATGTAACTATACTAATTAATTTTTAAATATTTCAAACTAAAAACAGCTAGTAAACGAATGTTATCATTCATTTACTAGCTGTTTTTTGTATTAGTTTTTATTTTCTGGTTTTTCTGCTACAACTAATTCGCCAGTACTAATTTGTCTTTTAAATAAATCAACTTTTTTGATTGTTTCTTTTGTTAGCTGTCCATCAGTTAAGCCAACTCCATCTTCT
>JAGQHW010000267.1 GCA_020431645.1 Carnobacterium sp. | reverse complement strand
ATTGTTTTACTTTGTTCAGTTTTCAAAGGTCTAATTTGTTTGCGTTGTCGTTTTGACAACTTCTAAATATTACCAGAAGTTACTTAACTTGTCAACACTAAACCCAAATTTATTTTTTGTATTTTTATTCATTTTTTAAACAAATTATATTTTTAACGCATACGTATCTTATCACGTCACTTATGAACAAGTCAATGTGAATATAAACTTATTTATTATTGATATAACCATAGATTTTTTCCCAACAACTCATATTACTTTACAGAATAAACTAAATTTTGTCAATCATTTTTAACTTGCCTTTTATTTCATTACTTGCTTTTGACTTTTTCTCTCTTCTAAAAATAAAAAAAGCACATAAATCTCACAATTGAGATCACGTGCTTCTAGTATTTTCTTAACGACGGACTTCTTTAATACGAGCTGCCTTACCATGTAATGCACGCAAGTAGTATAATTTAGCACGACGTACTTTACCAAAGCGGATAACTTCGATTAACGCTACACGAGGAGTGTGCAATGGGAATGTACGTTCCACACCAACACCGTTAGAGATTTTACGAACAGTATATGTTTCGCTAACTCCAGCTCCACGACGCTTAATTACTACGCCTTCAAATAATTGGATACGTTCTCTAGTACCCTCAACAATTTTAGCGTGAACACGGACAGTATCTCCTGGGCGGAAAGCTGGGATATCTTCGCGTAATTGTTCATTTGTAATTGATTCAATTAAATTCATGTTTTTTTCTCCTTCCAACAAACATTCATACATCACCATTTGGATACAGCGGAATATCGTTATTTCAGCAGGTTTTCCCCACTCACTAAGATAGTCTACCACATCCTAAAAAGAG
>JAGQHW010000266.1 GCA_020431645.1 Carnobacterium sp. | reverse complement strand
CTTTTTTTCATACACTATCAGTAGGTATTATTGAATTGTTTCGTTTTAATTTATGTGTTAAAATTAGATATTATTTATAAATAATTTTTAGAAAGTGTGAAATAATGGAAAAAAAAGATAGTAACTATCACCCAGCTTTTCTTATTAGTTTAGTATTATTCCTACTTTTCTGTACTATTGCCTTTGGCGTTCAATCAAATGCTAATTGGATTAACTCATTTGATCAATCTATTACTCATTCTATTCTATCCATTGCCTCAGAAAAAAAGACCGCTTTCTTCGTCTTTATCACTCATTTTGGTGGAGTACCAATTATGGCAATTTTAGTTTTATTGTTCAGCTTTTTTGTTTTTTTGAAGTTTAGAAAACTTAAACTAACTATTTGGTATATCTTACAATCTATTATAGGGGCTGGTGCTTTAAACGTCCTAGTAAAACTTATTTTCCAAAGAGAACGTCCTACCATTGAACATTTAATTATGCAAGGAGGATTTAGTTTTCCAAGTGGGCACGCAATGGGCTCCATGATTTGCTATGGCGGATTAGCTTTCTTGATTTTTTATCTTTATAAAAAAAGTACACTATCTTTTATTATTGTAGTCGCTACTCTATTGCTTATTTTATTCATTGGGTTAAGTAGAATCTACGTCGGTGTGCATTTTCCCTCTGATGTTGTAGGAGGTTATTTACTAGGTGCTTCATGGTTAGCCCTAATGATTGCTCTATTTCCAAAACTTGTGAAATAAAACTGGTTTATTATAGTAAACGTTACTACTTGATAAGGAGATTTAAACTATGATTGAAAACGCACTTCGCTATAGCCATACTCTTTTAAACAATACACTTGTCAGTGGCGACACCGTCATTGATGCTACCGTTGGAAATGGTGGAGATACCGTTTTATTAGC
>JAGQHW010000265.1 GCA_020431645.1 Carnobacterium sp. | reverse complement strand
TGATAAGTGGCGTTATAGTAATGAACTTCTTTCTTATCCCAATCGTGATTATCCTTAATGGTAATGAATTGCTCAGCTATTCTGCACAGATTACGATTGGATTTTAAGCGGATAGTATACAAACTATCGTACTCTTCACAAAGTTCATACAAATCGGGCGTTGCGAATCCACTATCTGCACGTACCATAATAGTGCTTACGGGTGTCACAGATTGATAATGCTCAAATAACGGACGAGTAAATGCTGCGACACCATTCGAGGTGTAGACATTTCCAGAACGAAGTTCTGCTTTAAGAAAGTCACCAGTAAGACCATCAAAGGCAACGAGCGGATGATAACCGGTTGTCTGGTAATGCGCATTATAATCGGTCATTTCTTGATTTCCAAAGGTATCGCTGTGGGTGGAATCTAAATCGAAAATCATTTCATTCGTATTTCGTATCCTACGCGCTTTATCAATCAAAATTTGGTTAACCTTTTGAAGCTGAATGATATTTTCTGTTGTCATCCGATCCCAAAAGCGAGAAATGGATGACTGTGAAGCCAACCGTTTTTTGTTTAAAACAGCTTGAAAGATAGGATCAGTTGCTAATATATTGGCAGAAGAATCCGTAGGATAGCCTGCAATTAACTGTAAGATGATTTGTTCCAGAATGGATTCATTTTCATGAATATGATACAGTCGGTCATCTTGAATCTGGATGTTTTTACGTAGGATTCGGCTAAACTTAAATTTATCCATGAATTCTTTTACTAATATTAAGCCGGAATCTGAGGATAAATTTCCACCAGAGTGAGATACTGTAACGTTTGAATTGAAAAGTAGACGATTTTCGTGTAAAGTTGCCATTGAGAGAACCCCTTTCTTTGGTTAGGTTTAGTCGCTTTAACCATAGCAGATTGGGGTTCTTTT
>JAGQHW010000264.1 GCA_020431645.1 Carnobacterium sp. | reverse complement strand
TTCAATTTATTAATTATGGAATTAAAGACCGCCTCATCAAAAAAGGAGATCGAATTGGACAAGGTATTTTCTTACCTTTTTTAAAAGCAGATAACGAAAGCAGTACACAAAAAAGTCGTTTAGGTGGGTTTGGTTCTTCAGGAAAATAAAAGACAGAATTATGATAATACTGCGGAAAAGATAAGAATAATATTCTTCCTGAATAATTCATACTTTTTATAAAGGACTAAATTTTATCAATCATCTGTTTCGTTTTATGGTTAATGGTTCTTTTTCTCAAAAACATTCTTCTAAATGATCTGATTTATTTTTGCTAACGGATTAAATTCAAATAAGACCTAATTTTGGGCGAACTCATCCTAGCGGATGGATAACGAACTTTTTAAATTGGCCAATGAATACAATTAACATTGCAGTACCTGAATGTTTTGTAGAATCCGATAAAATAGTTTCTGGTAAACATGATAACTACTTAATTTTAAGTAGTTTCTTCTTCCAGAATGAACCATCTTTCCAGCTATTTTAAAGAGAAATAAGCGAATAGTAGAAACCTGATACCCTTTCGTTTCATTGGTAAAACATAGTGTTCGCATGAAGTTTACGATATTGTAAGCTAGTAAGCTCACAACCATACGAGCATGATTTTCTATAAAACGGGGGCTATCTGTTTTGTCAAAGTAAAAGCCGTTTTTTGCTTCCTTAATGTAATTTTCCATCGTTCCTCTTTTTGAATATGTTTGGAAAACCATTTCTGGAAAGATATCTTTTGTGAAATTGGTAATAATAAATTCATGTCTAAAAAGTAATTCACTAGCTTCTCTGGTTGATTTTATGCAAATTCTTCTGGATTTTTTCCACGATTTTGCTTGATAAGTGGCGTTATAGTAATGAACTTCTTTCTTATCCCAATCGTGATTATCCTTAATGGTAATGAATTG
>JAGQHW010000263.1 GCA_020431645.1 Carnobacterium sp. | reverse complement strand
CTAATAAAATCTTTATTTACTATATACTCTATTGAAATGCCAATAAAACTAGCAACTATCATAATTAGCATGACGTAAATATATGGATGTTTTTCTGTAAACTTTTTGTATTTATCAAACATAATATCACCTAAGACCTAAATATTTCATTTATTCTCATGATTACTCTACTTGTAACATTACCTGTCATATAATGCTTTTCTTCTAAGCTACAAATTATCTTCCTGTATACTAAAGCCAATATCTAACAGCTCTGATAATTCTTCTAATGACAGAATTCTTTTTTTGCATACAATTTTCTCATTGATTGTCACAATTGGTAAAAGGTCTAAATTACATTCTAGTAAAACTTTTACATTTTTATTTTTGATATTCTTATTATCTTCACTTACATATTGAACTATTGTCTCAAATTCAATTTCTTTTAAGAGTTTATAATTTTTTTGGTACTCTTTATCGTGTATGACCTTAAATGCTTCAAATTCATTAGAACGGAATACTGGCAAATCATTTTCTTTTATATAATAAATAATATTTATCAATTTCCTAAAGTCAATCCTCCCGCTTTGCTGCTTGCTGATACAGCTCATAAGATTGTTGTTACTTGAGATGCTACACTGCAAGAAAAACACTTATATTTTCCTCTGTATTTTACCACAATATTTATACTTAATATAAATTTTCCTGACATGACATAGTATGATATATACCCCAAAGTAGTACTGACTCTTTTAGTTGCTGCTGCAATAGTGACCTCATTAACAGTCTTTAATTCACTTTGCTGAAGATTATTTTAACTCCTTCCTCTCGATAAATTTATTATCTATTTTAAATTACAAATGAAAAAGAATGTAACAGTTTAAATCTTAATAATCATTAGCTGATAGTAAACTGAAGAAGTCGGTTTTAATCTTCCAAGTCTGATTTTCTAAGTACAATATATCCTAAAATAATTAGAGCGTATCCAAATC
>JAGQHW010000262.1 GCA_020431645.1 Carnobacterium sp. | reverse complement strand
AATACAACTGTCGATTTAAAATCTATCTGTAATCGACAATTCGCAGGTATTGATCTGATTAGGTTTATACTGTTGGTTGCAGATGTCTATTAAATCATTACATAAATAAAACATAATTTTAGTAGAGGTGACTATCGTGACATTAGATTTTGAAAAATATGATTACGAGTTATTTCAGGACTGGCAAGAAAACCCTGTTAAACGTTCTTTTGTCTCTGAATTAGAAAAGAGAGCTGTAGAAGAAAAAAATGCTCTGCCTAAATTATTATCAAATGGCGATTTAAGAAAAAGATGGAACATGGAGAATAGACAAAGTGTCCATAATATCGTTCGAAGAAAGCAATTTCCTGATCCTGTTGTAGTCTTTTCAGACGGAAAAACTCCATTGTACTTAGAAACCGAAGTACAAGTATATGAAATTAATTATCCCTGGATCTTGTCACCTGAAAGTCGACAAAAATATGCTTATTGGATATTAAAAAATGTGATCAATAATTAATTTATTCCTTCAGCATGAACGAAGTGAATTCTTAAATTTCGAAGAAATTTTCACACCTTATTGCATTTTTTTGCAATAAGCCACGACACCATACACGCCTTTACGCGTGTATGGTGTATAAGTGCGCCCTTTACCTTGTTCAATAAATTGAACTGCAGAGGATTAAAAACAAAAGATCTTAACATGCTGTCTCTTGTCTTATACATTTTCAATTCTTTTATTCTCTTTAAGAACAACTTTTACTATAAGACTAATTGTATCATCTAGCATTTTTTCGACTCTATTCTTAAATTCTTCACTCGTTAAATATTTTATTATTTGTGCAGAAATAATTTCAATAATTACTTTCCCTAATTTAACCCCAGCTTTTTGTATTCCTTTCATTTTATTTCTCCTTCCTTAATTTTTGAATTTTTTCTTTTAGTATTTTTTTCAAGAATTTATTCTTTGTTTTCTCTGATAAAAACTTATAAGCATTTAAAGTTA
>JAGQHW010000261.1 GCA_020431645.1 Carnobacterium sp. | reverse complement strand
TAGTGATCAGTTTTTGAGGATTCAAAAAAGTAAAGTACATCCCTAAATATTCTTCACATAATTCTTTCGTATCAATAGATTCAATTAAATCCAATTCCGAACCTTGACTTTCCAATACAACTTGCTTAATTCGTTCTTTTCCAAAAGATTGAAACAATTCTTCAAGAGTCAGATGAGGAACTTGAATTGCAGGCTTACTCACACCAGCAGTTGCTAAGATTTGATAATCCTTTGCTATTTTTTTAACTGTTGATTCCATATCTAATAAAGAAATTGAAATGACTTCGATCTCTTCATCTATATAATCAGTCAATAACTCTTCTACACGTTTCTTAATAATAACAGCAGTTCCTTCTCCAGTTGAACAAATCGTAATAATAGCCTTTGGTCGATAGACGTTTTTATTCAATTCTTCCGTTTTAGAAGGATGTGGGTAATCCAAAAAATTACTGTAGCCTCTAAAGTTTTTTAATGAATCATGAATTTCATTTAATGAGCTATCCATTAGTGAGATTTTTCTAGCTGCTTCTAATACAACCGGTGTCGTTACCATGTCAATGGTTTTAATAGGAATATCCATTTCCCGCATTAACTTATTGCCAAAAGTCGTTAATGAACCCATATCGACTAATAGTAAAACACCGTTACCTTCATTTACTCGCTGAACAGCATCTTGAATCACATCATAAACACGGTTAGGACTCATCTCTAATGGCATATCTACAGCAACAATATTTTGAACATTTAATAATTTAGTTACTACTTGAACCATACTCGTTGCTGTACTTCTCCCATGAGCAGCAACTATTATACCAACTTGACCAATCAAATTTTGCTCTTTTAAAGAAACTAATAGCATCGTCAAGTACCAACATTCTACTTCAGGAACAACGATTTGGTATTTTGTCTTAATGTGTTCTTTTATCATCAATGCGACTGAGTACTCATTTTTATAATTAGAAATTAAATTTTCTAACTCTTTATTTGTTTTAGTTTGTACAACGCCGTCTTTA
>JAGQHW010000260.1 GCA_020431645.1 Carnobacterium sp. | reverse complement strand
AAAAAATTTAGTAAGTAATTTAATATCATAAAAAATAATTTTCCGAAAATTTGTCCAGTAATTAATCCTGTAACAAGACTAACCAAACTTGTTGCAATCATTTCTAGTAACAATATTTTTGCGACATGTTTTTTCCCTAGGCCCAAAATACCATATAAACCAATTTCTTTTTTACGGCGTTTAATTAAAAAACTATTTGTATACAAAATAAAAATAAAAGAAAACAATCCAATGATAACTGTTCCAAAACCAAACAAAGTTGGCAATGTACTTGAACGTTCTCTAACAAATTCATTGGTTGATAAAGAGGCCATTAAAAAGAACATTGCTACAGTCATTGTTGAAGAAAGCACATAAGGCAGATAAATTTGTTTATTCGAACGAATATTTCTCGCAGCTAATTTAGCGAAAAAATTAATGTTCATCTTGCTCACCCCTATTAGATACAACTTTCATTGATTGAACAATTTGATCCATAAATTCATGGGCTGCCTGATTGCCACGATAAATTTCATGATAAACTTCTCCATCACGAATAAATAAGACCCGATTTGAATAGCTAGCAGCTTTAGCACTATGGGTTACCATCATAATCGTTTGTCCTAAAGCATTAATTTTTTCAAAGGTTTCCAATAGGTTTTGTGAAGCTTTTGAATCTAAGGCACCTGTTGGTTCATCTGCTAAAATAATTTTAGGTTCTGTAATCAATGCTCGAGAAACAGCTACACGCTGCTTTTGCCCACCTGAAACTTCGTAAGGATAGTTATCTAAATAAGAGTCTATTCCTAGATTTTTGACAATCGGTTGGATGCGTTTTTCCATCTCTTTGACAGGTGTGTTTGATAAAACTAATGGCAATAAAATATTGTCTCGAATAGTGAAATTATCTAATAAGTTAAAGTCCTGAAATACAAACCCTAATGCATTACGACGAAAAGCCGAAATTTCACGGTCTTTTATTTTAGATAAAGGCTTTCCATCTAAATAAACTTCACCAGCTGTTGGAGTGTCTAAGGTTGAAAGGATATTTAGTAACGTTGTTTTGCCTG
>JAGQHW010000025.1 GCA_020431645.1 Carnobacterium sp. | reverse complement strand
CGATAAGGATAACACCAGCTCCACTTGGGCCTGGATTTGATTTAGTTGACGCATCTGTATACATTTTTAACATATTTTTATCCTTTCGGCTTATTAATTGTTTTTTTTAAATCATATGCTATGATACATTTAAAACAATTATTGTGAAATTGAGGATGAAAAATGAATAAAGTAAAAGTATCAAAAGTCCGGCTTTCTTTAGAACCGGCCTTTCAGTTGATTTACTGGTCAATTTGTTGGTTAACACTATTTTTAAGTGTGATTCTTTTTTTAGAAAAGCAGCGCTTTATTCTTAGTTTTATTGGAGTTATTTTTTGGGTTTTATTTCTATACTTTGGTCTGGGATCTACTCTAGAAGTGACAAAAAACACTCTTTTTATTCGTTATTTTAGAGGAGTGAAAAAGAAAAACTATCCTTTATCAGCGGTCAATCAATTAATGCTTTCAAGTCATCGTCTAGTTAAACTTGAATTAAAGACTGTAGCGGACCCTTTAGTTGTTTATCTAAATAAAAAAAATAAAAAAATAATAGTCCACCTACTTCAAGAATGTATACCCACAATAGAAGTGAAAAAAACTTTTTCTGTAGAAAAAAACGAACAGCACTCCAAGGAGTAAAAAACGATACCCCCAAAAAGAGGTTATCGTTTTTTTAAATAGAAAGTTTATTTAAGCGGTTAAAGAGATTTTATAACAACAACACTTGTGGCCTGTGGACCTCGTGTACCTTCAACGATTCTAAACGAAACGGATTGACCTTCAGACAACGTTTTGACATCGTCTCCTTCGATTCCTGTAAAATGGACAAAAACATCATTTTGATCATCGTATTCGATAAAACCGTAGCCCTTTTCATTGCTAAACCATTTCACAATTCCTTTTTCCATTTGTCAGTCCTCCTTAATCATTTTTTTGACAAAAACTAGCCAACTTATGCGTAATAAATAATAAAGAGGATACAAAAAGTAGTGGCCTAATTCCATTATAGGAATGTTAACCGCTTTCGTCAACAGTTGTTCATCTTAGATTTCTTATCTAGTAAAGTTTTATTATTAACTAAAAGACAGGTTTGTTCTTTTGAGCTACCTTCTTATGCAGCAAAAAAACAACTAAACGAACTTCATAGATAAGGTGGGGTAAATATGGAAACAATTTTATCAAAGTCCTTGATAGAGCTTGTGAAAAAAAGAAGTGAAAATTTTCCAGTCGAAGGCTTCGTATTAGGAGTTGGCCCAGCGAAGCCACGTTTTCTGTTATTAGGCGAAGCACCTGGAAAAGTGGAATCACTGAATGGTATCCCATTTACTGGACGAGCTGGAAAAGAATTAATGACCTTTTTTGATTTTTTAGACGTTACTCGAGAAGACGTATTTATAACAAGTACTTTTAGAAGTCGTCCGTTTATAGAAAAGGAAAAAATAGATAAAAAAACTGGCGAAAAAATTATCCGAAAATACAATCGACCACCCACTAAAAAAGAAATCATAACTCATGCTCCATTACTAGATAGTGAAATTAAAACAATCAATCCACCTATTATTTTAACGATGGGCAATAGTGGTTTGCAACGCTTAATCGGCAAACAAGCGAGAATCATGCAAGTTCACGGTCGATTGTATGAAGGTCCAATACTCTCGTTAGACTCAATTGATGCTTCTACTTTTTCTTTCACCCAAAAAAATTACCGTGTTTTTGCGACCTTTCATCCAGCTGCGATTTTTTATAATCGCAAACTTTTGGATTTGATTTATGAAGACTTATCTCATTTTAAGAAATACATTTGAAAGAATAGGAAGTCTCTAAGTAGCTTTTGTGTTAAAATGAAACAGATTAAAAAAATGCGTGCTTACTATGGGAAAGTGGAGATTAAATATGAAAGAAATGAAAGTCGTTAATTTGACAAAAACATACGGAGAAAAAGTTCTATTTGATGACATTAGTTTTTCAATTCAAACTGGAGAACGAGTTGGGTTAATCGGAGTAAATGGGACTGGTAAAAGTAATTTATTGAATGTCATCACAGGAAAAGATAGTGGTGAAAAAGGTGAGATTCAAACACCAAAAGGATACACAATGGGCTATTTGTTGCAGGAACAAGAATTTAACGAAGAACTAACCGTTTTTGATACTATCTTCGAAGGGGATACTCCTGTCTTAGTAGCATTGAGAAATTACGAAAAAGCATTAGAAAACTTAATTTTAGATGCTATGAATGAAAACTATCAAAATGCTTATTCTAAAGCAGAACAAGCTATGAATGATCACGATGCATGGTTAGCTGAAACAAATGCTAAAACCATTTTAAGTAAATTAGGAGTCATTGATTTAGAACAACCGATTGCCACATTATCTGGTGGACAAAGAAAACGAGTTGGTTTAGCGCAAGTATTGATACAAGAGCCTGATTTATTAGTATTGGACGAGCCAACAAACCATTTAGATTTTAAAACCATCACATGGTTAGAAAATTATTTGAGTGCTTATCGTGGCGCGTTACTTTTAGTCACTCATGACCGCTATTTCTTAGATCGCATCGCAAACCGTATGATTGAATTGTCTCATGGCAAAGCCATCATGTATTCTGGGAACTACGAAAGCTATATTATAGCTAGAGCTGAGCGTCAAGAAGCCTCTATTCGTGCAGATCATAAAAGAAAACAATTATATACTAAAGAGTTAGCTTGGATGAGAACGGGGGCTAAAGCCCGCTCAACTAAGCAACAGGCTAGAATCAATCGTTTTTCTGATTTAGAAGAAAACTTACAACAGTCTAATGTAGATGATTCAGTTGAAATGAACTTAGAAGGCTCACGGATTGGTAAACGAGTCTTTGATTTAAGAGATGCTTCGTTAACATTTGTTGGACACCCTATTATCGAAAAATTTAATTTACTGATTCAAGCGAAAGATCGAATCGGTATCAGTGGCAAAAATGGTGCTGGGAAATCAACGTTATTGAACGTTCTTGCTGGACGCATCACGTTAGATTCAGGTGAACTTGTCATTGGAGAAACTGTAAAAGTTGCTTACTATACACAAATGACTGAAGAAATGGACCCTAAAAAACGTGTGATTTCTTTTTTACAAGAAGTCGGTGAAGAAGTAGAAACATCAAATGGTGAACGCATTAGTGTAACCAATTTGTTAGAACAATTTTTATTTGAAAAATCAAGCCATGGTACATTGATTGGCAAATTATCTGGTGGAGAAAAAAGACGTCTGTATTTATTAAAATTATTGATGCAAAAACCAAATGTCTTGTTATTAGATGAACCAACCAATGACTTGGATATAGCGACATTGACTGTCTTAGAAGACTATATTGAAACGTTTCCTGGTGCGGTTATTTCTGTCTCACATGATCGTTATTTCTTAGATAAAACAGCAGATAAGTTATTGATTTTTGAAGGAGAAGGAAAAGTTATTCCTTATTTTGGTACTATCACAGACTATATCGCTGAAGAAGAAGAAGAAAAGATAGACTATCAAGAAAGAAAATCTTCTGATAAAGATTCAAATAAAGCGACAACCAATTCTAAAAAAGCAGAAGAAAAAGAGGAAGTAAAAGAAAAATTTACTTATCTAGAACGCAAAGAATGGGATAGCATTGAGCAAGAATTGCTTGATTTGGATACAAAAATTGCAACAGTTCAAAAAGAAATGAGCGAGAACGCAAGCAACTCAGCGTATTTACAAGAACTACAAGAAAAACTTTCCTCTTTTGAAAAAACACTTGAAGAGAAAATGACAAGATGGGAATACCTCAGTCAATTTGAAAACAACTAAAACATCCAGGAGGAATTATTTTGGAAACGGAGTATTTAAATTTAGGAGAAAAAGTCCTTTTAGAAGGCGTATTAAAACAAGATAGAACAGGGACAGGAACGAAAAGCCTATTCGGCTATCAGATGCGATTCGATCTTCAAAAAGGTTTTCCTTTATTGACAACAAAACGTGTGCCTTTTGGCTTAATAAAGAGTGAATTGTTGTGGTTTATAAAAGGCGATACGAATATCAACTATCTTTTGCAACACAATAATCACATTTGGGATGAATGGGCTTTTGAGCACTTTGTAAAGAGCAAAGACTATTCAGGTCCAGATATGACTAACTTCGGACAAAGAGCAACAGAGGATGCTGAATTTAACCGTGTATACAAATCTGAAAAGGATTTGTTTTGTCAGCGAATAGTAGAAGACGAGTCTTTCGCAAAACAATATGGAGAATTGGGCAACGTTTATGGCTCTCAGTGGCGCAATTGGAAAACATCACAAGGAGAAACAATCGATCAATTAAAAGATGTTATTGAGATGATCAAAAAGAATCCTGATTCTAGAAGATTAATTGTGACAGCGTGGAACCCGGAAGACGTGCCAACAGTGGCTCTTCCTCCTTGTCATACACTCTTTCAATTTTATGTTGCAAATGGAAAATTAAGCTGTCAGTTGTACCAAAGAAGTGCGGATATCTTCTTAGGTGTACCATTTAATATTGCTAGCTATGCTTTATTAACTCATCTAATCGCTCATGAAACAGGATTAGAAGTAGGCGAGTTTGTCCATACGCTAGGGGATGCACATTTGTATTCAAACCACTTGGAACAAATGACAAAACAACTAGCAAGAGAACCTAAAGCCTTTCCTCAGTTAAAACTAAATACTGAAAAAACAAGTATCTTTGATTTTGAAATGGAAGATATCCAATTAATAGATTACCAGCCACATCCAAGTATTAAAGCTCCAATTGCTGTTTAAAACTAGTAGAAAGATGAGGGATGTAGATGATTGCATTTTTATGGGCACAAGACGAAAATGGATTAATTGGAAACCAAGGGACCCTTCCTTGGAGCTTACCAAATGATTTAAACTATTTTAAAAAAATGACGCAAGGAAAAGCTGTTGTGATGGGTAGAAAGACATTTGAAGGAATGAATAAACGCCCTTTACCCAATAGAGTAAACATTATTTTAACTACCGATGAAAAATATCAAGCAGAGGGCGTTATGGTCATGCATAGTGTTGATGAGGTAATGGCTTTCGCTGAACACTATCAGAATGATACCTTTATTACTGGCGGAACAGCTGTTTTTGAAGCTTTCCTACCTTTTGCAGATAGTTTGTATCGAACAGTCATTCATGCTGAATTTGAAGGCGATACATTTATCCCGGTGATTGACTGGGATAAATGGGAACTAACCGATTCTCAAATCGGGTTGGTAGATGAACGCAACAACTACCCTCATGATTTTGAAACGTTTACTAAAAAATAATAAAAACAGATTGCTCAAAATTGAGTAATCTGTTTTTATTTATACGGGTTATGAAAAAGATCAAACATAAAATAGAATCGAAAAATACATAAAAATGGTTCCTGCTAAGACGAATAAATGCCAAACTACATGCATAAATCGCACATTTCTTAAACTGTAAAAAATAGCGCCTATTGTAAAAGAAAGTCCACCTGAGAGCAATAATAAAAATCCATTAAATCCTAAGCCGGTATAAATAGGTTTTAAAGCAAAAATACAAATCCATCCCATTATAATATACAGCCATGTTGAATATTTTTGAAGGTGATTAATCCATAGAGCTTTATACATTACTCCAATAAAGGCAATACTCCAAACGATACCAAATAGAGTCCATCCTAAAGATCCACCAATCGTTATAAGGGTATAAGGGGTATAAGTTCCTGCAATTAAGAGGAAAATACTCATATGATCAAAGACCTTAAAAAGTTTTCGAGCACGTGTAAACGACAAACTATGATAGAGTGTCGAACAAAGATAAAGTAACATTAACGTCGAACCATAGACTATATACGAAAACAGCTCAATTGTTGTTCCATTATTAGCAGCCTTATACAAAAGAATCACTAAACCTGCAACACTTAAACCTAAGCCAATTCCATGTGTAATGGCATTGAAAACTTCATTGATAATTAAGTATCTTTTTGAAAAATGAACTTGATTTGATGCGCTTTTTTCATTCATTAAGTGAGCCTCCTATTTTACGTTATTCTCTGATAAAACCTTTGCAGATAAGTATACGAAGAATCGAGAATCTGTTATACTATTTTATGTGTACTACCGATTAGTCATTAGAAACAGGATTTGAACAAAAAGTAAAAAAGATGCTTTAATTATATCACGGTTATAAAAGAAATTGTATGCAGAAAGATGGGAAAAATAAAATGAGTAAAATAACAATAGTAACTGATTCGTCTGCCCAGTTAAGTTCAGATGAAATTAAAGCATTAAATATACACATTTTACCAGTAACTATTTTAATTGATGGAATAACCTATATTGATGGGGTAGATATTGGAAAAGTTGAGTTTATGGAATTAATGGAGAAATCTGATCATCTACCGAAAACAAGTCAACCCCCACTCGGTAAATTTATTGAATTATACGATAAACTCGGCGAAAACGGTGGGGAAGTTATTTCTATTCATATGACGGAAGCTTTTAGTGGAACAGTTAATACAGCTAGACAAGCTGCTGAAATGACCAATACAAAAGTTACTGTTGTGGATAGCACCTTTACTGATCGTGGTCTTTCTTTTCAGGTTATTGAAGCGGCGCAATTAGCAAAAAGTGGGGCTGATGAAATCGCTATTTTGGCTGAAATTGAAAGAATCAAGAAGCATACGCGTTTATTTATTTGCATCCGAACGTTAGATAATCTAATTAAAGGTGGCAGAATTAGCCGTGTAATGGGAATTGTTTCTCATTTAATGGATGTAAAATTAATGTTAGAGATGGTAGATGGGAGCTTACAGACTCGAGTTAAGTGCCGGGGAATGAAATCTATCAATAAATTCAATCAAACCGTTAAAGAAACGCTCATGAAAACAAAGAATTTAGCAGAAATTTCATTCTCATATGCTGGTGATTTTGATTACGCCAACGAACTGAAAAAAAGCTTTCAACTCGCCATGCCAGATACGCCAATGACCATTAGTCACACTAGTCCAGGTGTCGCAACTCATACAGGAACAGGTGCATTTTCTATTATTTATTATGTAAAATAAAAAATGATTTTATTCATTAGTGGAGGTGAATCATCAGATGAAAATTATTCGTTCGTTTTTATTCACATGTTTAATCGTCGCTTTAGGCACATTTATTGTATTTCAAGGGTTAAATGTAATGACCGATAAGACCGAAACAGTGTCCACTAAAAAAAGCCCAACTGCATTAGAAGCCATCCATCTTTTAGCAATTGGTGATTCATTAACAAAGGGTGTAGGAGATAGCACGAAAAACGGAGGATACGTCCCTCTAATTGCAACTAAGCTAGAAGAAACACGTGGGATAGATAATGTAACAACAAAAAACTACGGTGTGACTGGTGAGCGAAGTGATGAAATTTTAGAAAGAATAGAACAGCAAAAAGAGATTCAAAAAGAGATTAAAAAAGCTGATATTATTATTTTAACGGCAGGTGGAAATGACCTCATTGAAACTTTCAAAAAAGAAAAACTGAACATTAATCAAAAAAGTTTTGTTAAACCAGAAGAAAAATACAAAAAAAATCTTTCAACTATTTTAAAAAAGATAACGAGTCAAAATCCAAAAGCACAAATTTATGTTTTCGGTCTGTATAATCCTTTTGAGGCTGTATTTCCAGAAATAACTGAAATGAAAAGTATTTTACGTACATGGAATGACGACACAAAAAAAATAGCCGAAGAAAATAAGGCAACTTATCTTTCATTGAGTACGATTTTTAATACTAGCGAGCAATCAAGTATCTCTAATCTAACGAATCCGTCTGATAAAACGGATACAAGTGCTTTATTATATGAGGAAGATTTATTTCATCCAAACAACAAAGGTTACCAATTGATTGCTGAACAATTGTATCGTATTATCATGGATAAAAAAGACTAAGTTGAATAATCATGAGAGATTACTGGAGAGGATTTTAATATGAAAGAAAAGAATAAAAAAAGCAGACTTAATTATTGGAAATGGTCATTTTTGTTCCTATTATCTATTGTGTTGGGAACCATTATTTGGTTATCTAGTCAGTTAACACCCTTTATTCAAGGAGAACCCAGCTTAATTGCAACTGAATCTGATAAAAAAGAAATAACTTTTCAAATCCAAGCTAGCAAAGAAAATTTAAATCAGTTGGTCACAAATTATATTGATGAGGAATTATCAAATAAGCAAGTAGCTTTTAATTTTACTTTAGACCAAGAAGCTCAATTATCTGGAACGTTTCAATTATTTAATCGTGATGTTGGATTTTCATTGTTCTTAGATCCCTTTGTGATGGAAAATGGTAATTTGCAATTTAAAGCAACTAGAATTTCAGTTGGTGCGTTAGACTTACCTATCTCTTTCGCGATGAATTTAATAAAATCACAATTGAAAGTTCCAGATTGGGTCGCTATTGATACAAAAAAAGAAATCATTGTTTTTAATTTAAATGAATTTTATTTAAAAAATGGCATGCATTTTACTGCAGATAAGATTGATTTAGAAAATGATGACATTCGCTTAAATGTTTTTTTACCGAACAAATAAAAAACTAGTGTACTTTTGGTTCACTTTAAATTATAAAAAAAGGAGCACAACAAATTTATGCGAAGTTCATTTTATCACTACTTAATGACAGAAAGAGATCCGCACAAAAAAGATGTGATTACCTTTTTTGCAAATGACGCCTATCTTGATGTTGGCTTTCCAAAACAGTCAGAAGATTACCAAGAAATCAGTCACTATCTAGAATTAAATGGGGACTATTTACCAGAAATGGTTATTTTTGATGAAGCATGGGGAAAGTATTTAGAAAAAGAAAATTAAATTGGAGGAATAAATAATGAGTATACACATTGATGCAATACAAGACCAAATCGCTGAAACAATTTTATTACCAGGAGATCCATTACGTGCAAAATATATTGCAGAAACATTTTTAACAGATGTTGAGCAGTACAATAGCGTTCGTAATATGTTTGGGTACACCGGAACGTATAAAGGTGTAAGAATCTCTGTACAAGGAACAGGAATGGGATTGCCTTCAATGATGATTTATGCAGAAGAATTAATAACAAAGTATAATGTTCAAAACCTAATGAGAGTTGGAACTGCTGGAGGAATGAAACATTCTATTAAAGTAAGAGATGTGGTTTTAGCACAAGGAGCAACAACCGATTCTGGTATTAACCGTCAAACGTTCCATAATCAAGTTGATTTTGCGCCACTTGCAAACTTTGAATTATTGAAAACTGCTTATGATATTGGAATGGAAAAAGGAATGAGTATGAAAGTGGGAAATGTTTTATCAGCCGATCGTTTTTATAACGAAGAATTAGATAAAAAGAAACTAGCAGATTATGGTGTGCTCGCTGTTGAAATGGAAGCGGCAGGTTTATATACTTTAGCAGCTAAATATGACCGTAAAGCGCTAACCATTTTAACAATCAGTGATCATTTAATTACAGGAGAAGAAACAACTTCAAAAGAGCGCGAGACAACATTTAATGACATGATGATTTTGGCTCTAGAAACAGCTGTTAAACTGGCTAAATCTTCATTATAAATCGAAAAAAGAATTCTAACGAATTTGAAAGGAGTTAACCTTATGCAAGAAGAACCAGAAAAGAAAAAACAACGTCATGTTAAGGTGAAAACCTTTCTTATTTCTTTGTTTGTTGTTGCTGCTATCTCAATTGGTGGAACATACCTGTTTACAACACAAGTAAATCAAGCTGCTCCAGACAAAGAACAGCTAAGTATCAAATCAGGAGAGCTTTCTAAAATTGAAGCCGTATATGACCAACTTCTTAGTCAATATTTTGAAGATATAGACGAAAGTAAACTTGTTGAAGGTGCATTATCTGGCATGGTAGATGCTGTTGGCGATCCTTATACACAATATTTAAACGTAACAGAAGCTACCTCTTTAAACGATACGATTTCAGCGTCTTTTGAAGGCATTGGTGCTGAAGTAATGAAACAAGGAGATACAATTATGATTGTTTCTCCCATAGCTGGATCTCCAGCAGAAAAAGCCGGGTTAAAGCCTAATGATGTCTTATTGAAAGCTGACGAGAAAGTGTTAACTGGTTTATCTTTAAATGAAGCTGTTTCGTTTATTCGTGGTGAAAAAGGTTCTGAGGTCTTGTTAACCATTCAACGTGGCGAAACTCAATTTGAAGTTTCTGTGACTAGAGATACAATTCCTGTAGAAACAGTTGTTTATAATTTGGATGAGAAAGACAAAACGATTGGGTATATTTCCATTAATAGCTTTTCAAACCCAACATATGATGAACTAGTTACAGCAATAAAAGAATTGCGTACCCAGGGAGCGAAATCTTTTATTTTTGATGTCAGACAAAATCCAGGTGGCTTACTAGATGGTGCTTTGACTATTTCTAATCTGTTTGTCAAAGACGGTTCTGTTATCATGCAAACACAAGAAAAAGATCAAGACCCAGTTAAGTTGTTAGCTGATAAAGAAACGATGGGTGAATTTAAGGTCACAGAGCCAGTTGTTCTCTTGGTTGATGAAGGAAGCGCCAGTGCATCTGAAATTCTTGCAGGAGCAATGAAAGAATCTGCTGATATTCCTATTATTGGGACCAAAACATTTGGTAAAGGCACAGTTCAAACCGTTGCTAGTTTCTCAGATAATAGTGAGTTAAAATTAACGATTGCCAAATGGTTAACACCATCTGGTAAATGGATTCATAAAAAAGGGATAGAACCAACTATTTCAGTTGAATTACCAGACTACACAAAGCTATTGCTTATTGATAGTACAAAAGAATACAAATTAGGTGATGTTTCAGCTGAAGTTGAAAACCTTGAAAAAATAGTTGCTGCATTAGATTACGAAACAGGCCCGATTGATGGGTATTTTGACGAAATGACTGTTTCAGCTGTTAAAAAGTTTCAAACAGAGCAACAGTTAGAGACAAGTGGCATAGTCTCTGGTGACACAGCAACAGCAGTTATTGAAGAGTTGCGTGAATTAATAAAAAATAATGATACACAATACGAAAAAGGAATCGACTATTTACAAAAAAATTAGGCAATTAGATAAGATTAAAAAAGGAAAAATAAATCGTGTTTTCCTTTTTTAATCTTACTTTTATTTGAAATAAATAGTTATTTCATCCCTTTTCTTGTATGATAGAAACAATTAGATTAGTTTGGAGCGAAAGCTATGGAGAAAAAAACTTGGAAGAGCCATTTATGGGACTGGTTTAAGCCCTTTTTATTTGCAATGGTACTAACAATTTTCTTTCGGAATCTTATTTTTTTGCCAATGACTATTGAAGGTGCATCAATGATACCAACATTTCAGCAAAATGATGAAATCATCGTAAGAACGATTTACCACATCAATCGATTTGATCTAATCGTTTTTAAAGATGACTCAGATCGAATATTTGTCAAAAGAGTAATTGGTTTACCTAATGAAAAATTATTTTACCAAAACGATCAATTGTATATAGATGACGTATTAATAAAAGAACCATTCTTAGAGAATTCATTTGTTGATAAAGCTAGTGGAACATGGACGTCTGATTTTACATTAGAAGAAATAACAGGACAGAGATCCATTCCTGAAGATGAATATTTTGTTCTTGGCGATAACCGTAGATCTAGTAATGATAGTCGTTATTTTGGATTTATTCCTGCAGCGGATATTATTGGTGAAACGAGGATGATTTATTATCCATTCAAACGTCTGTCCATTGTTAAATAATTTAATAGAAAGTAGTGGTAATAAGTGAGAAAAACAACTTATTCAGATGGAAGAGATTCGCAAACAGAGGATTTTGAACCTAGAAAAGCTCGTTATGCAAAAGATAAAGAATTGAAAAAGAAGAATAAGAAAAAAGGGGTTATTTCTGAAGCAGGAAATACATTATTGTATGTAGCAATTGCTTTAGCTGTTTTTTTACTTATTCGTCACTTCTTATTTGTACCTGTTAGTGTTGATGGTGAATCAATGGAGCCTACGCTTCATGATAAAGATCGTTTAATTTTAAATAAAATTGAGAAACCTGATCGATTTGATATTATTGTTTTCCCAGCACCAAGCAGTCCAAAAGAACCTACACTCTCAGATAAACAATATATTAAAAGAGTGATTGGATTGCCTGGAGACGAGGTAATGGTGGTTGACGAAACTCTTTACGTAAATGGAAAAGAAGTTAAAGAAACTTATTTAGAGTCTGTTAAGGAAAACTTAGTTCCTGGAGAAATATTAACCGATGATTTTACTCTAGCATCAGTAGCTGGCGTCGAAGAAGTCCCAGAAGATACTTATTTTGTAATGGGTGATAATCGGACAAATTCTTTAGATGGTCGCGTATTCGGTTTCATTGATGAAGCGACTGTTTCTGGGACAATAGATATCAGGATTTGGCCGTTAAAGAATTTTGGTAAACTAAACGAATAAAAAATAAAAAGATACCCCAAAAAAGGAAGAGGCCTTTTCGCCCCTTTCTTTTTTGGGATGGTCAAAGGAGAAAAAAGTATGCCGACAATTCAATGGTTTCCAGGACATATGGCTAAAGCCAGAAGACAAGTTACAGAAAAACTTACACTAGTAGATGTTGTATTTGAACTAGTGGATGCAAGAATTCCGTTATCCAGTCGTAATCCTATCTTGGATGAATTAATTGGAGAAAAACCTCGGATTGTTATTTTAAATAAAAGTGATTTAGCCGACGCCGTTTTAGTTCAAAAATGGGTTGCTTATTTTAATGATCAAGGTATTTCAGCCGTTCCTATTGTTGCTCAAGAGGGTATTGGAATGAAAAAAGTTATGAGTGAAGCAAAAAGGTTATTAAAGCCTAAATTTGATCGAATGGCTGCTCAAGGACGTAAACCTCGTCCAATAAGAGCGATGAGTATCGGAATTCCTAATGTAGGCAAATCAACGCTTATTAACCGATTTATAAAAAAAAATGTTGCTCAAACAGGGAATCGACCTGGTGTAACAAAAGCTCAACAATGGCTCAAATTGAACAAAGAACTAGACTTACTAGATACACCAGGTATTTTATGGCCAAAATTTGAAGATCCTGAAGTAGGCAAGAAACTAGCTTTAACAGGAGCAATCAAAGATACTATTTTACAATTAGATGACATTGCACTATATGGGCTAGAAATTATGAAAGAAAGATACCCCGCAAATCTTGCTGCTCGTTATGGTTTAACTGAAGCGGAGATGGCTCTAGCACCTGCCGACTTGTTGATGTTGATTACTGAAAGAAGAGGATTTATCGATGATTATAGCCGAGCAGCTGAAATGATTATTTATGAAATACGTAATGGTAAAGTCGGTCGTTATACGCTAGATGAAGTTCCTAAAAATTCAACGAATGAAACGAGAAAAAAATAAATGGAAAAACCATTATCCATTGCCGCTATTAAAGCCTTACTAAACGACATTAATCACCCTTTAGATGAACGTATCGCTATCTTTCGACTAGATCAAAGAAAAGGAGTTAGTACAGCTTTAACATCATGGGAAAAGCGTTTAGAAAAAGAACGAGAAAAAGAACGAAAATTAAAAATTATGCTTGAACACGAACAACTGATTTGGGGTAGTGGGCTATCTTTGATTGCTGGAATTGATGAAGTTGGCCGTGGACCTCTTGCTGGGCCTGTAGTAGCTGCTGCTGTTATGTTACCAACAGACGTCCAAATCTTAGGAATAAATGACTCAAAACAATTGTCTAGTGAAAAAAGAGAACAACTTTTTGTAGAGATACAAAAACACGCTTTAGGAATTGGAATCGGGATAAAAAATCAAACGATTATTGACGATGTGAACATTTATCAAGCAACTAAATTGGCCATGTTGGAAGCTATTCAACAATTGCCACAGGTACCTGATTATTTACTAATTGATGCCATGAGACTGCCAACACCTATTCCACAAGAAAGTTTAATTAAAGGAGACAGTAAAAGTTTATCTATTGCTGCAGCTAGTATTGTTGCAAAAGTGACTCGTGATCGCATGATGGCTGAATACGATCTTTTATACCCTGGCTACGGTTTTGCTCAAAATTCTGGATATGGGACTAAGCTTCATTTAGCTGGGTTAGAAAAAATAGGAGTTTGTCCAATCCATCGACAGTCTTTTTCACCTGTTAGACAAGCATTAAACAACTCCTTTTAATTAAGAATAGACACTGCCCCTCACTATATGGGATAGTGTCTTTTTTTAATAATGAACAAGGTCTAACAATGCGGATACTCTATTAGTGAATTCAATTATAAATAGAAAAGAGTAGAGGGAAAATCCATGGAGAAAAAGCGGATAGAGCAGCACATATTTCATCTAGCCCATTGTCGAGGAATAGGGCCTATTAGTCAGGTTAGAATGGTCGCTGCACTAGTAGATGATCAAACCTTAACAGCTTATCAATTAGCTCAATCGGCTCATTTATCGACTAAAAACAAACAAGCTTTTTTAGAAAGTTATGTTCGAATAGAACCAGAACGTTTGAAGAAAAAATATGCTTACCAAAATATTCACTGGATAACTATTTTAGATTCTCATTATCCAGAGTATTTAAAACAAATCTATAATCCACCAGCACTTTTATTTTATCGAGGAGATATACGGTTATTAAAAAATGATTTATTAGCTATTGTCGGTCCAAGAAAAAATACCCCTTATGGTTCTTTAGTTTTAGACCAATTATTGCCTGAATTAATCAAAAATAAGATTGTAACCGTGAGTGGATTGGCAAAAGGAATTGATTGTGCGGTCCATAAAAAAACCATCTTATTAGGTGGCAAAACAATCGCTGTAATTGGATCAGGCTTAGACTATTCTTACCCTTACGAACACAAGGAATTACAAAAAGAAATCGGAGATTACCATCTTGTATTGTCGGAATACCCAATAGGTGTAAAGCCATTGCCTTACCATTTCCCAATGCGAAATAGGCTGATTGCTGGCTTGTCTTTAGGCACATTAGTCGTAGAAGCACAAAATCACAGTGGGAGTTTAATTACCGCTAATCTTGCTCTACAAGAGGGACGAGAAGTCTTTGCTGTTCCAGGTCCTATTACAAGCCCATATTCGCAAGGAACCAACCAATTGATTATGCAAGGAGCAAAATGTGTTTTGACAGCTTCTGATATTCTAGAAGAATTTATTTTTGATATAAAATGACGGTATTTATCTATTAGAAATCAACGTTTTTTCTTCTATAGTATAGTCAATAAACAGACTATAAAAAGCAAACAGTTTTTAATTTATAACTTTCTACAGTTGACAAACGGGTATAAGATGGCATAAGATGATTAACGATTTATGTTTTGGTTAAAACTAGCCGAAAACAGAAAATATGAGCTCACTTGAAAGGAGCATTTCATTGGCCTATAAATACCTGGTAATTGTTGAATCACCAGCTAAAGCAAAAACAATTGAAAAATATTTAGGCAAGAACTATAAAGTCGTCGCTAGTTTAGGTCATATACGTGATTTACCGAAAAGTCGTATGGCTATTGATGTAGAAAATAATTATCAACCTGAGTACATTTCAATTCGAGGCAAAGGTCCATTAATCAAAGAATTGAAAAAATTCGCAAAAAAAGCTGAAAAAGTTTATCTTGCAGCTGACCCGGATAGAGAAGGGGAAGCAATAGCCTGGCATCTTAGCCATCTATTAGGATTAGATATCAACGATAAAAACAGAGTTGCGTTTAATGAAATTACTAAAGAAGCGGTTAAGGGAGCGTTCAAAGAACCTCGCTCAATTGATATGCAATTAGTAGATTCCCAACAAGCTCGTCGAATACTTGACCGCCTTGTAGGGTATACTATCAGTCCTATTCTTTGGAAAAAAGTCAAAAAAGGATTAAGTGCTGGACGTGTGCAATCTATCACACTTAAATTGATTTGTGAAAGAGAACAACAAATTGCTGAATTTGAACCCGAAGAGTATTGGAGTATCGAAGGGAACTTTAAAAAAGGGACTAAAAAATTCAAAGCTCATTTCCATGGTTTAAATGGTAAAAAACTAAATCTTAAGAACGCAGCGGATGTAAAAAAAGTTATTCAAGCGATTAAAAGCGAAGACTATGATGTAACTAACGTAACGAAAAAAGAGCGCAAACGCAATCCAGCTTTGCCATTCAAAACAAGTAGTATGCAACAAGAAGCAGCTAGAAAATTAAATTTTAGAACACAAAAAACAATGATGATTGCTCAACAACTTTATGAAGGTATCTCTTTAGGTCGTGGTGGAGCTGTTGGTTTGATCACTTACATGAGAACGGATTCGACACGGATAGCTGATTCTGCTAAGAATGAAGTCGTTGAATACATCACTAAAGAATTTGGTTCAGAATATTCTGCTTCAAAACCGCGTTTAGGTAAAAAAGCTGTTAGTGCACAAGATGCCCACGAAGCCATTCGACCATCAAGTACCATGCGGACACCAAAAGATATTGAAAAATATCTGACAAAAGATCAATACAAGTTATACAATCTTATTTGGTCACGATTAGTTGCAAGCCAAATGACGCCAGCAATTTTTGATACAGTAAAAGTTGACATTACCCAAGATACGGTTTTGTTTAGAGCAAATGGCTCAACTTTAAAATTCCCTGGGTATCAAAAAGTATATGTTGAAGGAACAGATGACGGTAAAGAAGAAAAAGTGAATAGCTTGCCTGAACTTGAGAAAGGCGATACAGTAACCGCTGTTGATATTGAACCCAATCAACACTTCACTCAGCCTCCTGCTCGCTATTCTGAAGCAACACTTATTAAGACATTGGAAGAAAATGGCGTTGGACGCCCTTCAACGTACGCTCCTACACTTAATACGATTCTTAAAAGGTATTATGTCAAGATTCAAAGTAAACGCTTTGAGCCGACCGAATTGGGCTTAATTGTGAATAACTTAGTAGTAGAAAATTTCCCACAAATCGTTGATATTCACTTTACCGCTGAAATGGAAGAAGACTTAGATGCTGTTGAAGAAGGAAAAGAAGAATGGACCAATGTTATTGACCGTTTTTATAAGCCATTCATCAAAGAAGTGGAAAACGCAGAAGAAAATATTGAAAAAATTCAAATAAAAGATGAGCCTGCTGGTTTTGACTGTGAATTATGTGGGCATCCAATGGTCATCAAATTAGGACGATACGGGAAATTTTATGCTTGTAGCAATTTTCCAGAATGCCGAAACACAAAAGCGATAGTCAAAGAAATTGGTGTTACTTGTCCATTATGTAAAGAAGGACAAGTTATTGAGCGGAAATCTAAGAAAAATCGTTTGTTTTATGGATGTGATCGTTACCCAACATGTGAATTCGTTTCATGGGATAAACCTATTGGCAGAACTTGCCCTAAGTGCGAACACTATCTAACTGAAAAGAAAACAAAGGGCAAAACGCAAGTTATTTGTAGCCATTGTGATTACAAAGAAGAAACGCAACAATAAGCTTTAGGTAATGAACTTATCGAATGGAATTAGTTGTTTGTTGGAAAACAATAAAACATAAACTAATCTAAACGACATTCAAGTTAATCAATTGTAATCCTTTTACTTCTATGATAAAGTGATTTTGTCATAGAAGTGGAGGGATTTTTTTTGACGAATCTTGAATTAAAAAAGATATTTCTGCTGTATTTAATTACTGAACGACATTATTCTGAACTCACTAAAAAAGCTTACGAGGATGATATCAATGAATTTACAGATTTTTTAGCAGCCACTGGCAAACCAGGTTACGAGTCTGTCGGCTTACAAGATGTTCGTATTTTTTTAGGTGAACTGAGTGAACGTCAATTGAGTCGAAATACGATTTCCAGAAAAATCTCAAGTCTTAGAGCTTTCTACCAATTCCTTTTAAAAAACCAACTCATAACAGAGAATCCATTTTCTTATATTCATTTAAAAAAGAAAGCGCTCCGTTTGCCTCGTTTTTTCTATGAAAAAGAAATAGCAGTACTATTTGAAGCGGTTAAAGGTAAAGAACCGCTCGATTTTAGAAATGAGGCTCTTTTAGAAATATTATATGGAACTGGAATCCGACTTAGCGAATGCAAGAATATTGTTATGAAAGATATTGATTTTGATTTAGGCATTCTACTCATCCGGGGTAAAGGCAATAAAGAACGTTATGTTCCATTTGGTCACTATGCAGCAGCAGCAATACAAGAATACCTTGAAAAAGGTCGAGATATTTTAATGATTAAATACGAAAAACAACACAATTACTTATTCGTTAATCAATATGGGACACCCATATCTTCATCGGGTATCGAATACGTTTTAAATCAAATCATTAAAAAAAGCAGTTTAACCTCTAAAATCCATCCACATATGCTGCGCCATACTTTTGCCACTCATTTACTAAACAATGGAGCGGATATGAGAACGGTTCAAGAATTATTAGGACATGCTAGTTTATCATCAACACAGATTTATGCCCATGTTACGAAAGAACATCTACAAAAAAACTACCGTAAATTCCACCCAAGAGCTTAAAAAAAGCAACGGTAGGTTAATGGAGGAAAAAAGATGACAACATTTCATGCAACAACTATATTTGCTATTCAACACAATGGTTCTTGTGCCATGTCTGGAGACGGTCAAGTCACAATGGGCGAAAGTGTTATTATGAAAGGAACGGCTCGTAAAGTTCGTCGAATCTATAACAATGAAGTACTCGTTGGTTTTGCTGGAAGTGTTGCAGATGCTTTTACCTTAGAAGAACGATTTGAAGGGAAACTAAGTGAGTATAAAGGGAATTTAACTCGTGCAGCCGTTGAACTAGCTAAAGAATGGCGATCAGACCGTGCACTTCAAAAATTAGAAGCTTTATTGATTGTGATGAACAAAGACGAGATGCTTATGGTCTCAGGTTCTGGTGAAGTAATCCAACCAGATGATGGTATTTTAGCTATAGGGTCTGGTGGGAATTTTGCTTTAGCAGCAGGAAGAGCCTTAAAAAAATATGGCAAAGATCTCACCGCTGTAGAAATTGCAAAAGAGAGTCTACTAGTAGCGGCTGATATTTGTGTTTATACCAACCACAATATTATTGTAGAAGAATTATAAGGACGTGATGACAGGATGGACACAGTAGAAAATAGGACACCTAGAGAAATAGTTAGTGAACTAGATAAGTATATTATTGGTCAAAAAGAGGCTAAAAAATCAGTAGCAGTCGCTCTACGAAATAGGTATCGACGTTTGCAATTAAATGAAGAAATGAGAAAAGAAATCACACCTAAGAATCTACTAATGATTGGGCCTACTGGAGTGGGTAAAACTGAAATTGCTAGACGCTTGGCTACAATTGTTAAGGCGCCCTTCATTAAAGTTGAAGCAACCAAGTTTACAGAAGTGGGCTATATTGGACGAGATGTTGAATCAATGGTCCGTGACTTAGTAGAGGCTGCAATCGTGATTGTTGAAAAGCAACAATACTCAGGTGTTTATTTTCAAGCGGAAAAGAATGCCGTGAATCGTTTAGTTAAGATTTTAGTACCTGGTATAAAAAAAGAAAAAAAACAATCAACTGCATCAAATCCATTTGAATCTATGTTCCAAGGAATGAATTTTAATCAGGAAAAACCTGTCGAAGAGGAAGAAGAAGTCAACGAAACCATTACACTTAATCGTGAATCGATCAAACAACAAATTCGAAACGGTCAATTGGATAATAGAGAAATAACCATTGAAATAAAAGAACATAAAAAAAATATGAACTCGCCGATGAATGCAGGTCTAGAACAAATGGGAATTGATTTAAATGAAACATTGGGTGCATTGCGCCCAAAAAATAAAGTGAAACGAACGGTTACAGTTAAAGAAGCATTAGATATTTTGATTCAAGAGGAGTCAGAAAAATTAATTAATCAAGAAGATACTTACTCAAAAGCGATACATTTAGCACAAAATTCAGGCATCATTTTTATTGATGAGTTTGATAAAATTACTTCTAAAAGTAGTCAGTCAGGTGAAGTATCTAGAGAGGGTGTACAAAGGGATATCCTGCCAATTGTTGAAGGCTCACAAGTATCGACTAAGTATGGTACTATTCAAACAGACTACATCTTATTTATCGCTTCAGGTGCTTTTCATGTCTCTAAACCAAGTGATTTAATTCCTGAGTTACAAGGACGTTTTCCTATTCGTGTTGAACTAAATGATTTAACAAAAGAAGATTTCGTTAAGATTTTAACTGAACCGAATAATGCCTTAGTTAAACAATACATTGCCATGATTGCGACCGACAATATTGATGTTACCTTCACCTATGAAGCGATTGAGCGTCTAGCTGATATTGCTTATCGTGTAAATCAAGAAACGGATAATATTGGTGCAAGACGTTTGCATACTATCTTAGAAAAGTTATTAGAAGACCTTTTATTTGAAGCACCTGATATGCAAATGGGAGACATTACGATTACGAGAAGCTACGTTGACGAAAAAATTGCGCACATTTTTGAAGACAAAGATTTGAGTAGGTATATCTTATAATAACGCGAATGACGTGGAGGAATAAGCCATGAGTGGATTGCTTCAAAAAATGCGTATGATTAATCAAATGCTCCAAAAAAAAGGCGGAGTGGTAAAGACGAAGTTAGCTAAAGAAGGGCAACTTCCTTTTAATGACATGGCAAGTATTTTAGCTGACGTTTTAGATGTAAATGCCTATTTAATTGATGAAGCTGGAAATCTATTAGGCTTTAATGAAAAACATGAGATTAACAATCAGCGTGTAAAAGAAATGTTAAAGGCAGAAAAATTTCCTTTTGACTATTCTTTGAGTATGCTGGAAATTAGTGAGACTCGTTCAAATATTGGTATAGAGAGTGATTACACTATTTTTCCAATTGAAACAAGGGATTTATTTATCAATGGTTTGACAACTATTATCCCTATTTACGCAGCGGGTGAGCGGCTAGGAACATTAATCCTAGCCCGTCTTGCGCCAGAATTTGATGACAATGATTTAATTTTAGGAGAACACGCTTCTACAGTCGTTGGAATTGAAATTTTATTCAAAAAATCGACTCAAATAGAAGAGGAAATAAGAAATAGTGCAATGGTTCAAATTGCTCTTAAAACATTGTCTTATAGTGAAATGAAAGCAGTTAAAGCTATTTTCGAGGAGCTTAATGGAACAGAAGGACGGTTAACGACTTCTACTATTGCAGATAAAATTGGCATTACGCGCTCTGTTATTGTTAATGCATTGAGAAAATTAGAATCAGGTGGTATTATCGAGTCTAAGTCTCTTGGTATGAAAGGGACTTACATTCGTATCCACAACAAAAAATTTAAAGATGCTTTAGATAAAGAAACGTTTTATTAAAAAACACTTAAGATGATAAGGGAGCTGGAAGCTTTGATTAAACTAGAAAACCACTTTATAACGGTTGAAATTTCAGAAAAAGGTGCAGAACAAATCAGTTTGAAAAATAAGCAGAATGACACTGACTATCTTTGGCAAGGAGATCCAACTTACTGGAATAGACAGGCTCCTGTTTTATTTCCTTTTGTTGGACGTCTGAAAGATAACCAGTACCAGTACAACAATAAAACCTATAGTATGAATCAACATGGTTTTGCTAGAGATCGTATTTTTGAGGTAGCCAATCAAAGTGAAACAGCCGTAACATTGTATTTATTATCCGATGAGGAATCAAGAAAAGTTTACCCTTTTGATTTTTGTTTGAACATTACTTATCAACTAGAAGACTCTTCAGTGAACGTTAGCTATCAAGTGCACAATATGAATGCCGATGAACCTATGTATTTCTCTATCGGAGGACATCCTGGTTTTAATGTCCCTTTAACCGATGAGACGAGTTTTGAAGATTATTATTTAAGTTTTTCGCCAAAGCGTTCAAGAACACTTATTCCGTTAAAAGGAGCCTATATTGATTACGATAATCGAACTTTAGGGCAAACCAATACAGATATTGCATTAAAATGGCGTCTTTTTGATGAAGATGCACTTATCTACGAAACAAAGAATAAAAATGTTTTTTCTATTCTTTCAGACAAAACAACACACGGTATTTCCGTCAGCTTTACTGATTTTCCATATGTTGGAATCTGGTCTCCTGCAAAATTGAAAGCTCCTTTGGTTTGTATTGAGCCTTGGTATGGCATTGCAGACACAAGTGACTCTACTGGACGACTAGAAGATAAGTTAGGAATTCAATTCTTAAAACCTAGCGAACAGTTTAACTGCGAGTACACGATTAGCGTTTTTTAATCAAAAAAAGTCTGACAGATTATCCTGTCAGACTTTTAATTTGTTCGTTGTTTCCAATCTAGCTACGACTCTTTTTTGGTTTTCTTGTATCCATATCCAAACGGAACTTTGCTTTCTGTTCCAAGTCGAATGCGTTTGATATTGTCTTTGTGCCGATAGATAATAAAAACAGCTAAAATTCCGGCTATTGTTGTCAATACTAAGTCATTTGTGACTAGACTAGAAGGAAGGATAATGAACAAACCGAGAATACTTGAGAAGCTTACCATTCTTGAAAAATAAAGAATGACTAAAAATAAAACTACACAGAAAATAAAAAATGGTGGATTATACGCTAATAAGACGCCAGCACTAGTTGCAACAGCTTTCCCACCTTTAAATTGGGCGAAAATAGGGAAAGTATGCCCAACTATTGCACCAAGTCCAACAATCATAGGATTCAAATCAGAATTTAGAAAATAAGGAAGACTAGCCGCCAATGTTCCTTTTAAAACATCCGCTAATAGAACCATGACACCAGCTTTAAAACCTAAAATACGAAAAGTGTTTGTTGTTCCTGAATTTCCACTGCCAAACTCTCGAATATCTTTTCCATACATCTTTTTACCAATCCATACACCAGATGGAATAGAACCAAGCAAATAGGCTACACTAAACATAAAGATAATTTTTATCACTTTATTCACTCCTAACTTAGCAAATTAATTGCCAGTACGCTGTATTTTACCATTTTTTTTATTCTAAGGCCAGTGAAAATAGAACAGACTCACTATTAAAAATAGGTAGGATTTAAGTTTAAATAAAAGCTAATAAAAGGGATATAATGATTTACTACTTGCTTTTCGAGAATGGAACTAGTTTAATAAGAAGGCGGAGTTTAATCGTTAAAAAACCGAACATACTTTCGCTTTTTTAGCCAAATAGGCAATTTTTACTTTTCAATCACATAGAGTTAGAGTATGATTAAACAGATACTTAAAGGATCAAACGGATGTATACGAAGTGAAAAATTTAATTCAATACCTAAAAAACAAAGAAAAATTCGTTAAAGGTTTATGGAGTTTAACACTAAGTATCACGTGATAAGGAGTTTTTTAAATGCCGAAAAAGATAAAAACAGCATATGATGACACATCCATTCAAGTCTTAGAAGGACTAGAAGCTGTCCGTAAAAGACCGGGTATGTATATTGGTTCGACAGATACAAGAGGCTTGCATCATCTGGTTTATGAAATTGTAGACAATTCAGTTGATGAAGCTTTGTCAGGCTATGGCGATGAAATTAAAGTTACGTTGCATAAAGACAATAGCATTAGTGTAAAAGACAATGGCCGTGGGATGCCAACAGGAATGCATGCATCAGGGATACCGACTGTTCAAGTTATTTTCACTATCTTACATGCAGGCGGAAAATTTGGTCAAGAAGGTGGCTATAAAACATCAGGAGGCCTTCACGGAGTAGGGGCTAGTGTCGTTAACGCTCTTTCTGAATGGCTAACGGTTACTATTGTTCGCGATGGTGTGGAGTACCAACAAACATTTATTAATGGAGGAAAACCCTCTGGGACCTTAACTAGTAAAAAGACTACTCGTCAAAAAAATGGTACAACCGTTCATTTTAAACCCGATACAACTATTTTTTCAACGATCAAATACTCCTATGACGTATTATCAGAACGATTGAGAGAGTCTGCTTTTTTATTAAAAAATCTACGTATCGAGTTAATTGACGAAAGAAACGACCGTTCGGACGTTTTTCATTATGAAGAAGGCATCAAAGAATTTGTTGCTTACTTAAATGAAGACAAAGACACATTAACACCCATTGCTTATTTTTCAGGAGAAAACAATCAAATTGAAGTAGAATTTTCATTTCAATACAATGACGGTTACTCAGAAAACATCTTATCTTTCGTTAACAATGTTCGAACCAAAGATGGTGGAACACACGAATCTAGTATGAAAACAGCTT
>JAGQHW010000259.1 GCA_020431645.1 Carnobacterium sp. | reverse complement strand
TTATTGCTATTTAGCCATTTGACTAATTGATTGAGATTTGAATTGTAGTAACGGAGTTGCTTGGCGACCTCAAAAGCGCCTTCTCGCTCAATGCGAGGGGCCTTTATTCGCTTGCCTTGTACCTTGCTTTTTGCAAAAGCCGGTACCGTCATTCCCACACTCGAAGCTGAGGCTTCAAGTTGCTGGAATTCCTGTTCGTTCACTCGAAATTTAATCTGTCGATTCTCTTTCCTCGTTTCACTCACACTATTTTCACCTCTTCCAAACACTCCTTATCCAGTCGTCTTTTCCCTCGTTCAAAATAGTCGTTGTTTTTCCAGTTTTGAGCCACGCTTCCTATTCGGTCGCCTGCCCCAATCCTTCCAAAACAACCTAGTAATCTATCCCTTATATTACTTCCTATTCGGTCGTACTACAAGCAATAGATTACTAGAACTAAAACAGGCTAGGACATTGGTACCCAATACCCCCCTGTTGAGAGGTGCTGCGCTCCCCTCAAACTCCCCAAAAACATGTCCGTCATCTGCTGTCTTATCGACAGAGAATGGAACGGATTTTTTCTCCGATTTGCTACTCGCAAACGGAAAAAAAGAGACCCGTTTTCAACGGTTCTCCTTAAAAAAACTTAACCGTTTTCGGCTAAGTTTATCTCCCTGTTTTCCTGTGAAAATGTATTGTTTTTATTTGGAAATTCAGGTAACCTATTTTTTCTTACCCAAAAAAATAGGTTATAGATCAGTCAATTTCCTGTTCGGAAACGCCCTTTTTTCTGTATTCCTCCTGATAAACAATAACTTTAATGCTTATTTCTTTTTCTGACTCTTAAAAGCTCAACTAAAGTAAGTGCTAGAGCAGTGTATAATCCTCCACCAATAAAATCTTTATTTACTATATACTCTATTGAAATGCCAATAAAACTAGCAACTATCATAATTAATATGACGTAACTATATGGATGTTTTTCTGTAAAATTTTTGTATTTATTAAACATAATATCACCTCTGACCTATATAATATAGCTATTTGTTCTTGCTTATTTGTAAATGAAACTCTAGTAAAT
>JAGQHW010000258.1 GCA_020431645.1 Carnobacterium sp. | reverse complement strand
AACTTGTCCACTACACCGTGAAAACACCTGAGTGAAACTACGTTCTCATCCGACTCGGCGCAAACTTGCACGTATTAGACAAGTGGAATAATAAATACCTCCGACTCAGCCGTTTCGCAGCAGCTAAAAACAAGAAAACACCAAAAAAGCCTTCAACTGTCTGAAGGCTTCTTCTTCCTACTCTAACTTACCGTTCCTTTTTCATCTCACTTGAAGGCAGCTGCGTTGGTTGTTGCTTTTCAAAAATGGTAACGGATGAAATACCATGTTTTTCTAATAAAGCAATCGCATCTTCAAAATGGTACCCGTAGTAGTCCGTCGAATGGGCATCTGAGCCTAATGAGACTGATTTACCGCCTAATACCACATACCAGTCAATCATTTGTTCATAGAGCGCTACATTGCCATATTGATACATGCTACGCGTGTTCAATTCGATTGCCATTTGTTTATCGATCACTTTTTGCAAGACTTGTTTCACGATTGTTTCATGCCCTTGTAATTCCTCGACAGAAGCGTCAAACAAACGGATGCCATAATCGAAGTGAGCCAAGACATTGGCGGTTGGAAAGTTTGTTACTGCCTCTAGTAACAAAGGAAAGTAGTCATTCATCACATCTTGCACATCTTTTTCTTTAACGATTGGTTGTAAGAAATCGTACTCGCCATTTTGATGGACACTCAACAATTGTACATCAAACTCTTTGTCTATTAAATAATCTTGAATTTGATTGTAAGATTCCTTTGTATAGCCAATCTCAATCCCTTTGCGGATGCGGTTGTTGTATTTTTCGTTCAGCTGATCAATTGTCTGGTTGTAGCTTTGATAATCCAGCTTCGTATCTTCCCCATCCACATAATGATCGTTAAAATCTAAATGCTCAGTTGTTACCAACATACCAGGTGTATGTTTCAAATACTCTTCAAACGTTTCGGATGAATCTGGTGAAAAAAGCGTGTGCATATGCTGATCATAAACCGTCATGACTCCATCTCCTCCACTTTATCATTTCTTCCTCTCTACTCTACTCGATTCTAACTCAAACCTCAAGGCAATTGCGTTTTTCAAAACTTAGGTGAACGTCCTCGCCTATTTTAAATAAGTTAAAC
>JAGQHW010000257.1 GCA_020431645.1 Carnobacterium sp. | reverse complement strand
AAGAAAAAAAATAAATGATTAAAGATATAAGATATTAGGAAAATTAGTAAAATAGTCTGTTATTAATAATAAGAATTATTTATTTATGGTATTTTAAAATAAAGAAACTTAAAAATACGTTACGATAACTAATAAAACGTTTGCTAACGTAAAAAAAGGAATTAATAAAATGGAAACTATTAAATATAATAAAAACTTTTATACAAATTCAACTTCAGCAAAAGATATTGAGACAGTAAATAAATATATCGAAATTTTCGTAAAAAATATGCCATTGGAACTCCAAAATATTACAAATAATTATGAAATAAATGATATACCTGAACTGGAATGGCAAGCAGTTATATTGGGAGATTATGAATCAAGAAATTTTTCAATAAGGTCTGCGGGTGTTTTTATGATTAATTCTCATTTTATTGCTTATACTCAGGATAGAAATGCATTCTTTAATCAAACAGGTATGAAATCTTTTGGGTATTCAACTTATGGAAATAATATTTCTATTAAATTAATTGAAAACGAAAATAGAATCTTACTAACAACTGAAGAAAAAAAATATATTGCGGTAAATTCTCGAACTATAAGAGCAGATTATCAATTTATTAAAGATTTTATTGAAGATAATACTAAAAAAAATAAAGAATGTTCATCAGAAGTAAGCCAAACAATAGATATAAATCGAAATAAGCAAATAATAGATACAAATCAAAATAAACAAATAATAGATGTAGATCAAAATAACTTAATAATGGATAAAAAAAAAGAAAAAGAACAAAAAAATAAATTGAAAAATGTAGATCCGCGTTTTAAAACTAAAAACTATATTATTAGTAATAATCCTATACCTAAAGGATTCATTTTTTTAAAACCAGTAGCATATGCTGCAATAAAACATTATAGTTTAAGTAACTTAACTAGTCCAGGGAAGGGTTACTTAACAGCATATGAGACATGTATAGGTAGTATTGAACAATCTATTGATAGTGGAGAAGTTGATGCTGTTTTTAATTTGAGATACTCAGTACACAATATTGAGGGGAATTATGAAGTAGTTATGTTTGGAGATGGTGTAATTATTGAGAACACTGCAGAAGAAATTTTAAATGACTAATTCAAAAGAAACATAAGTTTATTAAAGAAGTTTTTTAAAGTTATTTCAAATTTTAAAAATAAAAACCCGTGAATGAACGTTAGAGAACTATTAGGTAAAAAGAAGGAGAGTAGCAATCAAGAGATTGCTACTCTCCTTCTTTTTTTATTACTTTGGCTATTATTTCAATGAAAAATAAAAATTTTAA
>JAGQHW010000256.1 GCA_020431645.1 Carnobacterium sp. | reverse complement strand
TGGTAACTTCAATATAACATGAATTCACGTGGCGCTTTTTTTAGTTAGCAGTGGCTAACTTCATTCTACAATCCAGCATAACAAATTAATAAAAGAAAGGAAAATAAACTCTTAATGTTTCTAGCTAAATAGATGATTTTAGAAACAATTTTAGGATAAGTGATTTGCTATTTTTAGATATAATTTATTTAGAAATTTATACCATATCATTTGAAGTGGTAAAAATGATATGGTATTCTAAATATGAAAGAATTTTATATTGTTTTTTTACACCAAAACGATTGTTTTTTACCGTTTATTAGGCGTAATCTATTATAAAATTTAAGTAAGATTAACTAAATAGAGGAAGTGAGGAATTAATATGACAGGTGGGGAAATAGCAGCTTTGATAGCTGCAATAGCATTTGCAGCATTGGTCATCTTTTTAATTGTAGTACTATTAAAAATCTCAAAAGTAATCGAAGAAGTTTCTAAAACTGTAAAAGAAGCAAATACCAGTATTGAAGTAATAACTAAAGATGCGGATAAGTTATTAATTGAAGTCGAAGGTCTATTAAATAAAACGAACACAACGCTTGATGATGTAAACGGAAAGTTAAATAAGACCGATCCAGTGTTTCAAGCAATTGGCGATTTAGGGGTTTCAGTATCTAGCTTAAATTCGTCAACGCGTAATTTAGCTGAACATGTTTCTGGGACTACTAAGAAAACAGTAAAAGCAGGAATGGTAACAAAAGTCGGTAAAACAGCTTTAAATCTAAAAAGAAAACGAAAATCAAACTAACTTAGTTAAAATAGAAATAAAAATATATTAACTCAAAAAAGGGGAAATTAATTATGGCTAAAAAAAATGGATTTCTATTAGGTACGTTTATTGGAGCAGCAACAGCTAGTATTGCAGCATTACTATTTGCACCAAAATCTGGTAAAGAATTGCGCAATGATTTAGCTAAGCAGGCTTCAGATGCTAAAGATACAGCAAAAGATTATTCAGAAATTGCAAAAGAAAAAGGAACAGAAATTAAAAATGTTGCTAAAGATGCATCAGAAGATATAAAAATTAGCTTAAAAGATACAGCATCTCAAATGAAAGAGCAATTAACTCAAACTTCTAAAGAAGTAGGAGCAGATTTGAAAGATATTCAAGAAGACTTGATGGTCAATGCAGATAAAGTTAAGTCTGATTTAACAAAAACTGCTGTTGAAACAAAAGAAAAAGTTGTAGAAACTGTTGACGATGTTAAAGTGGATGTTAAAAATACTTCAGAAGATTTATCAGAAATTACTAAAGATGCGTCAGAAGATGTTAAAGTAGTAGCTGAAGA
>JAGQHW010000255.1 GCA_020431645.1 Carnobacterium sp. | reverse complement strand
TAAATGGTTTAAGAACGTAGAAGGTTTTCCTAAATTAGTAACCTATTTGATCTTTTTCATTGTCCTTATTTTTTTAATTGCTCTAGTAGCAATAGGCTATAATTTATTTATTTTCATTCATTATGGATTTGCTCCTTAGGACAGTTTGTTTGGCAGGCACCGGGTTTGTGTACACAAACCCCAAAAACAAGTTTTTGACCTGCTAGGAAGTTCCTAGAACCTTGTCATCTTTCATATTTATTTTTTCAAAATAAGCATAAAAGGTTGTTGTCGCTTTGCTCGATTTTTCTAAAAGTAAATATAAATAAAAAAGCAAAACGGAGGATTTTTTTCTCTGTCTTGCTTTTTTATTTATATGTTTATTAGTTTCTAACGTTCAAAGTTGATTGCATTATTAATCTTATCTACCCATTCATTTGCGTCATCCAAACCTAGAATGAGACGAGAAAATTTTTCGTTTTTTAATTGAATGACTACGGGAGTTTCTTTTCGTGTAACGTTCCAAAAATCTTTTTCTCCGTTGTGTGTCCACGTTCCACTCCATTTATTTGGTATTTCGAGACCAGGGCCTCTAAATCCTTTTTTAACATTTAGAATAGTAGGATCAATCGTTGCACCCATAACATTTTTCATAGGAAATTCTAACTTATTTTTAAATGACCAAACTTTATCTAAGCCTTGTGGTACTACAATTAATTGATTATTTTCAATTGATAGTTTATTATCCATCTTATTTTCTCACTCACTTTCATCTAAGATTTTTGAACGTTCAATTAATCTGTTTCCTAATAATTCTGATACAGAAGAATTGCATTGAGAGTCATACCATTCTTTTAAAAAAGTTCTTAAACTACGATCTCTTGCTGATAATTCTTGAAAACCTATTAATAATAGATCTAATGTCATATTGTTATTAGGTTTACGCTTTAAATATTCTTTTAAAGTGAGTTCGAACATGGTCCTTTTACTACCAAATTCTCTATAGAGGCTTCCCCTTAAAAGTCCAGTTTCCCTTTCTAAATCATCAAGAGATGTAGCTTCATATCCTCGTTCTATAAAAATTTCACCCATTTTGAGTAAGACCAGATAAGTCTCATATGTTTTTTTTCTTCCCATGAACTTATTTTAGCATAGTTGACTAACTAGTCAACTATTATTTAACGGACTTTTTTTCTCTTAAGAGGTAGAACTTAGGGTTTGTTATTTCACCCCTTTTTATATTTTAAACAAAGGGCGCACTTATACATCATACACACGTCAAAGCGTGTGTATGATGTTGAAAATCTAAAAAACCTTTTATTATCAACACTTAAATCGTGTTTCTAAT
>JAGQHW010000254.1 GCA_020431645.1 Carnobacterium sp. | reverse complement strand
AACACGATATTTGGGACTTTCAGATTTTTAAAGTTCTTGATGATTATTTTGTTTTAGTAAAATTGAATGTAAATTGGCATTCACCTTGCAACTTTTATGCGTACGATATAGCCAGTAAAGAATTAAAACTTGTGCATAGATTTGAAGATATCGACGTTATAGGTTTATCATTACCGCGTTAATTAAATTCTTTATATACATTGGTGCTTAGTGTCTACCCTAAATAGACAGTTTCAAGCATTGATCTGATTGAGTTTTTGCTGTCGTTTATACGTGTCGATTAAATCATCTTACCAAAAGATCAAGTTCTATCTAAATTCAGGAGGTAAATAAATGAACAAAACTATTTTTAAACAACCTTTTTTCTACTTTGCTTTACTCTACTTTATTTTGGCTTTAGCCTTTATCTTTCAAGAAACTTATGTAGCACGTTTGGGTAGCTTTCTCTTCTTTTTAACTTCCATAGTTAGTTTTTATAAGGCTAATAAAGCTGTTCACCAAAAGTAATTTATTTATATAGAAATATTCTTCCTTCAAAAAAACTATTTTAAAAAGGTAAATCAGTAGGTTTTAAAAAAGAGCATAAAGAGATTCCGACGTCATCCGTTTTTCCGCTTCGCTTCAAAACGTTGACGTGTCAGGCTGTGCCTGACGAATCTTAGTTAAAAAAAGTGACGTCAAAAACCCTGAAAACGGCCTTTTCTTACCCCTCTTCAAAAGGTTGTTACACCAGCGTTTGTAAGAGGTCGTGTCATACATATGTATACATAGGTATGACACTTTTAACGTGTTTTTTCTCTTGCTTTTCATCTCTTTTTTTTAAGAAAAGTCCCCTTCCAAAAAGGCAAAGGGGATTTTTCTTGTTTTGCACGAAAAAAATAGACGGGAATACCGTCGTTTTTCGGGCCTGTTCACGTCGACCCTTTTCAGCCTCAAGGCGAAAAAAGGGACAGAGAGAACAGACGGTTTTTGCCTCGCAGAGCCTGTCCAAAATTTATTTTGGTATAACAGGCTATACCAGCTTTTTACTGGCTCGTTCTTCATGTTATAGTGGAGGTACTTTATTGAGGAGGGATTTCATGGCTCACGTTCAAAAATTTACAAGAGGAAACCTCAACGGCTTATCCATTCATTTAGACCGGAAAACAGACCATCATTCAAACGAAGAAATCGACCCGACAAAAACTTACTTAAACATTGATTTATGTCAAAAAGAAGGCGACACGCTTTCTAGATTGAACAACCGATTGAAAGAGGTTTACTGCATGAAACGAGACGATGTCAAAGTTGGCTGCAGTTGGATTGTGACCTTGCCTAAAAATTTGAAAGAACAAACTGAATCGGATCAACAAGCCTTTTTTGAAAAGACATATGCGTTTTTGAGTGAACGATATGG
>JAGQHW010000253.1 GCA_020431645.1 Carnobacterium sp. | reverse complement strand
ATTTAGTTGCAGCATTAGTTAGTGGATTTTTGATAGGTGTAGATGTGTATATCCCAATGTGGATGCAAGGTTTAAAAGGATTAAAAGCAGCAATGGGAGGATTCGCTATTACGCCAATGTCATTTACTTGGGTATTGGGATCATTCATCGCAGGGCAATTAATGCTTAAACAACCGGTTAAAACAATTCTAACAAGTAGTCTGGTTATTACTAGTATCAGTGCCTTAATTATCATTCAGTTGCCACTTGCCACGCCATTTTACGTATTCTTATTAGTAACAGCAATAATTGGTTTGGGAATGGGATTAGCAATCACGACAACAACTGTAACCATACAAAATATTGTACCAAAAAATCTAATTGGTGTGGCTACGTCGGTTAATACGTTATTCCGAATTCTAGGCCAAACAATTATGATTTCTATTTACGGTATTATTCTTAATAAAAGAATGGCAGAACAATTAATTATTCACCAATCAAAAGGTGTAGAGAGCAAAATGATGAATGAACTAATCAATCCATTGACGGCTATCAATTTAGATCCTACTTTATTACCCATCCTAAGAGATATACTATATGTGGGTATTCATGATGTGTTCTTCTATGGTTTTATTACCGTTCTTTTGGCATTAATTATCAATCAGTTCGATAAAAAAGTGAGAATATACTAAGCAAAAAAATCACGTACAGTTAGGATTAAAACCTAGCTGCACGTGATTTTTTATTTCTTTTCAACAACAATTAAAAAAGGGGGAGAATTTTTCTGATTAATGAAACCATAATACAAAACAGTATATAAATCTTGTGGCAAGCATTTAGTAAAGTCTAAAACAGTATTTCTTTCTGATTCTCCACCAGGATGTCCAGAATAAACCGTTAGTAACAGTAAACCACCTTTTCTTAAACGAGGTAAAATGTTTTCTACTGCTCGAATAGTCGTATCACCTTCAGTGATGATGTTTTTATCACCTTTGGGTAGATAACCTAGATTGAAAACTGCTGCAGCGATTTCTATATTTTTTGGTAGATATAGATTTAGATTCTCATGACCGTCATTGTAAAGAGAAACTTGTTCTAAAAGACTCGTTAATAATAACTTCTCTTTAGTTGTCTCGATGGCTTGAGATTGAATATCAAAACCAAATACATGACCTGTTTTGCCAACTAGTTTAGCTAAAAAAACGGTATCTCCACCATTTCCAACTGTAGCATCAATTACTTTGTCTCCATTTATAACCGTGTTTTTTAAAAGTGTATGGCTATAACGCAATGCATTTTCAATCATAGATTAAGTCTCCTTATACATTATTAAAACGAATCTTGTCTTATCAGTTTTGGGAATAAACCAATCATTAGTGTCAACCATGAAGCCCCTAATAAATAACCACCAATAACATCTGAGGGGAAGTGGACCCCAACGTAAATTCTGCTTAAACCGATTAA
>JAGQHW010000252.1 GCA_020431645.1 Carnobacterium sp. | reverse complement strand
ATTTTTCTATACGCAATTTTTCAATTTCACTTCGTTTATTTTTAAATATAATGTTCTTACTTTCATAATTTGAAATTATATCTGCTTTTATTTCAGAAGTATCTATATTATTGATTTTATCAGTTACCTCTTCCATTTTTTTAGTTAACTCATCAACTTGTTTATCTATGAAAAAAATTTCAGCTTCAATATCATCCGTAGTATCTGACATATTTATGATATTTTTTTTATTTTCTTTTAAATTTTTCAAATTAATTTGAACATCGTAAATAAGTTCAATATTCTTCTTTAATTTATCGAAAGATAGCAGTTCTAAAAAAGTCTCAATATCACTTTTGGAAGGTGTTTCTCTAGGACTAATCAGACTGTTTTTAGCATTTAAAATGATCTGTTTATCATACTGTCTTCTTTGAATTCCTAGTTGTTTTTTGTAGTCACTTAGCTCTAAGGGTTCATCATCTAAATACACATAGTTGTCGTCACTTTTTTTTGTTAAGTGTCTTCTAACCACGTGCTCAACTTTTTCGTGTTCAATTACAGCTTCTATTGAATATCCAGCTAATTCTTTTTTCATTATTTCTTTATCATTATTCGCACCAAAAATCATATCTATCATTTTTAAAAATAACGTTTTTCCCAGACTATTTATTGTTGATTTTTTATCTTCAGGCATTTGAATGTTTCCATAGACAAAGGATACACCACTACGATTAAAATCAACATCCCTTATAATCTCATTGGCTGGAGAAATTATTTTTAAATTTAATATTTTCATTATAAACTTCTCCTTGCTCACTATAATTAATCATACTGGAAATGTACATAAAATCGACAGTCCATATAAACTTTTGAAAAGTTGGAAGACTGTTTAAATTACTCTCATCGTACTTGCTTTGGAACTTTTTCCAAAGTATATCTATGGTTATAGTTTGCTCACTTAAAACATCTAAAATTAGAGCACTAAGACCTATTAAACTTTCCGTGACAGTAATATATTTATTAGGTAATATCAATTTTATCTTCCTCCTTTTCAAAAATATCGCAATGATCAAATATGTATATTACTAAGTACTTAGTAGGAACTACAAATATTTTTTTTCGATTACAAACAAGTCCAACTTGTTCATATACTTTATTCAATAACTCGGTCCCTGCATACTCTTGTGATAAGCAATTGTAAATTTCTATTACAAAATTTTTAATTTTCTCAAACATAGCAATTGAGTATAAATCTTGATTTAAAACAGAAATTGCTGCATCTACCACATCAAGATTATCTATAATTTTTTCAATGTCTTCACGTTCTGATTCTAAACTATTTAAAGTTATTTTTTCAGAAGAAGATATTCTTTCATAATCTCCTTTTATTGTTCCTGAAATTTGTTTATCCATTATATTACTACCTAAACTTAATAAAAATTCAAATATATTTTTATCCGTAACTAATTCATGAGGCATATTCATAGTTATGCTTAAATTAGACAATATCAATTGAAAAGTAGTTTCGTC
>JAGQHW010000251.1 GCA_020431645.1 Carnobacterium sp. | reverse complement strand
TTAAGAAAGCACCAAAAGCTGTATGTAATACATTGTTAAAAATAAACGTTGTCGCTGCATATGTACTAGCTAGTATCCAAAAAGTTTTTTTATTCATTTTTAAACTCCTAACGGTTCGTTTTTTAAAAAATTATTTTGATTCATTTTTAGTATGAATCAACTGTATCTTTGTTTCAAATTACGCAAAGATAAAGAGATAGTTTATAGATATTTTTGACTGTTTTTATTTTAAAAAAAGAGGTTAATTAATTTTTTAGAGGGAACTAGATCAAGTTCCTTTTTTTATTTACCGAACGACTTCTGATTTTCAACTGTTAAATTCTTGTTTGGCAGGCAACGGGTATGTGGCACATTCCCCAAAAACAAGTTTTTGACCTGCTAGGAAGTTTCCTAGAACCTTGTCATCTTTTATTTTTATTTTTTTCAAAATAAGTATAAAAGGTTGTTGTCGCTTTGCTCGATTTTTTAAAAAGTAAGTCAAAATAAAAAAGATAAAAAAAGATAAAGTAATCTCCGTTTATCTTTTTTATTTTGACTTTAGATTTTATATTTTATCTCTTAATTTCTGGGACTTATTTTTTTGATCTACCCCCTTTTTATATTTTAAACAAAAGGCGCACTTATACACGATTAAAATCGTATGTGCTAAAAGCAAAAAAGTAAACCTAAAAAGATCACTTAAGTGTCTTTTAGGTTTACTTTTTTGCGTGTGAAAATTCCTTCGGAATTTAAAAATTCGCTTTGCTCATGTCTAAAAAATAAGTTTTTCTTTTCTCTAATTATTTAGTAAAATGGGAGTAGCTGCTTTTTTAAAAGGAGCTAGACTACAAAAGAAAAAGACTAGAAGTAATAATCGTTTGGCTAGTGGTCCAGTCACTCGTTATTCTTCAAAGAGCTAATGGAAAAAGTTTTTTGGAGCTAGTCTTTTTTGCTTTTAATCCGTAAATTGGAAGCGAGCGCCAGTAAAAAGCTGGTATAGCCTGTTATACCAAAATAAATTTTGGACAGGCTCTGCGAGGCAAAAACCATCTGTTCTCTCCGTCCCTTTTTTCGCCTTTAGGCTGAAAAGGTTCGTCGTAAACAGGCACGAAAAACGACGGAATAGCCGTCTTTTTTTTTCGTTCAAAACAAAAAAATCCCCTTTGCCTTTTTGGCAGGGGACTTTTCTTAAGGCAAATAGTTACTTTTTACTCTTTTTGAAGAAGGTCATGTAAATGGCTGATCCAATGAATAATACATAAATAACATAATAGACAAACTCGTTAACTGCAGGAGAGATATCAAACAAAGACTTAATAATAAAAATTACAATAGCTGCTGTGAGAGCTCCAAGAACGGGACGAGAAATTGATTTAGGTATTTTACTATCGAGGTAGTTTTTCATGGCATTCTCCACCTTCTGTGATTTTAAAACAATTATAACATTTCATAAAATAGCTTAAAAGATAATATCTCTCTGTCTGTTTTGGATTTCAATCAAATAAACCTACATCTACACATGAAATGACATA
>JAGQHW010000250.1 GCA_020431645.1 Carnobacterium sp. | reverse complement strand
CCATTTTTGCACCTACTCTCTTGAAAACAGCATACCACAGAGATTGCTTCTTTTAAAGAAGCGCAAATACAACCTTATGGATAAATCCGTAAGGTTTGCGGTCTGCCGACGGCTAAGATCAAGGTCAAAATCGTTCGTTGATCGTTCCGATTTACGAGTGAAAAAATTCGCTGGACTTCGTCCATTTTCGCTCATTTTTTAAATACTGTTTGTGCTGACTTTGTGTACTTGTTTACATCCCAAATAACTAAGCAACATATTTTTTAGCTTCCTCTTTAATACGTTCTATTAATTCTGTACTTATATCATTTGTACTTTCGTCAATAACACCTAAATTTATAAGAGTTGTTAAAATTACATCTTTAATCCTATCGACATTTTCTTCTTTATCAAACGAATCTAAACCTGTAGATAATAAATATTCTTGTCTTAGAGCAGTTCTCAATTCTTCTGTAGCCATCATTAGAATATTTCTCGGACCAATTCTGTATATTGCTTCATAAAAAGTTCCCGGCAAGCTCTCTGGACCGTTGTAATTTTGGTACCATTTTTTTATATCTGCATAATTATCTCTTTTAGAAGATATATGTTCGTTGGAGAGAGTAGTTGGTTTTTTCTTTTCAAGTATTTCCTTTAGTTCATATTTTAGAACAGATTTTTCTTTTTCTAATTGAGCCAATTTTAAACTTATTTTTTCTTTTTCTTTTTCGGAAATTTGTAGTTTTGAAAAAAGTTCTTCTTCCAAAAATTCTTTTCTCTTGTTATCGACGTTTTTAATAGAGTGGTTAGTTTCGTCTAAGTCTTGAAAATATTCAGGTCTAACAGATATTTTTTCACGAATAGTATTATTACCTTCTTCTATTACATCAAGCGATTTATTGAATTTTCCTTCCATTTTTGACAAGAGAACATGAATCTCTTTTGTGTGTTTGTAAGTATTATCATAAAATTCATTACTCTGTTCAGTTGCTTTAAAGTAAAATAAGGCAGACAAATATATTGAAAAAAATGCAAGTAAAACTGAAACTAATGTGGTAATGCTAAAGCTAATATCATTAAAAAGAAAAGCGTATGCTCCAGCTAAAACAATAATTGTTGAGTTAATACTAATTAACCAAAAGTATCTATTTTTAATTTTTAATTCTGACAAATTCTTTCTCTCAGGATTGTTCCGTAAATTATAATCTTCAGATAAGTTTTTATCTCTGACATCATTAGACATTTTATCTTCTCTTTTCTTTTTTAAAATTGTGAAAGATTATTTTTCTTCTTTTTTCGAGTGTATTCGGGCTAATCGTTCGTTAAATTCATCTATTTTTTCTTTCGGGAGCATCGTTTCCCTTGGTTGAACATAGTCCTCTTTTGCCCATGCAGGGAGTTTTTCCTTACGAACCGTTTTACCTGAACCAATAAATTTCTTGTCGTATTTATTATTTACCCATTTACCTGTTTTTTCAGGTGTCCAAGTAAATTCATAAGCTATAACAGGAGTGCCTTTTTTATTTGATTTAATAGATTTTA
>JAGQHW010000024.1 GCA_020431645.1 Carnobacterium sp. | reverse complement strand
TCGCATCAATTGATGGGGAAGGGTCATCTTGCCAAAAGAAATCTTTGTATTGCTTCTTTTCATAACTGCTTCACTTAAACCTAAAGAACCACCGATAACAAATACAAGGTTACTTTTTCCTTGAACACCTAATTGCTCAATTTCTTTTGAAAATTTTTCTGATGTTCGTTGATCTCCTTCAATAGCTAGAGCGAATACAAAAGCTTGCTCAGGGATTTTGGATAAAATTCTCTCTCCTTCTTTTTGTTTCACCTGGATCATCTCAGCTTCGCTTAATTTTTCTGGAGCTTTTTCATCTGCTACTTCTATTAACTCTATTTTACAATAAGTGCCTAATCTTTTAACGTATTCGGCAATACCCATTTTTAAATATTTCTCTTTCAATTTACCAACCGTTATAATTTTAATATTCAATGTTATCCACCTCTATCAATTAGTTATCCACAATAGTTATGCACATGTTCACAACTAGACCACTTCATATGGTATGCGAATGTCCGTTCTCTACCATATATATAGGTGTCCCCTCACAATAAGCACACTTATCGTTCAGCTTATCCACAGGTAAAAAATCCTTCAAAATCGGCAACTCAAAACCTCCATAAACAGCGTCATCTAGAGCTTCCTCAATATGTTCTTGGCATGCTTTAATAAGTTCCATCCACAACACTCCTTTTATTTTGTGGATAACTTTATAATCCACGAGTTCTTTCTTTTCTTATTTTACAGCACTTATCCACAATGTCCAAAACTTTTTGTTATTTGTTATCCACAAAATAACTGAAAAAGGAATAAATCTCTCTAATTTATTACAAATAACCCTCGATTGCCTGATAGGTAATCGAGGGTTATTTAAAGATTTATTTAAGAGATTGTTTCAGAAGTAGTCATCGTTACAGTTGTCTTTTCCAGTTTACCATCACGATAATAGTCTACTTCAACTTCCTTACCTAATTCTGATTTATAGATTCCTTTACGCAAAGAAATTGTATTTTTAACATCTTCACCATTAAATTTTACAATAACATCGTATTTTTGTAATCCGCCTTTTTCTGCAGCAGAACCAGCTTGAACCTGCCCTACGACAACCCCTGACGTTACTTCTTTAGGCAATTTCAAAACACTTTCTTGTTGTTGTTCTGATATTTGAGAAATATCTAATAAGCTGATACCTAAAACTGGACGTACAACTCTTCCTTCTGTTTCCAATTGGTTAATGATATCGACAACATCATTACTTGGAATAGCAAAACCTAATCCTTCAACTGTATCTGCTGAAATTTTCATTGAGTTAATTCCAATAACTTGACCTGCAATATTAATTAAGGCTCCTCCTGAATTTCCAGGATTAATCGCTGCATCCGTTTGGATAACAGTCATTTCCCAGTCTACTACACTATCTCCATCTATATCTGTATCTACTGTTCTGTTCTTTGCTGAAACAATTCCTTGGGTTACAGAGGAAGCAAAATTGGTGCCTAGAGGAGAACCGATCGCAATTGCTGGTTCGCCTACTTTTATACTATCAGAGTTTCCAAATGTTGCTGCTTTTTTTACTTTATTGGCAGGAACCGATAACACAGCTAAATCTGTCCATATATCTGTACCAATTACTTCAGCTTTAAATTTTGTCCCATCTTTTAATAAAATTTCTATCGCATCAGAATTATCGATAACATGATTATTGGTTACAATATAAGCTGTCTCGCCATCTATTTTATAAATAACGCCGCTTCCTTCTCCAATTGTTTGTAAATTCGTTTCATTTGTAGATTCTGTTGTTCCAGAGCCAAAAACTCCATCAAATCCTTCTAAATTTTGCTCTTTCATATTTATAACTGAAACGACTGAATCTTCTACTTTTTTTACTGCTTCTGTCACTTCTGAAGTAACATTAACAGTAACATCTGTCGTCGTTACCTTTCCGTTATCATCTACTAAACCAGATTCTTGTGTCGAACTTTCTCCACTATCTAGATTGTCAGTTATATATAGATATCCACCACCGAGTACGGTCACTAGTAATCCACCAATTAATCCGCCTAAAATAGCTGATTTAAATCCTCTATTTTTTTTAGAAGTCACATCTTTTATATGGTCAGTTTTTTGTTTCATTTTTTATTCACTCCTTATCATTAGTTCTATTACTAGTTTAACGTTTTTTTTTGAATTTTTTATGAATAATTAGTGACTTAAATAAAGAACGCAAGCGAACAAAATCTTGTTATATTTTATGAATACCTACTTTTATTTTACCGTTATTTTTTTCAAATGACTACTAAAAACCTTTTTCATAGTAAAAGTCAAACTAGAAAAAAGAATTTTTCTAATTTGACTTTTATTTTTTTTAAAATTAAACAACAAATAAAGACGTTGGCTCACTGGGATCTGTATCGTATACAAAAAAAGCTCTGCCAACATCTAATTCCTTTTCTTTTAAAATATTTTCTGCAGTCATATGCGCTAATTCTTTCATATTATTATCTTTACTTAAGTGTCCCAAGTAAATACGCTTTGTTTTATTTCCAACCATTTCAGCTAAGGCTAACGCACCATCTTCATTTGATAGGTGGCCTTTATCGCCTAAAATGCGTTGTTTTAAATGCCAAGGGTAAGGTCCCATCCGCAACATTTGTAAATCATGATTGCTTTCAAATAGATAAGCATCAGCATCCGATAAAATACCTCGCATCCGATCGCTAACATAGCCTGTATCTGTTAGCATAACAAATCGTTTATTATTTTTGTGGAAACTATAAAATTGTGGTGCAATCGCATCATGAGAAACACCAAAACTTTCGATATCAATATCTCCAATCGTTATTACTTTACCCATTTCAAAAATAAATTTTTGCTCATTTTTAATGTCCCCAATAATTGGTGACATAGCTTGCCATGTTTTTTCATTTGCATAAACATCCAAATGATATTTTCGTGCAAGAACTCCAACTCCATGAATATGATCTCTGTGCTCATGAGTCACTAAGATAGCATCTAAATCTGCAGCATCTCGATTTATTTTTTTAAGCATTTCTATAATTTTTTTGCCACTTAATCCACTATCTACTAATATTTTTTTTTTCTCTGATTCAATATAAGTCACATTTCCAGAACTACCACTGGCTAAAATACTAACTTTTAAACCTTGATTTTGATTGTACAACATTTAGCTAAATCCTCCTTGTTCCTCTCGTTTAGTTTATATCAAATTAGCTAAAAAATCCATAAGACTATTTTTTGAACTTATTTTACAGAATAAAAAAGTCATACCATCGGGTTTTAAAATCCTAGTGGTATGACTTTTTTTTATTCTTTTTGAAAAGAAGAGTCTCTCGTTGGGTTTGGACTAGATGAATCTAATTCGTTAGAAGGTTTCAACCTATTTTTCGTGACAGATTGAGGTTGCTCAAATGTCGGAACTTTTAATACTGTCCCATTAATCGCATCGACACGTTTTACTTGTGTATCTGTACTAGATTCTATTTCTACAAACCAAGCTGGAGCGTACATGCTTAGCTCTTCTAAATCTAACGTTCTATAATAACTTAATACAGGCTTCTTAACAGTCGTATCTGCAGGTATTTCATTATTCTGATACAAAATACCTATCGCACTTTTATCTGTTATCAACTCCCGGCTTTCTCCTTGAACTGTTACTGGTCCAGCATAGCTTTGTTCATAAGAAATAACGTTTTTTGAGTTATCTAAATGAAATATAACTTCTGAAGTACCGTCTGCGATAGGAATATTATTAGCAATTTGTGTAAAGATAACTTGCTGGCTATTTTTTATATACCGAAAAAACTGATAGTCTTTATCTGATAAAGTTTGGTTATTTTTTACATAAGAAGTTAATTTATCAATATCTTTAGCATTAAACTCTTTTTCTTCTGTTAGTAAGATAGGAGAAGATAGGATGGTAGTAAAAATAGAGCCTTTTTCTTCAATAATACCTGTCTGATTCGTTAAGCTATAACTTTCTGCCAATAAATCATTTGCTTCAGCCTGAACATAAGGAACTTTATTTTTTTCATCTTGAAAAGTAGGCAATTCAATAGCTGATTTAGACATCTCTTCTATAAAATTTACTTCTGAATTAGAAGAATTTGATGAAAAGTCATTATAACTTTTATCAAAATAAGTCGATAAAAGAAATGCATTAAGCGCTAGGAAGGTTAAGATGAAAATGATTTCAATTCGTTTAAAGTCCATTTTCTACTCCCTCCCGTTCTCTTCAAGCTCTTGAACATTTATCCAACTTCCCTCGGTGTAAATATACCAGTTTGGATCTAGCGTAATGACACGATCTGATTCTAGATTATTTGTCCATGTGTAGCCTATTTTAATATCATCAATCATATTAAGTGTATAATTTTTTTCAGCTAACTCTTTCAAAAGATCGGAACCACTTTGCAGTGTTTTTTGATTTTTTTCATCAGAAATGGGGGTTTGAGCTACAACCATCGGAACTTGTAGCCTAGACATACCATCCTCTACTACCGTCAGATAAGTAGCACCATAACCTGTTGGACTAAAAACTGGAAATCCTTCAATATAACGTCGGTAAGTTACTTCATTGGTTTGCTTATTATAATCAAAAAAATGTATTTCATCTGACCAATTTTCGTAAATGGTTAGTTCTTTAAATGAAAGCATTAATGTTTCTGTGAGCGGCATTGCTTTTGAAGAAGACCGGTTACGATAATAATTTAAAATATTTGTTTCTTCATTTATCCTCATCTCGCTAATATAATCAAGATACTGAACCGATTGCTCGCTTCTTTTTTCGCGTACTTCTGAAGTGTCATCAAATAAACGCCCAATAAATAAACTATTAGGTTGTATTTCTACCATATATGTCAAACAAGGTAGTTTTATCTCGTTAATTGGCAGATAAATGTACTTTTCCCCTATTTCTCTTATTTCTACAAAACGATAAGGAACTCCTTGCCTATGAACAGCTGCCAAAAGTTGTTCTTGACCAATCTCTTCTATTTCACTCGTATAAAGTAATTTCTCAGCAGTATTGTAAAAATTAATTTCACTCGGATTTTTCTCTGTTAAATAGATGCGATCAAATGTTTTCTCTGAATATTCTTCTTGTAGATTAGAAAACAAATTATTTATTACACCAAAAGGAATATTTTTGAAATAAAGCCACTCAATTTTATCATCTACTTGGTTTAATTCTGTCTGGTAGTCTTCACTAGAAAAATTAATCGGTTCTTCTAATCTATCTAGTTTAATTTCATTAAATACTTCATTCGAAGAAGCTAAAACTTCTTTTTTCATTGTCATTCTTGCTTGTCCTGAATGATGCAAAACAATTTGAGAAGGGCCAAATACACGAGAAAGTTGTCGTTTTATTACGACAGATGAGGATTTTTTCTGTTCATTTCCAGTCTGATTATCGTACTGACTTGGTCCCGTCCAAATACCCCACATCAAAACAAGACTAAGAAGAATTAGAATGATTAATAATGGTCGAACTAATTTACTCCATTTCACTCCCAATCATCCTCCTCGTAAGGAACATAAGGCAACAAGATATAAAATGTTGTCCCTTCGCCCTCAATACTATTAGCCCAAATTTTGCCATGATGTTTCTCGATTGCTTCTTTTGAAATAGCAAGTCCTAGACCTGTTCCACCCATTGAACGTGCACGGGCCTTGTCAACACGATAAAAGCGATCAAAAATATGTGGTAAATCTTTTTTAGGAATTCCCATTCCTTCATCAGTAATACTAATAATAATGTTATCGTGCGTTTCTTTTAGGCTACAATTGATAACGCCGCCTTCAGGTGAATATTTGAGCGCATTATTCATAATGTTATCAAATACTTGTATCATTTTATCTGTATCTATTTCCATCCAAATTTGGCGCTTGGTTATTTCTCGTTTAATTGCATATTTTTTTTCAAACTGATCAGCCGATTGAATCACCATATCAAATCGATCTAGTACGTGATTGAATAATCGGTTGATGTTAACGTATTCGAGAGCAAGTGTGCTCTCACTAGCATCCATTCTTGATAGGTTGAGTAAGTCAGATATCATTCGAATCATACGATCTGTTTCTTCTTGCGTAACTTGTAAAAATTTTGGAGCAATATCTGGATCTTGCCAAGCACCATCAATTAATGCTTCTAAATAACTTTTCATACTAGTCAGCGGTGTACGAAGCTCGTGTGAAACATTTGAAACAAAGTCTCTACGTTCGCGTTCGATTTTTTCTTGTTCAGTAATATCGTGCAATACACAAACAATTCCACTAATAAAACCTGTTTCTCTTTGGATTAAAGAAAAACCACCTTGCAAAATTAGAGGTGTTTCAGGAGTTGAAAAATCAAAAGATAGTTCTTGATCATTTTTTAATAGATTACGTAAAGTAAACTCATTTTCTTTTTTTAATATTTTTAAAATAGATTGACCTACCGCATCTTCTTGTGATGTACTCAGCATCTCGAGTGCCATCTCATTAATGATAATAATTTTCCCTCTACGGTCTGTAGCAATTACACCATCTGTCATATGCGTCAGGACACTATTTAATCTTCGTCGTTCAGCTTCAGTGGATTCTTGAGCATCTTCTACTTTAATAGAAAGATCGTTTATCGCTAACGACAATTGACCTAATTCATCTTCCCCATAAATTTTTACTTGACCAGAATAGTTTCCACCTGTCATTTGTACAGTTTGATTTGTCATTTCAGTAATGGGTTTAGTAATTGCTCTAGAAATAAATAAAGCTAAAAGAACCGTTAACCCCATTGAAATTAAGGAAGCATTCAAAAAAATAAAAGTAATTTCTTCAATTTGTTGATAAACCGTATCGATATTGGTTTTCAAAGAAATAGCACCCAGTACTTTATTTGATCCATCATTAGCAATAATAGGAGAAACCAACTTCCAGATTCGGTCGTTGGTTGCTTGGTCTCTATATTGACTTGTTATCTTGCTATTCAATAATAACGCTTGATGAACATCACGATCATTAGAATTTTCACCAACAATTGATTGGTTTGTGCTATCGCTTGTTCCTATAATACGATGTTTGGGATTAATAACCTGGGCTTCTATTACACCATTTCCAGAAAAATCTGTTAAAAGTCTAGTAATCTCTTCATTCACGTTAAGATTTTTATCGTCTTTTAATAATGGTTGAAGAGTATTATCTAAAAACCCTACTTGAAGACGTCTCTCCTCTTGAAAATTATCAATTAGCTTTGTTTCTAATTGTCTAACAAAATAAGCACCAATTAATTCTAATGCAACCAATAATAAAATAATGAAAACAAACACAATTTTAAAATCGACTGATTGAAAAAACCCAATTTTCTTTTTCATGAAATTCTACTCCTGTTCGGGATTTCTTAAATAGTACCCAACCCCGCGCCTAGTAACCAACCACGTTGGGTGACTAGGGCTGTCTTCAATCTTTTCTCTTAATCTTCTTACCGTTACATCTACTGTTCGAACATCGCCGAAATAATCGTATCCCCAAACCGTTTGCAATAAATGTTCTCTCGTCATCACTTGGCCAAGATGTCTAGCTAAATAATGCAATAGTTCAAACTCTCGATGAGTGAGTTCAATCGTTTCGCCTCTTTTTGAAACGATATACGCATCAGGATGTACCGTTAATGCTCCAACTTCGATATCGTTAGTTTCTTCTTCAACAACGACAGATTTTGCGTTACTATGTCGTCTTAAGTTTGCTTTCACGCGTGCAACCAATTCACGATTTGAAAATGGTTTGGTTACGTAATCGTCTGCACCTAATTCTAAGCCAAGAACTTTATCAATTTCTGAATCTTTTGCTGTCACCATAATAATTGGCATGTCATGTGTTTTCCTTATTTCACGACAAACTTCTAAACCATCAATTTTAGGCAACATTAAGTCTAAGAGGATCAAGTCTGGTTCAACTGCTTTAACTTGTTCCAATGCTTCTTCACCATCATAAGCTGTAAATACTTCATAGCCTTCTTTTATTAAATTAAATTTAACAATATCTGAGATTGGCTTTTCGTCATCAACTACTAAAATTTTCTTCATTATAATAAACCCTCCTTGGAGTTTTAATCTTTCAGATAAGAGAATAAAATAAATCTATTCTATCCTTCATTATACCCAACACGTCAGGGAAGTGCAAAATAAAGTAGTATCCGCTTTCTTTCATAAATATAGTTTTTATCGTTGTTTCCCTGTTTTTTTAAAAACTGTTAGCGCGATAGTTTCACCAGCTAATGCTTTCGGTTCTGGATTTAATTCGTATCGATATAGATCACTACAACCGTTAATAATCACTACTGATATCGTTAATTCTTTTTCTTGTTCAATTAAATAATCAAAATCTACAGTTGCTAATAGCTCTCCACGCTCAATTAACATTCCAATTTTCAAAGAACTTTTAAACCCTTCACCTCTTAAGGTTACCGTATCTAAGCCAATATGAACCAGTATTTCAATACCTTTATCTGTAACAATACCATATGCATGTAGTGCATCTGCAACTTGAAATAGCCTTCCGCTAACAGGCGAAAGTACATTCTCTGATGTAGGTTGTATTGCAAAACCATCACCCATCATTTTTTCTGAAAATACAGGGTCTTTTACGTCTTCAATTGGAATAATTTTACCGTTTGTTACAGCATATAATTCTGTTTTAATTATTTCTTCTATAGTCGTTTCTTGTACTGGATTATTTGATAACGTACTCACTTTAATCATCCTCCAATGATATAGCATCTGCTTATTTCAATCATTTTTTTTTAGCTCTTCATGTAATCTTTATTGTAACGGATAAAAGCCCATTTGACTATATGTTCAAATAAATCCACACTTTTTATTCCCTCGTTTTCTTAGTAAAAAGCCGACTTAAACTAGCAGATGAGATTACATATTATTTGGATATTCACACATTTAATGGTAATCTTAAGGCAGAAATTATCTTCAAGAATAGAAAGGAGCGCGAAAAATAGATGACTGGTGGAATTATTGCCTTAATCATTGCTGTCTTAGCTTTAATCGTGTTAACCGTATTCGGCTTGATTGTTTTGAAAAAAGTTTCTCGTTTGATGAAAGAAATCAATAAAACAACTGTTACTGCTCAAGATAAAATAGATTTTTTCACTAAGGATACTGATGCTATTACGGCCAAACTAAATTATATAACGCAAAGAGTAAATGGTTTATCTACAGAATTAAGTATAAAAATGGAAAAAATCAATTACTTTTCTGAGACAACAGCTGATTTTCAAGACGCTTTAGACGAATTAAAAAATTCAATTCAAAGTTTCTTTTCAGGATTTTTTAATTTTTCAAATAAAAAATCGCCTCAACATCCATCTTCTATTACTATTTTAAAAGAAACAGTTAAAAAGCTTGTTGAAAAAAGAAAAACAGCCTAGTTTATATAACTAACTTAACTAAAGGAGAATGTCGAGATGTCAAAAAATAATTTTATGGGTACTTTATTTTTCGGAACTGCTGCTGCTGTAACAGCGTTATTATTTGCTCCAAAATCTGGAAAAGAATTGCGTAATGATATAAAAGAAGAATCCTTATCAAGAAAAAACCAGGTAATGGATAAAGTAAATGAGTTAGTAGATGAAGTAAAGGTAGCTTATAGAGAAGTTGAAGAAGAAATTTATGATGAAAATCCAGAGTTGGCTGATACTATTGAGGGCTTTGAAAATGATTTAGATGAAACAGCTATCAGATTGAAACCAATGGCTATCCAAGATGAAATTCATCCTGATGAGTCAACAATGGAAGAATTACCTCCTCACAATGATTTAAAAATTGATGATCGTCGTGGACAAATTTAATAGAATTTAATAAAAAAGTTCTCTGCTAAAATGCAGAGAACTTTTTTCACTTTTTTTACTTTTTTATCAAGTACTTTGTTTCACCCAGACAGACAATGAACCAGCTTCAACAATAAAGTGTCCCCACCCATTTTCGTCAATCGTTACAGAATCTTGACTATTTTTTAAATAATCTAAAAATATTTCTCCGGATTGTTCTTCGCCAATATACATATCTTTATAACCTTTTTCTGAATTAGAAAGAATTACTGCACACCCATTTGGATTATCTTCATTGCCTAATCGAGTCCAACCAATACAATTAGCATGATCTAAATAGTCAACTTGCTCCCCATAAGCATAGTTAGCTCGAATAAAAAGAAGCTGGTCAATTATTTCTCTTTGGGGTTCAATTGGATTATCTCCTTTAATACCATAATAGTCACCATAAAATAGGCAAGGATAGCCTTTTTCTCTTAATAAAATTGAACCATAAGCCATTGGTTTAAACCATGGTTCAACGAACGATTCTAGTGATTGACCTAGTTGTGAATCATGATTATCAACAAATGTAACGGAATGAGAATCATTTTTTTGCATCAACGTTTTATTAAATAGCTTACGTAAGTCATAATCATTTCCTGATTTTGATGCTTGTTCAAAGTTTGTATGCAAACTTACATCAAATAAATCTAAATTAAAGTCTCCTGCTTCTAAATAATTTTCCATCTCATCGTAAGTATTTCCCCAATACTCTCCTACTATATAAAATTGTTCACCAAATTCATCACGCATTGTTCTAACTAAATCAAAAATAAATTCCTCATTAATATGTTTAATCGCGTCTAACCTAAAGCCGTCTATACCTGTCTCTGCTACAAACCATTTAGCCCAATTCTTTATTTCTTCAATGACATCTGGATGACTGTAGTCAACATCAGCATACATCAAATAATCATAATTCCCATGTTCATCATTTACTTTATTATCATCTGCCCAACTCTTATTCTCTCCTTGAATAAGATAAATCGCTTCTTTACCGTTAGCTTGATTGTAATCAATTCCGGTAAAGTGCTCCCATGACCATTTAAATTTTGAATAGGTGTCTTTTCTACCAGGATAGGTAAATTTAGTCCATCCTTCAATTTCGTAAGAATCGCTGACTATTTCATTACGATTATCAGGATCTACTTCAACCGCTAAAAATTTTTCTGTTTCATCTGCTCCAGCTTTATGATTTAACACAATATCTGCATAGACTTGAATATCGTATTTATGCAACTCATCTATCGCTGCTTTTAAGTCTTGTTTTACTCCATACTTTGTTCGAATAACTTCTTTTTGTTTGAACTCTCCTAAATCATACAAATCATAAATACCATAACCAACATCGTTCGTGCCTGTTGCTTTAAAGCAAGGTGGAATCCAGACGCTAGTTACTCCTATTTCACTCAAATGTTTTGCATCGTCTTTCAATCGTTGCCAATGTTTGCCATCATCTGCTACAAACCATTCAAAATATTGCATCATAACCCCGTTTTTCATCGTTTCATCTCCCTTAGCTTATTTTTTCCTTAGGCTAAATAATAAGCCTTAAATGAAATTTTGGCAATTTTTAAGCAATTACAAATTCATTAGATAAAAATAAAAAACGTATCAGCTATGAAAAAGCTCATACGTTTTCTTATTTCGATAACTTAGAAATGATTATACTTGTGTCCAGATATCTTCTAGCACATTTGTTTGCTCACGATCTGGACCTACTGAAAAAGTTAGAAGAGGTACTCCAACTAATTCAGAAACACGTTGGATATAGTGCTGTGCTTGAATAGGTAATTCTTCTAAAGTTTTACAACTCGTAATATCTTCACTCCAACCTGGTAATTCTTCGTATACCGGTCGACATTCTGCCAATTCTTTTAAGCTTGCTGGATAGTATAAAATGTGTTTGCCATCTCTTTCGTAAGCTGTACATATTTTAACTGTTTCTAATCCACTCAAAACATCAATTGAATTTAGTGAAAGATTAGTAATACCTGATACACGCTTAGAGTGACGCATAACGACAGTGTCTAACCAGCCGATGCGACGTGGACGACCAGTCGTTGTTCCATACTCTTTTCCGATATCACGGATGCGTTCTCCGATACTGTCTTGTAACTCTGTTGGAAAAGGGCCATCTCCTACACGAGAAGTATAGGCTTTACAAACTCCCACTACTTTATCTATTTTAGATGGACCTACACCACTACCAATCGTCACCCCTCCAGCCACAGGATTAGAAGACGTCACAAAAGGATATGTCCCTTGGTCAATATCAAGCATAACTCCTTGAGCACCCTCAAATAATACGCGTTTATTATCATCTAGTGCTTCATTTAAGATGACTGAAGTGTCACAGATGTAATGCTTTATTTCTTGACCATATTGATAGTATTCTTCAAAAACATCTGAAAATTCAATTGGTTTTGAATCAAATATTTTTGTGAATAATTGATTTTTTTCTTCTAAATTAGTACGTAAACGTTCTTCAAAAATTTCTTTATCTAATAAATCTGCCATTCTAATTCCTACTCTGGCAGCTTTGTCCATATAAGCAGGTCCAATTCCTTTAATGGTTGTTCCAATTTTTTGATCGCCTTTTGAATCTTCTTGTAATTGATCTAATTGAATATGATAAGGTAAAATAACATGAGCTCGATCAGAGATGCGCAAATTATTTGTACTTACTCCATTTTCATGTAGGTAAGCTAATTCTTTAATAAGAGCTTTAGGGTTAATAACAACGCCATTTCCAATCACACTTATTTTTTTAGAAGCAAATATGCCAGATGGGATCAAATGAAGTTTAAACGTTTTTCCATCAAATTTAATTGTATGTCCTGCATTGTCTCCTCCTTGATAACGTGCAATAATTTCTGCTTTTTCACTTAAAAAATCTGTAATTTTACCTTTTCCTTCATCGCCCCATTGTGTACCAACTACTACTACTGAAGACATCAAAACACCTCGTTTATTTTTTTTCTAAAACACTCGGTTAGTTTATCAGTATTCTTAAGAAAATTCAATTAAAATCCGAATATTCCTTATTTAAAATAAAAATTATCGTTAATTAAGCGAATGATTAGTATTTATTTCGCAATAAAAAAGGTTAAAAACGAACAATATCGTCTTTAACCTTTTTTTTATCTTTGAGGTATATCATCTGGGAAATAAGATAAAGATGAAAATTTATTGTATTCTTTAATAAATAAAAGTTTAACCGTCCCACGTGCTCCACTTCTATTTTTTTCAATAATAACTTCTATGATATTTTCTTGGCCAGCCATATCTGAGTCTTCATCTTCATCGCTTTCTTCTCGATCGTAGTAGTCGTCTCTATAAAGAAATGCAACAATATCAGCATCTTGCTCGATAGAACCGGACTCACGAATATCACTCAAAACTGGGCGCTTATCTTGTCGCTGTTCTACTCCACGTGACAACTGGGATAATGCCATAACAGGTACATCTAATTCTTTAGCTAATTTCTTTAATTGCCGTGAAATTTCAGAGACTTCTTGTTGACGGCTCTCCCTACCAGTTCCTTCAATTAGTTGTAAATAATCAATTAAAATAAGTCCTAGTTCACCTTTTTCTTGTTTCAACCGCCGACACTTTGCTCTAATTTCAGCAACTCTAATTCCTGGCGTATCATCTATATAAATACTCGCTTTAGATAGACTACCCATCGCTACAATCAAATTTTGCCATTCCTCTTCGGAGAGATTTCCGGTTCGTAAATTGCTAGCATCAATACTTCCTTCAGCACAAAGCATTCGATTAACAAGTGACTCTGCACCCATTTCTAGACTAAATATAGCTACTGTTTTATCTGTTTTCGTTCCAACATTTTGAGCAATATTTAAAGCAAAAGCCGTTTTACCAACAGCTGGTCTAGCAGCTAAAATGATTAATTCTTCTTTTTGAAGTCCTGCTGTCATCTTATCTAGTGCCTTATAACCTGTTGGTAATCCCGTAATTTCTTCGTCATTTTGGTATAGTTCATCAATTCGTGCAATAGAAGTATTTAAAACTTCTGAAATAGACAAAAAACCGCTTCTACTGCGTTTTTCAGAAACTTCTAATATACTACGCTCTGCTTCATCTAAAATAGAAGCAAGCTCGTCTCCTTCGTCATATCCCTTTGCAACTATTTCTGTCGCTGTTCGAATTAAATTTCTTAGAATAGATTTCTGCTCAACAATTTTAGCATAATGCTCCATATTAGCAGCAGTGGGGACAATCATAGCTAATTCAGCTAAATAAGACATTCCACCAACATCTTCTAATTGATTTTTAGATTCTAACGCATTTGTGATAGTAACAATATCAATAGCTTCATTATTATTATTTAAATCCAACATTGTTTGAAAAATAAGTTGGTGTCCACGTCGATAAAAGTCTTTTGCTTCAATAAATTCTAACGCCCCGACAACCGTATCAGGATCCAAGAAAACAGAGCCTAATACAGCTTGTTCAGCTTCAATACTCTGAGGTGGTAAGCGGTCCTGAAAAGCTTCATTTGCCAATTTTCCTCTTCCTTTCAATAGTATAATTTTATTCTACTATTATTAACGGATTATCTTTCTTATTTTACCTTAGTCTTATAATAAACACAATCAATTAATACGAACATCCGTTCCTTTTCTATTATAATTAAAAAATGTTTAATCAGCTTTTTCTCTGATTAAACACTTTAGTAGAACAGTTTTATTCAGGTAACACATTTACCGTCATTGTCGCAACAACTTCAGGATGAATTTTAACATCTACTTTCATTGATGTAACTGTACGAATAGGAACATTTAATTCAATCTTACGTTTATCTAATTTTATTCCAAGTTGTTTTTGAGCTGCTGCTGAAATTTGTTTAGTTGTAATTGAACCAAATAATCGACCATCCTCAGCTGCCTTAGACTTAATAACTAGCGCATTAGATTCTTTTTCTAATAAGTTCTTAACTTCTTGTGCTTCTTGCTTAATTTCAGCTTGTTGCTTTTCTTCAGCATGAATTTTTCCTTTTAATTCGCTTAGAGAACCTGTTGTTGCTTCTTTAGCTAATCCGTTTTTAATTAAGAAGTTATGTGCATATCCATCAGCTACATTTTTGACTTCTCCTTTTTTACCTTTACCTTTTACATCTTTTAATAAAATAACTTTCATTCTTATTCCTCCTCATCTTGTTTAGCTACTACTTTTCGTAATTTCTCTTTTGCTTGCGCGATAGTACAATTCTCTATTTGTGTAGCTGCGTTTGATAAGTGCCCACCGCCACCAAGCTCTTCCATAATGATTTGAACATTTATTTCACCTAAACTTCGAGCACTAATGCCTACTTTTCCATCAGACCGTTTCGTGATAACAAAGGCAGCATCGACATCTGTCATTCCTAACATAGTATCTGCTGTTTGTGCCGCCACAACTGTATCATAAATCTTATCTTCTTCGCCAACGGTGACCGCCATCTTATCATTAATAAATTCGATTGTTTTAATTAAATGACTACGAAGTAAATACGTATCTTTATCTTCTTTTAAAAAGCGTTGAATTAAAACAGCATCAGCTCCACAAGATCTCAGATAACTTGCAGCATCAAATGTACGCGAACCTGTGCGTAAGGAAAAACTCTTAGTATCTACTATTATACCACCTAGCATCGCTGTTGCTTCAATTTTATTAATCGAATCAGCTTCGCTCGGTTGATATTCAAATAATTCTGTCACAAGTTCTGCAGTTGAAGAAGCATAAGGCTCAATGTAAACTAGTACAGGTTTATCTGGAAATTCCTCGCTTCTTCGATGATGATCGATAATGACAATATCATTAATTTGATTCACTAATTTAGGTGCTATAGAAAGTGAAGGACGATGGTGATCTACCATTACTAATAAAGTCGCAGAGGTAAACATCTCTTCAGCAGTCTCAGGCGTAATGATATATCGACTAATAGAGTTATCTTTTTCTACTTCTTCAATCAATTGCTTGATATCTTTACTAAGATTATCTGGATCTATAACAATCCAAGCTTCCTTGTTATTCATCTCAGCAATTCTTCGAACACCCAATGCAGAACCAATAGCGTCCATATCAGGATAACTATGTCCTATAATAAGAATTTGGTCGGATTGTTTCATTAATTCTTGTAAGGCTTGGCTAATAATTCTAGAGCGAACACGCGTTCTCTTCTCCATTGGATTTGTTTTTCCTCCGTAGTAACGTGGTTCACCGCTAGATGATTTGACAACAACCTGATCTCCACCTCTACCTAATGCTAAATCAAGGTTAATTTGAGCTTGCTTAGCTAGTAGACTCAGGTCATTGTCATCGTAAGCTAACCCAATACTTAATGTTAATGGAAAATTTTGTTTAGAAGTTCTTTCTCTAATTCGATCAATAATAGCAAATTTATCTTCTTCTATTTTTTCTAAAGACCATTGATGCATCATAACGATAAAGCGATCTTCTGATACTCTTTTTAAGTAGATATGGTGTTCTTTTGCCCAATTAGATAATTCTGTCGTGACAAAATTATTCAAATTAGAAATACTTCGATCATTCATCCCTTGGATAATTTCATCATGATTGTCTACAAAAATATTTCCAATTACAATTTTTTCATCTTCATATTTCACTTTAATTTGGGCATATTCAGTAATGTCCATCAAATAAACAACACGGATATCTTCTTGAACAATAATCTGATAAACATTTTCTCCCCAGTGGACTGTTTGTAAACCTGAAGACTGACTACTTTCAATGACGTCTGCTAATTCTTTATCAATCTCAGTAATGTTTTTACCTAAAACTCCTTGATGCCCAAAATAATTTTGAAGATAAGGATTTGTCCATTGTACTTCATATTCTTCATTAAACAGTAAAATACCAATCGGCATTTTGATAAGTGCTTCTTGTTCTCCTCTTTTAATTCGGTAAGATAAATCAGTAATATATTTGTGTGTTTCTATACTAATTTTTTTAGCCAAGTAATACAAAGAAAGAACTGTAATGATAAAAGCAACTAGTAAAATTATTCCGATCATAAAATGGACAAAAAAACCTAATACGATTGTAATCCATTGTAATGAACCAATAACAACAGCAAACCATTTAAATTTATTATCATTCAAAAAATTCGGGAGTTTTTCCATAGATAGTTTTTTCATAAATAACTCCTTTTTTATCTATTCCTTTATTAAGCAACAACTTATATTTTAACATGTTTTCTATTTGGATACTAGGTATTAGATTTTTCAAAATTGTTTCACATGAAACAATTTTGAAAAATCTAATACTAAAAAAAAAAAAGAATCATGATAAATTATCACGATTCTTTCTAACTCTTTTATTCAGCTGTGACGAATGGTAATAATCCCATGATACGTGCACGTTTGATTGCAATTGTTATTTTACGTTGATTTTTAGCTGAAGTGCCACTAACACGACGAGGTAAAATCTTACCTCTTTCAGAGATAAATCGTTTTAAAAGATCAAGATCTTTAAAATCGATATGTTCAATGTGGTTAGCTGCAATATAATCAACTTTACGGCGCTTACGTCCGCCTCTACGTTGGATAGCCATTTTTTCTATTCCTCCCTTATGTTTCTAATTCAAATTAGAACGGTAAATCATCATCTGAAATATCAATCGGTTGGCTACTCTTTTCGAATGGATCTGAGTTTCCAAAATCAGGATATTGTGAATTTTGATTTTGAGGAGCTGATTTTTGCGAATAATTATTTTGTGTTTGGCTAGTTGAACTTTGTTGATATGTCTTCGCTGTATTACCTGTATCATCTGAACCTCGACGTTGGTCGTTGGCAGATTTAGATTCTAACATTGAAAAATTCTCAACAACTACTTCAGTAACGTAAACACGCTGTCCTTGTTGGTTGTCATAAGAACGTGTTTGAATACGTCCTTCTACACCAATCAACGATCCCTTACGAGTAAAGTTAGCTAATGTTTCAGCCGTCTTTCTCCAAGCTACGCAGTTAATGAAATCTGCTTCTCTTTCACCTTTTTGGTTTGTAAACTGTCTATTTACCGCTACAGTAAACGATGCAACAGCTGCACCATTTGAAGTGTATCTCAAATCCGCATCTTTAGTTAATCTTCCAACTAAAACAACATTATTAATCACAATAATAGCTCCTTTCAAAAAATTGTTTCACATGAAACAATCACAAATTTAAGCTTCTACTTTAATAGTCATATGACGTAAAATATCATCATTGATTTTAGATAGACGATCGAATTCATTGATTGCTACTGCGTCTGTTGCTGATAGTTTTACGATATGGTAAATTCCTTCGTGGAATTTTTTAATTTCGTAAGCTAAACGGCGTTTAGACCAGTCTTTAGATTCAGTGATTTCAGCACCATTATCTTTTAAAATAGTATCGAAACGTTCGATTAAAGCAGCTTTGTCAGCTTCTTCAATGTTTGGACGAATAATGTATAAAATTTCGTAGTTTGTTACTTTGCTCATCTTGACTGTCACCTCCTTATGGACTTTGGCTCATTCATTTGAACGAGCAAGGAGAGCATCTATATATAGATTACTCACGTTTAATAAATATATCATATTACCTGACAAACAGCAATACTTTTTATTAAAACTTATCCTCAACATCAAAAATAAATAGATTTATTCGATAAATTCAATTAAATTACTTATGAAAATTAAAATAGACTTTAAACGGGTTAATGAACCTTGTTTAAAGTCTATTTAACTTGCTTATTCTTTTTTATTAATCTCTTTTTCATTTGATAGAGATTCTTCTACATCACGTTTTGATTCGATTATAAGAGTTGGTTCATCTGCTAAACCAATTTCTAAATCAGGGTTTTCTTCTTGCACATCCACTTCTTCAGCTTCTACTTTTGCCATAGTAGACACAGCACCGTTATCTCCCACGCGTATTAAACGTACACCCAGTGTCACGCGTCCAGTTTGCGAGATACTAGATGCACTAAAGCGGATGATGACACCAGCATTAGTAATTAGCATAATATCTTCTTCGCCTTTTACAGTTGTTAAACCAGCTAAGTTCCCATTTTTATCAGTAATGTTAGCCGTCTTGACTCCCTTACCACCACGGCCTTTAATAGCATATTCACTTGCACTTGTGCGTTTGCCATATCCTTTTTCTGTAATAATTAGTACTTCAGATTCAGGTGTCAATAAATCCATACCCACAACATAATCCTCTTCACGTAAACGAATACCACGAACACCACTAGCACTTCTTCCCATATTACGCACAGCATTTTCTTCAAAACTTACTGCGTAGCCTTGATGTGTTCCAATGATAATATTTTGTTTTCCATCTGTGATAGAAACTTTCATTAGTTCATCATTTTCACGTAACACAATTGCTCTGATTCCGTTGCTTCGTATATTTAAGAAGGCTGAAATACTTGTGCGCTTAACGGTTCCTTGACGTGTTGTAAAGAAGAGGTAACGATCATCGTCTTCTTTATTTTTCAGATTAATAACCGTCTGAATTTTTTCATCTGAGTCTATTCCTAATAGATTAATAACAGGAATACCTTTGGCTGTACGACCATATTCTGGGATTTCATAGCCTTTAGAACGATACACTTTTCCACTATTCGTAAAGAAAAGTAACGTATCATGAGTTGAACAAGAGACCAATGTTTCAATGAAGTCATCGTTATGAACGCCCATTCCTTGTACACCACGGCCACCACGTCTTTGCGTTTTGAACTCCGAGCTTGCAATACGCTTTACGTATCCGTTATGAGTCAATGTGATAACTACTTCTTCTTCTTCGATTAAATCTTCATCTTCAAGGCTGAGTACTTCACCGACTAATAATTCTGTTCGACGAGCATCACCAAATCGATCTTGCAATTCCAGTAATTCTGTCTCAATAATCGTGTGAACTCTTTCTGGACTACCTAAGATATCAGTTAAATCAGTAATCAATATCATCAAGTCATTGTATTCAGACTCTATCTTTTCACGTTCTAGACCTGTCAAACGAACCATTCTCATATCTAAGATAGCCTGAGCTTGTTTGTCAGATAAGCTATAGGTTTCAATCAGCATATTTTTAGCTACTTCGCCCGTTTTAGATCCACGAATAATCCGAATAATTTCATCTATATGATCTAAAGCAATACGTAATCCTTCAAGAATGTGAGCACGTGCTTCTGCTTTTTTCTTATCGTAGGCTGTTCTTCTACGAATAATATTTTCTTGATGTTTTAAATATTCTTCTAAAATTTCTTTTAAACTTAATACTTTTGGAATACCGTTAACAATAGCTAACATATTAAAGCCAAAAGATGTTTGTAAAGAAGATAATTTATATAAATTATTTAAAACAACACTCGCGCTCATATCGCGACGGACATCAATGACTACACGCATGCCGTCACGGTCTGATTCGTCCGCTAGATCAGTTATCCCCTCAATTCGTTTATCTCTAGCCAAATCGGCAATACGTTCAACTAAGCGGGCTTTATTAACCATATAAGGCAACTCATGCACAATGATTCTTTCTCTACCCGTTTTTGTGATTTCAATTTCTACTTTCGCACGAATCGTAATAGAACCACGACCTGTTTCATAGGCTCTTCTAATACCTGATTTACCCATTACTAACCCACCAGTTGGAAAATCTGGACCAGGCAAAGCTTCCATTAAGTCAGCAGTTGTTGCCTCAGGATCTTTCATCAAGATATGGAGCGCAGAAATAACCTCGGTCAAGTTATGTGGTGGAATATTTGTTGCCATTCCTACGGCAATTCCTGTTCCCCCGTTAACTAAAAGATTAGGAAAACGAGCAGGTAAAACTTCTGGTTCTCGCTCTGAGCCATCATAGTTATCACGATAATCAACGGTATCTTTGTTTAAGTCACGCAACATTTCTAAAGCCATCCGAGTCATTCGAGCCTCGGTATACCGCATTGCTGCAGCGCCATCTCCATCAACTGAACCAAAGTTTCCATGTCCATCCACTAATGGATAGCGGTAACTAAAATCTTGTGCCATACGAACCATTGATTCATAAATCGCACTATCGCCGTGAGGATGATATTTACCCATAACATCTCCAACAATACGAGCTGATTTTTTATGGGCTTTATCAGGCGTAACGCCTAATTCACTCATTCCATACAATATTCTACGATGAACTGGTTTTAATCCATCACGTACATCAGGTAATGCCCGTGCTACAATAACACTCATTGCGTAATCAAGGAATGATGTTCGCATTTCCTGGCTTAAATTTTTATGTTCAATATTTTCTTCAAATTCTTCGGCCATTCTTCATTATCCTCCCTTGATTAAATATCTAAGTTCTGAACGTAGCGAGCGTTGTCTTCAATGAATTTACGACGTGGTTCTACTCTGTCACCCATAAGCATATCCATTACTTGATCTGCTTCAATTGCGTCTTCAACAGTAATCTGAAGCAAACGTCTATTTTCTGGATTCATTGTTGTATCCCATAATTGTTCAGCATCCATTTCACCTAAACCTTTATAGCGTTGAATAGAAGGTTTAGGTGCAAGAGGCCATTCTTTCAATAATTTATCTAATTCTTCTTCAGAATCAAGATAGACCATTTTTTTACCTTGTTTTACTTGATATAAAGGCGGTTGTGCAATATAGACAAATCCTGCCTCAACAACTGGTCGCATATAACGATAGAAAAGTGTTAAGAGTAATGTCCGAATATGTGCTCCATCAACATCGGCATCCGTCATAATAACTAATTTATGGTAGCGAGCTTTCGATAAATCGAAATCCCCACCAAAGCCGGTTCCCATAGCTGTAAAGAGTGCGCGTATTTCCTCGTTACCTAAAATCCGATCTAATGTCGCTTTTTCAACGTTTAGAATTTTACCACGGATAGGCAGAATTGCTTGGAATAAACGTGAACGTCCTTGTTTAGCTGAACCTCCAGCAGAATCTCCCTCAACAATGAATATTTCACTAATCTCTGGGTTTTTACTAGAACAATCTGCTAATTTACCTGGCAAATTACTAATTTCTAAGCCACTTTTTTTACGTGTCACTTCACGAGCGCGTTTTGCTGCTAAACGAGCTCTAGAAGCTAGAAGTCCTTTTTCAACTATTTTTCGTGCTGTTTGAGGATTTTCCATTAAAAACTTATCAAAATGCGCAGAAAAAAGACGATCGGTAATCGTTCTTGCTTCAGAGTTACCCAATTTTGTTTTTGTCTGTCCTTCAAATTGAGGATCTGGATGTTTGATAGAAACTACAGCTGTTAACCCTTCACGCACATCTTCACCCGTCAAGTTATCTTCGTTTTCCTTTATTAGTTTATTGCGTTTTGCGTAGTCATTAATAACCCGTGTTAATGCCGTTTTGAAACCAGACTCATGTGTTCCACCTTCATAAGTATGAATATTATTCGCAAATGTTAATAAATTAGAATGATAGCCATCTGTGTATTGCATCGCTACTTCAACCGCGATGGCTTGTTGCTCGCCTTCTAGGAAGATTGGCTCTTCGAATAAAACATTTTTATTTTTATTTAAGAATCCAACGTAACTCTTAATACCACCTTCGTAGTAATATTCTTGTAGTTGAGGTTTTTCTTCTCTCTTATCCTCAATCGTTATTTTTAATCCTCGATTTAAAAATGCTAATTCGCGAACACGAACAGCTAACCTGTCGTAATCAAAAATAATGGTTTCTTTAAAAATTTCTGTATCAGGTAAAAAATGGACTGTTGTACCATGACGATCTGTATCGCCAATAATTTCAACATCGTTTAAAACGGCGCCCCTAGAATAACCTTGGAAATAAATTTTCCCATTTTTGTGTACTCGTACTTCCAAATTTGATGATAAAGCATTAACAACAGAACCGCCTACACCATGCAACCCACCAGAAACCTTATAACCTCCGCCACCAAATTTTCCTCCAGCGTGAAGGATTGTAAAGACTGTTTCAAGAGCTGGACGACCTGTTTTCTTTTGAATATCGACAGGAATTCCACGCCCATTATCAATTACAGTAATCCCATTATTAGCTTCAACAATCACGTTAATTTCATCTGCAAATCCAGCTAGCGCTTCATCTATTGAGTTGTCTACAATTTCCCACACTAAATGGTGCAAGCCTTCTCCACTTGTTGACCCAATGTACATACCCGGTCGTTTACGTACAGCTTCTAATCCTTCTAATACTTGAATTTGACTTGCATCATAATCTTGAGCTATATCATTTTTACTTCTAATTTCTTCAGACAAATTCATTCACTCTCCATTTCTACATGACCATTCTCAATTCGGAAGACCTTGGGAGCTTCCAACATTTCTTTTTTAACTCCATCTAAACTAGTCGTTGTTAAAAAAGTTTGAACTTTATTTTGAATCGCCTTTAGTAAATGCGTTTGGCGTTCATCATCTAATTCAGACAGGACATCATCCAGCAATAAAAGTGGATATTCACCCGTCATTTCTTTCATCAAATCAATTTCTGCTAGCTTAATACTTAAGGCTGCTGTTCTTTGTTGACCTTGAGAGCCATAGGTTTGTACGTGTCTTTGGTTAACTTTAAATTTTAAATCATCTCTATGAGGGCCAAAAAGAGTGATCCCTTGATCTAATTCTCGTTTTTGCCCCTCTTTGTATGTTTGAAGCAAATCTAGATAGATTTGTTTTTTATCTTGCGTATTGGATAAAGCAACCGTGGATTGGTACTCAATTTCTAAGCATTCTTTTTGCCTAGAAATTTCATAATGAATTGGTGCAGCCCAATTTCCTAATTTGGTTACAAATAAATAGCGTTCAGCTAAAATAGCTGCCCCATGCTCAGCTAATTGTTCGGTTAAAACTTCTAAAAAAGTAAGATCTTGCTTTTTTTGAAAAGCTAGTTGTTTTAAATACTGGTTTCGTTGCTTCAATATCCGTTGGTATTGCACTAAATGGTGCAAATAAATAGGGCTCATCTGCCCCATTTCCATATCTATGAATTTTCTTCTTACGGATGGTGAGCCTTTGACTAATGATAAGTCCTCAGGAGCAAAAAGAATAACATTTAAATTACCAATATAGGCGCTTAATTTTTTTTGCTCTAAATGATTAAATTTAGCCTTTTTGCCTTTAGTAGAAATTGAAATAGCTAACGGGAAATTAGAGCTTTTTTTTTGAATTCTTCCACTTACTCGTGCGTTATCTTGTTCCCAGCGAATCAATTCTTTATCATTTGCTGTTCGATGGCTTCTTGCCATAGCTAACACATAGACAGCTTCCATTAAACTCGTTTTACCTTGTGCGTTTTCTCCTAAAAAAACATTAATTCCTTGGGAAAAAGTTACCTCGGCACTTTCATAATTGCGATAATTTAATAGTTGGATATCTTTCAAAAACATTAGTGCTCATCCTTAGTTGTTTTTTTAGCTGAATGAACAGATTGAACAAAAAATGTTCCTTCTCCTAAAATTTCTACAACTGTTCCTGGATAAAGTTTTTTGCCCCTTCGGTTTTCTAGCTCATTATCAACCATGATAGTGTTTTCAGCTAAATAACCTTTTGCCATTCCACCACTGCCAATAATATCAGCATGCTTTAAAAACTGGCCTAAAGTAATAAATTCGTTACTAATTGAAATAGTCTTTTTCATTAAATCACCTGCTTTCATTAAAATAAGCGTGGAGTATAAAAACCACGCAAGTCGCACTTACTTATTAGTACTATTATACCTCTTTTTCACAAAGAATACAATCTCTATTAGAATTTAGATATGGTTGATTACGTTTTAAAAGATAGATACAAAAAGACCTTAAACATGCGAAAGTTGCTTAAAAGTGAAAATAAACCTGTTTTTGGACGATTCAACTAAAAAACTACTTCTCTGACGATTCAGAGAAGTAGTTTTTTTGCCGTTCATTAAAATGTACGAACGGGAGTAATCAATTGAATAAAGGTTTGATCGTTTTCGCTTGGTACTAAAATGAATGGACGAACAGGTGATGTAAATTTAATTTTAATTGTTGTTTGACCAAAAGTTCTTAGTGCATCTTTCATATAATCAGGGTTAAATGACAATTCAATTGGATCGCCACTAACAGAAATATAATCTAATTCTTCTTGAACGTTTCCAATGTCAGGCGAATTTCCTGAAATTTCAACTAAATCTGGGTTAATGGTAATTTTAACAACATTATTTTTACCTTCATGCGATAGCAATGACGCTCTTTCAATCGCACCTAATAAAATATTTGCATTAAATTCGATTTCTGTTGCTGATGTTTCAGGTATTAATCGTTTCGTATCTGGGTAGTATCCTTCTAGTAAACGAGAATAGAAAAGCATATTTTCTGTTTTGAATAAAACTTGATTTTCAGTAATCATTAATTCAATTGTTTCTGAATTATCATCTAACGTACGAGATAACTCGACTAAACTTTTACCTGGAATAATGACATTGTATTTTTTCCCAGCTTGTTCTTCAGTCATCTCTAGAGGAATAATACGCTGGCTTAAACGGTGACTATCAGTAGCAACAGCCAAAATTTGGCCATTTTCTATAACCATGTTAACTCCAGTTAAGATTGGTCGGCTTTCATGAGTAGAAATTGCAATAACGGTTTGTCCAATCACTTGTTTAAATAAGCCAACGGGCAAAACAAATGATTCATTTGTATCAATAACTGGTAAATGAGGATAATCGTTAGCATTTAACCCATTAATAGTAAAAGAAGCTGTTGCTGAAGTAATTAATGTTTGAAAATGATCAAGCACTTCAATATCCATTGTTTCTTCAGGTAATTTTTTTACAATTTCACTAAAAA
>JAGQHW010000249.1 GCA_020431645.1 Carnobacterium sp. | reverse complement strand
CTAAAATTTTCAAAACACAAGCAGAGAGAAACACAAGTGGTCTTTTTTAATACTTTATATTAATACTTATAAATACTTCTAAGTACTTAATGGAACAGGAATGCTTTAACACGAGGTTTAAACAGACTTATAGTCCCCCTTAAAGTACACCACTCACCCCCTTAAAGTACACCACTCACCCCCTTAAAGTACACCACTCACCCCCTTAAAGTACACCACTCACCCCCTTGGATATAAAAAAACTTTACTTAAGGGATATTATTTGATAAGGTGTTTTTAAGGAGGGGTTAATTTGACTCTAAATATCTGGAAGAATGATAGAAACTTTGAGGTAGAAAAGCATAAAGAACAACTTCAATACTATGTTGTTGAGCACAATGATTTGATATCTAAAGCTCGACAAGATTTAACAGCTCGAGAATTAAAAATAATGGATTTCGTGATATCTAAAATCAAACCTAGCGACACTAATTTTACGAAGGTAAATACCTCTATGTATGAGCTATCTAACGTTTTAGATTTAAAAAGAAATGGTAAAAATTATAGTGATTTAGCAAGAAATATCGGCGATTTAAGAAAGAAAGAAGTTTTGATTTATAATAAGGATAGAAAATCTGTTACTCAAACTGGTTGGGTTTCTGAGGCTACATACGAAGAAAATGGACAGGTTGAAATTTTATTGTCTAGTAAATTAGCGCCCTATCTCTTAGATTTGAAGGATAATTACACTCAATATCTTTTACACGATACCGTTCAACTTAAAAGTAAATATTCTATTTTGTTATATAAATTAATACGTGAAGCTGATAAAGATCGTGGGAAAAACATTGTTATTCTACAAGGTACACCTGACGATTTTATGGAGTGGCTAGGTGCTCCAAATTCTTATGACTATGGAAAGTTAAAAGATAAAATTTTAACTAAAGCAATTGAAGAAATTAATTTAAAAATTGACGATATGGACTTAGAACTTCTTCAAGCTAGACGTGGGCGAAAAGTTGTTCTGGTTGAAATTCACAATAACTTTATAAAACAAAATAATCTTATTAATAAAAATATACGAAAAGTACCAATGCATGACTGGACAAAATAAAAGTTAGTGTTGAGGTGGCTAGATATGAAAAATATTGAAGACGTTATAGAATACGTTGCTCCTAAAGAAGTTTGTAAACAACTAAATATAGAAAGTGCTACACTGCGTAAATACGCATTACTGTTTGATAAAGTTGCTGAGAATGGTTCTTATTTTAAAAGAGATGAAAGAAATAACCGATTATTTACAAAAGAAGATGTTGCGGTGTTGTCACGCATGTTAGAGTTAAAAGAGACTATGAGCATAACGCTCGAAACAGCTACAAGAAAGGTTTTAAGCTCTGACCTTTATAACGATAAAACATCTACCGTGACGGACGCGTTATATCGCATGATTGAGGCACAATCAGAACAAATAAAGAGACAAGCTGAAATCAATTCTGAACAAAATAAAAAAATGGATGAACTTTTAGATGCAGTCTATTCTCTGACAGAAAGCAATAAACAATTATCTAATCAATTA
>JAGQHW010000248.1 GCA_020431645.1 Carnobacterium sp. | reverse complement strand
TAAAAAAGTAGTTAATACTACTTTTTTTTTGTATTAATTTATACTTAAATTTTCTCATTATCAGTTTTGTCACTAGGAAGACTGCCAAAAGTGGTAGTACTAGATATTGTAATCGCATTCATTAAGAGTTAAGATTCTTTATAGAGAGACGAAGCAATAATAAAATGAGATTTTGAGGAGGATTTATTTTGGAACAAACAAATAGCGGGAAAAAAGGAACAAAAGCTTTTGTCCAAAGAATGGGTAGCTACCTGAGTGGAATGGTTATGCCAAATATTGGAGCATTTATCGCTTGGGGTATTATTACAGCTTTATTTATTGAGGATGGTTGGTTACCGAATGCAGACTTAGCTACAATGGTTGGACCGATGTTAACTTATTTATTACCATTACTAATTGCTTACACGGGTGGTAACACTGTTTACGGACAACGTGGTGCAGTTGTAGGTTCTGTCGCAACGTTAGGTGTTATTGTTGGTTCAGAAGTACCAATGTTCATTGGAGCAATGGCTTTGGGTCCATTGGGCGCCTACTGTATTAAAAAGTTTGACGAAATGTTCAAAGATAAAATTAAGGCAGGACTTGAAATGTTGGTTAACAACTTTTCAAGTGGAATTATTGGCTTCTTGTTGGCTATTGTTGCCTTTTACGGAGTAGGGCCATTCGTAACAACATTGACACAAGCAATGGGCAATGGAGTAGCATGGATTGTTGATGCAGGTTTCTTGCCTTTAGCAAACGTTTTTATCGAGCCAGCTAAAATATTATTCTTAAATAATGCAATTAATCATGGAATTCTAACTCCTTTAGGTATTGAGCAAGCTGCAGAAGCAGGAAAATCAATTCTTTTCTTATTAGAAGCTAATCCAGGACCAGGTTTAGGGTTATTGCTAGCATACTCATTCTTTGGTAAAGGGGCAGCTAAAGCATCTGCACCTGGAGCTATATTGATTCAATTTATCGGTGGGATTCATGAAATTTACTTCCCATACGTTTTAATGAAACCTTTATTATTTTTATCAGTTATTGCTGGTGGTGTAGCCGGAACATTAACAAACGTAGTCATGAACTCAGGTTTAGTTGCCGCAGCATCTCCAGGTTCTATCATTGCAATTTTAGCATTAGTTCCTAAGGGTGGATATTTAGGAGTTATCTTAGGTGTTGTTGTTGCTGCAGCTGTTTCATTCTTAGTAGCAATGATTATCTTGAAATCAGATAAATCAACAGATGAAGAAGCTTTCGAAGCAAAACAAAAGGAAATGAAAGAAATGAAAGCTGAATCAAAAGGATCAAGTGTAGCAGTATCAGCAACAAATGAAAATATTTCAGCACAAAATGCCAAAGTTAATAAAATTATCTTTGCTTGTGATGCAGGTATGGGATCTAGTGCGATGGGAGCTTCTATCTTACGTAAAAAGGTAAAAGATGCAGGATTAAATATTTCAGTAACAAATTCTGCTATCAACAACTTAGAAGATGAAGATGGTTTATTAGTTATTACACAAGAAGAACTAACGACTCGTGCAAGACAAAAAACACCTCGAGCTGTACAAGTTTCAGTGAGTAACTTTTTAAACAGTCCGAAGTACGATGAAATTATTGAAAACTTAAAAAAGAATGCTAACTAA
>JAGQHW010000247.1 GCA_020431645.1 Carnobacterium sp. | reverse complement strand
AAATGGCTGAAAAGAAAAAAAGAGTGTCAATTGGTTTAACAGAAACTCAATTTGATTTAGTCGATAGATTGGCAAAAGAAAAAGGTTTTTCGAAGTCTGCAATATTTGTTTTAGCATTAGAAGAATATGTAAGAAAGGAATCAGGACAAAAAAAATAAGCGAGAACTCGTGTTTTTAACAGGGTACGAGTTTTCGCTATCAGCGTTTCTGATAAGGTAATTATAGCGAATGGCAAAAGAAAAATCTAGATACTTTACTTTTTTACTATATCCAGAAAGTGTTCCAGTAGATTGGATAGGAAAGTTAGAACTACTTAATGTTCCGATGGCGATAAGTCCTTTACATGATTTAGATGAAAAAGAAAAAGATAAATTATCTGAAGAAGAAATAGAAATGGTTAAAAAAGGTGGGAAAGTTTATAAAAAACCGCACTACCATGTGATTTATATTGCTAAAAATCCAGTAACTACAGATAGTGTTCGTGTGAAAATTAAAAGGGCGCTAGGAGAAAAAGCTATTAGCACAGTTAAATTTATTAATACAAGTGTTTTAAACACTTATTTATATTTAACTCATGAATCAAAAGATGCTAAAGATAAAAATAAGCACGTGTATAGCAAGAAAGATATTAAATTATTGAGTAACTTTGATATTGATCGTTACAATACTCTCGACATTGAAGAAAAAGATGAAGTTTTTGAATCAGTATGTGAAATCATAGAAAAATATCAGATAGCAAACATTTTAGAGTTAGGTAAGTTTGTTAGGAGATATGGTTCGTTTTATGGTTTGCCGAATATGAAAGTGATTAACAAAGTCATTGCATCTAAAACGGGGTTGATTAGAATTTATTTTGATGGAGCATATCAAGTTCGGAAAAATGGAATTCAAGAAATTGAATTGGATGTTGATTTAGAAACCGGTGAAATAAGGGAGATTGAAAATGGGAATATTTGAAGAGCATTACGATAATTACGATTTAGATAAAAATAGTGATTATGCTAGTTTAAGCAAAAAGCATTTAGTGATTGAAGCTGAACATATGAGTAATGCTCTGCATAGCGTTTTGAAATATCTTGATGAGGGCGGAACGGATTTAGATATAATTCGTGGAAATGTAATGGACGGGATATACGAAAGTCGGATATGAAGAGAATGGTTTAAGATGAAATATTAGAATAAAAATTTACCCCCTGAATGAAAATTCTAAGGGGGTTTTTTATTTTTCGTTGCAAGTAAATTTGTAGTGCTGCACTTGAAAAAAATGAAGCGGAAAAGGACAAAGTCCAGCGTAATTTTTTTCTCGGAAATCGACAGATTGACGAACGCTTTTGAACTTGATCTTGGCGTCGCAGACCCTTTTCATTGTGTACATGTAGCGTAGCGAAATGTCATAATGCAGAAAAGGTTACTTTGACAAAGTAACCAATTTTAAGTACCATTCATTTAGAGGAGTTGGAGAGTATGAGTATGTCTGTTTCTTTTATAAAATCCAGTAATAAAACAAATGTAAAACATAATAATCGTGAATTCACTGAAAAGCAAAAACAAAAAAATCCGCACATAGATTATTTGAAAAGTGGCGAAAATAAATTCTTAGTTCATAAAGATTTGAAAGAATTATACGAGCAAGAATTTTC
>JAGQHW010000246.1 GCA_020431645.1 Carnobacterium sp. | reverse complement strand
AATTAAATATTGAAGGGATTCTTTATTCATCACCTTATAAATCATTACAAAAAAGAGGACTACAATTAAAGTAATGTAGTGACCCCCAAAAGTTAGAGTTTTTATTAAGCAGCTAATTGGCTTGTGTGAATACGGTATTGAACCGGACTCATGCCTGCCAATTTTTGCTTTATACGTTCAGTATTATAAAAATAGATATAATTTTTGATTTTATCTTTTAATTCTTCAAATGTACAGTCTACTTCTCCGTAATACATTTCTTGTTTTAATAGTCCAAAGAAGTTCTCCATAGGAGAATTATCCAAGCAATTACCTTTTCGTGACATACTTTGAAAAATGTTGTTTTTCTTGAGGGTTTCCACCCAACTTCGATGTTGATAATGCCACCCTTGGTCAGAATGGATAGTTGTTCTGTACTTCGAGTCTTTCACTATCTCAATAGCTTCTTTAAGAGGAGTTAGTGCTAAGTCAAGTGTAGGACGTAGACTAATTCCGAAAGAAAGAATCTCACTATTAAACAAATCCATAACAGGATTAAGATACAGTTTAACACCGTCTTTACATTTAAATTCGGTAATATCTGTTGTTAATTTTTGATGGCAACGATCAGTCATAAATCTTCTATTAACTCGATTTTTAGCAACTGAACCAACGGTTCCTTTATAAGAACTATATTTTCTTGTTTTACGTTGGAATTTCACACATTTTATACCTAATTTTTTCATAATTCTTAGTACTTTCTTATGATTGATTACAATCCCTATATTTTTCAATGCCATTTTTATTCGGCGATAGCCATAGGTTTCTTTACTATCTTCAAAAATTTTTTTAATTGTTATTTCTAGTTCATTTAGTGGTTCTATTTTTTTCATCTTTTTGATGTGGTAGTGATAAGAAGATTCCGGAATACCTACCTGGCCTATTATATCTACTAGCTTAAATTTTTCTTGTTTTAATTCTAGTGATAGCGCTGCTTGTGCTTTTCTAGATAACCTTTTGGATCCATCTGAAAAGCTTTTAACTTTTTTAAATACGAAACCTCTAAACGAAGCAGTTCGTTTTCTCTTTCAAGCTGTTTTTCACGTGTCATTTTTTTATCTTTAATAGGCTTACTTTCTTTTTTATTTGACATGGGTGGACGTCCTTTCGGTTTGTCGAGAGCCTCAAAACCCTTTTCAAGAAATAGTTTATTCCAATTAGCAATTGTGGAATAATTTGGTATCCCAAATTTAAGAGCCGTATCCATATATGAAGCACCTGTTCTTTTCATAAAGCTTAATACATCTAGCTTGAATTGAACAGAGTAAACCCTCTTATTTTCCATCCTTTCTAAACCAGATTCGCCAACACTCTTATATATAGCTACCCAATTATATACTTGAGAATCCGATTTTATCCCATATTTTTTTGCAAGTAACCTGCAGGTTACGCTTCCTTCTAGGTATTCCTTCACTATCATTAATTTAAATTCTTTGTTATATTTAGCCATAAAAAATACACCCCAAATAGTTAGATTTTTCCTCTAACTTTTGGGGTGCAGTACATTTTGGCTGTCTGATTCTTTTTTTTATTTATTTTGATTTCGATTTTAACATTTTAAGATAACTTTGATAATTTTTATTCCCACCAGATAAATTATAA
>JAGQHW010000245.1 GCA_020431645.1 Carnobacterium sp. | reverse complement strand
CATTTGCTATCCCTTGGCCTAATGGACCTGTTGTTGCTTCTACACCATCTGTGAAATGTACTTCTGGATGTCCAGGAGTTTTGCTATTCCATTGACGGAAATTTTTCAAATCATCGATTGAAACATTGTAACCTGCAAGATGCAATAAGCTATATAGCATGATAGAGCCATGTCCTGCAGAAAGGACGAAGCGATCGCGATCTACCCATTTTGAATTTTTAGGATTCACTTTCAAGTGTTTTGTCCAAAGTGTATAGGCCATTGGAGCTGCTCCCATTGGTAGTCCTGGGTGTCCAGAGTTGGCTTTTTGAACCCCTTCCATACTAAGTGTTCTAATCGTATTAATCGCTAACTGGTCAGTGTTGTCAAACAATTAAATCATCCTCTCAATTGTGTTGCTTTTATTTTACTGTTTTTTAGCGTTCAAATCAACGTCTGAACGCAATTTAATAAAAATAAACCTAATAACAGCTTTTTTAACTTTTAACGGTCATGAAGACCTTTTTCTTTTTGTATTTTTTTTAATTTATCAGGTGTAACGTCTTCACCCGTTTCGTCAACCACCTTTAATCCCTCAATGTGGTTACGCATGCCTCCTCTAAAGGCAGCTAGGTAAGATTCTCTTAATTTTTTTTGTTCTGTTTGTTCAGATAAACTTAATCCTTCATTCTTTGCTTTTTTTGCTAATTCGTTTATTCTTGCTATTTGATCTTTAGATAACACTTTTTCACCCCATTATTCTTATTATTTAATTACTATACCAAAAAAAATTAATCCATGCATTAAAATCGGTTTCTATTTGTGCGAACATTTGTTTGATTCAAAGGTTTATTTATGTTATTCTAAATAAGAAATAATAAATGAACTGAGGTGCATCTATTTATGCGTAAAACACCAGAATCAAGACAAATTGAAGTTTTGCAATACATTCATGACCAAGTAAAACTAAAAGGTTACCCACCTACAGTACGTGAAATTGGAACAGCGGTTTCTTTATCTTCCACTTCTACTGTACATGGTCATCTATCGCGGCTTGAAAAGAATGGATTTATACATAGAGATCCTAGTAAACCGCGTGCAATTGAATTCACTTCTAAAGGATTATCAAAATTAGGTATACAATTAGATCAAATTCCCTTATTAGGAACAGTTGCTGCCGGTGAGCCTATCTTAGCTGTTGAGGAAGCTTCTGATTATTTCCCACTTCCTCCTAATTTAAAACAAGAAAGCGATACTCTCTTCATGCTAACAATACGAGGAGAAAGTATGATTAATGCTGGTATTTTGGATGGTGATGAAGTAATTGTTCGAAAACAATCTAGTGCAAATAATGGCGATATTGTTATTGCTTTAACGAGCGAAGATGAAGCTACTTGTAAAAGATTTTATCGTGAAGACAACTATTATCGATTGCAGCCAGAAAATGATTCGATGAGCGCTATTCTATTAAACGAAGTTATTATTCTTGGCAAAGTAGTCAGTTTGTATCGCAGTCACATTTTCTAATCTATCCTAATTTTAATTTTTGAAATGGGAATAAATGCCATTTCTGTATAATTGGATAATAGCATACAAAAAAAAGGCCCTTAGTTTAATTTATGATTCCATAAATAAACTAAGGGCCTTTTTTTGTTATCTGTTTAATTTCAAACCTTT
>JAGQHW010000244.1 GCA_020431645.1 Carnobacterium sp. | reverse complement strand
AATCGCTTGGCTGCTGTTTCTTATATTGGACAAGATAATTCAATCCTAATTTCCTTGCTAATATATGTTTATTAGGAAAATCTAAAGAAAATAACAAGTCATTTTGTTCTAACATATATTGAGATTTCTCAGGTTTTAATCCGCTATTTTTAGCGTACTCAGGACCTTCTATATAATATCTTCTTTCAGAGTATGCGCTATAAAGGAAAAATTTTTTATCTCCATTATGCCTATTAGTTCCAAATAGATCATTAACAGTAGTATTTTCTTTTATCCATATCATACCTTCATATTCTAATGAACTGATGCTACTATTAAAGTAGTCTGTTGGCTTATTTTCAAAAATTGAATAATTTTGGTTTATTTTTTCTTTAATCATATCTACTGTTCCGAAAACAGGTCTTATAAGTAATAAAGATAAGGTAATTAAAAATACTATTTTAAAATCTTTCTCAGTTTTTTTAATTAGAACTTTCTCTAATTCTTTTCCTCCCAAATAGTAAATAACTGGAAGAGTTCCAAAAAGAAAATACATTTGTGAGTAGCCTGAATGTCTAATAATATAATAAGCACCCAGTGACAATACCGAAAAAATAAGGCTGAATTGATCAAATAAAGGTATTGTTCTTTTTTTAAAATAACCATAACTGTTGTTGATTAAGCTCCATAAATATGGAACTGAAAAGAAAAAAACTACAATTATAAAATGGGGTATCACATAAGTAAATCTTATAAAGAAATTACTATTGGAGTTATTCAAACCTCCTGGAAATAAAGAAGTGGATGTAATTACATCGAAAGCACTGTCTAAACTTATCTTTACTAAGTCACTGCCTTGGCTTAAAAGAGTGAAATGAATAATTGCATAAGAAAAAATTGCAACTATTAAAAATTTGAACCATAATATATCACTCTTTTTCTGGATCAACATAGCGAAGGTCAAAATAAATAGTGCAACCAAGACCATTAATGCTATAGGTCCTTTGAAACCCGCTAGTAAAAACATAAACATCAGCATCAATAAAACATTTTTATTGTTTCTTTTAAACTCTAAGGTATTTTTTATTGTTAATAAAACCACTACTATTAAAGGGAAGGTAAGTGCCATTGCATTGACATTTGTAAATGTATGATAAAATACATTGTTATAATAGCCATTGAGTGTTGTTGGTGCATAAAAGAATAAGAATGAAGAGAAATATATTAAAAATTTATTTTTTTTAAATACTGTTTTAAAAAAACCTATAATAGAAAGAGTTAATACTGTTCCTATTACTATGAATTGAAATTGGACGATCAATTCATAAGCACTAAAACCAAATATATATTTTGATATAGCATAAAATAAATCTGAGAAATAGTGATAGAGGAACTTAACTCCATATACCCTTGAGTCTAAATTACTACCACTAGAAAGGATATTAACGTTCCCCATATGCCATGCTATATCTTGATAAGTAGGAGCATTTGAAACCACAGTAGGAATTGGAAAAGCAAATAATGTGAAAATAGCTGAGATAACTGTATTTATTCCCATGAATAGATACGTGCTTCTTTCGAATCTTTTATTGCTATTTTTTAGAACAAGTGGTTTTTTTTGTTTTCTCAAATAAAGAAGTCTTAATGTTAAAAAAACTGGCATAAAATATTTAATTAAGTATAAGC
>JAGQHW010000243.1 GCA_020431645.1 Carnobacterium sp. | reverse complement strand
ACTCCGTGTCTAAAAAATGTAAAGATGTAAAACCTTTTGCAATTAAGCCTACTGATATTGTAACTGTAACTTCAATGGGTCATATTACTGAGATTCAATATATGGAAAAAATGAATCAAAAAGCATCTATTCGTAAAATAAATAAAGACCAATATGTCGTTTTAGAAACTGGCGAAATAAAGGAATACGAACATATAAAAAATCGTTCTGAAAGTTATAATTCTTTACGACAAACATTTAAAAAAGTTCGTTACTTAATCAATAAAAATTTTTTTGGAAATGGTAATGAATTACACTGCATTTTAACTTACGAGAAAAACGTCACAGACAACAGTGTATTATATTTTGATTTTAATCGTTTTATGATTCGTTTAAAGAGAAAATACAGTCATTTAGGTAGTATAGATTATATGAATGTTGTTGAACCTCAAGGGCGTGGTGCGTGGCATTGTCATGTGCTTATAAGATTTAATGACGTACGATCAATTTATATACCTAATAAAGATATTGCTGAAATTTGGGGTCAAGGTTTTGTCACAATAAAGAGTTTAAAAGGTGTCGATAATATAGGCGCTTATTTATCTGCTTATTTAGCTGATTTAGAGCTTACTGATGAAACTATTAAGGTTGCCCTTAATGAAGATAGAGAAGTTGTTGAAAAAGACGTTGCAGGGGTCAAAAAGAAGTTTATAAAAGGTGGTAGGCTTCATATGTATCCGCCGGGTATGAATTTATACCGTAAATCAAAAGGAATTGTTTATCCTGAAAGATATAAAACTACTTATAAAAAGGCAAAAAAAATAGTAGGGTCGGCACAACCCCACTACTTTAATTCTATTGATATTGAACAAGGTGATTTTAAAAATAAGATAGCTTACGAGCAATACAATTCAAAACGAGTATAACACATTTAGGTATATTTTTCTTGCCTTTTGAACATATTTTCGCGGTCGCATTTATAAATCAAATTGGTCTATTTTACTTTTCAAAAGCTTCAGCTTTGAAAAGTAAATGGCCTTTTTTTATTATGCAGCACTATAATTTTCACAGGTTAAAAAAGACTGAGTGTAACACTCATTTGATGTTGCTTAAGTTATATAACTTATGTATAATAAAGTTGTCGTTATTGGCGGGAGCTCATACTACCCTATAAGCTCCCTTATCAAATTAAAAAAGGAGTGATAACATGGCTGATAAATTATTTAGAATTAATTCTCGAATAGGTATCAAACAAAATGAATGGCTTGAAAAAGAAAGTGCTATCTCTGGTATTAGTAAATCGTCTTTAATGCAAATGGCTCTTGAACAATATATCAATCAAAAAGAAGCTGTTTCTGCTATGAATAATATGTCTGATTTACATGAAAGATTAGATTCAATTGAAAAATCATTGAAAAATAAATAGGGATCCAAAAAAAATATAAGTGCCGATTAGTTTCGGCGTAGCGCACCCTTGATGATGGGTAATCCATAAGGTAAGCTTTCCCCAACGGGGTGGTGGTAGGCTGTAGGCCTTCCGACATTGCTTACGGGTTCTTAGGGATTGGGCCCCGTAGTCAAGGGCGAAACGGTTGCGGTGCTCTATTAACTTGATTTTAATTAAACATTACAACAGAAAAGAAAGGAGTGACTCCGTGTCTAAAAAATGTAAAGATGTAAAACCTTTTGCAATTAAGCCTACTGATATTGTAACTGTAACTTCAATG
>JAGQHW010000242.1 GCA_020431645.1 Carnobacterium sp. | reverse complement strand
CTTGATTGAACTTCGCCTGCTCCTGCACCATAAACCGTTAATTCTGGAACAGTTAATGCTGTCAAAGCTGATACTGTCGATACATAACCTACTAATTTTTTATTTAATTTCATCATTAATCTTCCTCTCTTCTTGTTAAACTCAAACTACGTTCTTTATTTATTTTATTTTCTTGTTGTTTCTTTGCTAATTGATCTTGCCGTTGTTTCAGTCGTTCGTCTAATTCTTCTTTGTTATCTGAATAAGGGGTTACTCTAGTTAGTTTATTTTTAAAGAAACCACCTATATAAAACTTAGGTTTTTCTCCATCTTCTGTTTTCTCAATCACTTGTAATTGGTCGGTGTAATTTTCTAATGCTTTATCTCTTTCTATCGAAAAACATTCTAGAAAACCCTCTGTGATAGCTCCACCTGTGAACGCTAATTCATTCATAAATGTATTATTTCTGGGATTAGCTTTAGAAAAATCTAACCTATTTATTTTTTCTATATCTTCACTATGTTCTTGATTCAATTTATTTTCTTTAATATAAGAAACAAACCGATCTTTATTGAGCGTAAAATGATTACTGAAATGTTCCCCAATCGCTTCTTTCCTATTTTCGTTTCGTTGTTCTTTTGATTCTCCTTTCTCATGAGATACTTTAATACCGTCTTTGTATCTCTCCAACAAATGAACCAACTCCTTTTTAACAAGATTATAAAAAATAGATTAATTTTATATTTCTTATAATATAATTATACAGAAAAAAGCTTTTAGAATCAAAGTATAACTAGTTTTTATTGCCTTTAATTCCTTTAAGCTTAACTATTTTGTCAACGTCTTTAAAGCTTTAATCTGTTCTTCAACAATAGACGGTCTTTTAGCTGTTTCAACGCCTTTAAAGCGTTCAAAGTTAGATTGAGTGAGATATAAACCTTTTCTTACCTTATTCTTTATACCGACTATATATGGCTCAAATTGAATAGGGTTCATAAAAGAATAATTAAGTAAGGTTGTTTGGCTAATTCCTGTCTTTTCAGAAAATTTTCCTAACCAGTCTACTAAGTCTTTATCTAAGGAATAGATAGAAGTTGTTTTTGGTTGTTTTTTATCTAATTCTTCCCAATTTGCTTCTTCTTCTAAAATTGTACTTAGAAAAGCAGATACATATTCATCCAGCGTAAAGAAATACCTTTTTTTATGTTTAAATATATTTTGAATATAAGGTAATGCCATAAAATAAAATGATTCTTTTTCATTATCTTCTTTTATCTTTTCCAACTGTTCATTTATTCGATCTTCTGACAATTCAGAATCTTGATATAAAAATATACATAGCAAAATAATATTTGTACGATTTGAAGATAAGTAGTTCATTCTTCCAATTAGCTTTTGGTAATTTTTTTTCGTGAGTGATACTTCAAACCTCTTTTTCATAATTCACCTCCTCTCGATTTTAGATACTTCGACTTCCATGAGTTTGTTCTTTTTTATTTATTACAGATTTTGCTTTTTTAACTTTTGGTTTATCATCTTTTGTATCTGTTCTTCTTGCGTTGTCTTGACTTGCATTTAATAAATTATCGTACAAATTACTATTCTTAGCAAGTTTCTGCAACAAACTTTGAGAGGGTTGTATCGCTCCCTCACTATTAAAAATATCATCTGAAGTAAATTCATTATTGTTTGCTACTTCATTTAAGAATAATTCTTTAGTACCTGCTT
>JAGQHW010000241.1 GCA_020431645.1 Carnobacterium sp. | reverse complement strand
AGAGAGCTACAAAAAATGCAATTAAATTATATAACGAAGTAAGATTACACTTATCTTTAGATTTTAAAACACCTAATATGGCACACAAATTAACTGCGTAAAATCAAGTTTAACCTGTAGCCATATTTCAGGACAAGACAGCAAAGTATGAGTAGAGATAATTTTACAAAATCAACAATTACAAATTTAGCTAGAAGAGTAGGTTTTCTATGCTCAAATCCAAAATGCAAAAGACATACTGTAGGGCCGAATGCTGAAGAAGAAAAATCTACTCTCATAGGAATTGCAGCTCATATTACTGCTGCTTCACCTGGTGGTCCGAGATATGACAATAATTTGAATGAAGAACAGAGAAAACATATAAGCAATGGAATTTGGCTGTGTAGTAATTGTGCAACTCTAATAGACAAAGATGAAGATAGTTTCTCTTCAGAAACATTGAAACAGTGGAAAGAACAGGCGGAAATGGAAATGAGAAAAGCAATACTTGGTAGTTTAGCCGACGAAAAACCTAAAAATCAAACGCCATTTATCGAAGCAGATTTAATCTATAGTAACGGAATGAGATTGAATAGAGGATATAGTGCTAAAAATAAAGAGAAATTTGGTGGTAATATAATTCCTGTTGGTGGTAAACCAATTATATTTTGGGAAGTAGTTTGGAACTTTTCTTTTGTTCTTCACAATAACTCAAGGTTTCCAGCTTACAACATCCAAATTGAAGAAGTAAGCGATGTAAAGTTTAATGATTTGACAAAACTTCCAAAAATAAATAACCTACCACCTTTTGAAAATATTGACTTACGAGCAACATACGAGGAATTTATTGAAAGTGAACATACTGAAGCGGATAAATTAATGAAACAAAAAATTCCTGAATCAATTAACGGACTTGAATTAAGAATTTCTTATAAAGATGAAAATAGAAATGAGCATCAAACCATTGTTAAAATCGAAAAACAGGAATTGATTAATATTAAATAGCCAGTTGCCAACAACGGCTATAATTCAGCGTGGCAACAGTGCGAAAACCAAAAGTAAAACATATATTTAGCTTGATTTCTCTGTGGACAAATCCTGCGGATTTATCCACGCCGAAATCATAGCCAAACCGTTGTGTGTCATTTAAAACAAACATATGATAAATAAATTATACAGATTTCTTTCTAAACCATATATGGTAATAATCGTAATGATTATTGCTCCCTTACTTTCTCTTGCAGATAGAAATTATGGTTACTTTTTTGGTCTTTTTATAGCATTATTTCTATTATGGAAAAGTGGTTGGAACTGGGCAAAATTTGGGTTTGGTCAAAAAATAAGTTTAAGTACCATATTAAAAGGTCTGTTACTTGCAATAATCATATTTGTTATCATTGACATTTGTATTCAACCTTTCTTGGAAATCCACTATGGTGAAATTGATTTAAGTTCGTTAGATGATATAAGAGGTGATTTTGCCAACTTTTTTATTTTATTCTTAATAATGTGGGTATTTGCGGCATTTGGAGAAGAATTCTTATTTAGCGGCTACTATATGAAGCATTTGGCTGAATTTATGGGAAATACTGACAAAACATGGCTCATTTCTGTTTTTATATTATCTATCTATTTTGGGATTTCACATAACTATCAAGGGACTTCTGGGATTATTGCAGTAGGATTGTCAAGTTTAATTTTCCTCTATGCTTTTTACAAGAATAGAACAAATCTTGCTTTACTTGTTTTTGCTCACGGATTTTAT
>JAGQHW010000240.1 GCA_020431645.1 Carnobacterium sp. | reverse complement strand
AAATATTAAAGTTATTGCAGAAAATATTAATATAGATAGAATAATTTTAATAGATAACTCTATAAAAAAAAATCACTCTATTTATTTTACTGAAAAAAACAAAGTTGAGTATTACAAACTTAAATATAATGAAGGTATAGGAAAAGCACAAAATATTGGAATCGATAAATTACTAAAAGAAGATATAGTAAAAGGAATTTTCTTTTTTGATCAAGACTCTATTTTAGAAGAAACATTTATTAGTAAGATGTTGGAAACTTATTTATTTGTAAAAGAAAGATATAACAATATAGGTATTATAGCACCTACAATAATAGAAAAATCTAGTTCAGAGAAATTTGAAATAGAAAATTACACAATCTGCAAAGAAATAATTAGCTCAGGTAGCTTACTGAATGTCGAAATGATTAAAGCAATTGGTGGAATGGAAGAACAGTTATTTATTGACTATGTTGATTTCGAATATTGTTGGAGAGCAATAAAGAAAAATTATAAAATAATTAGAGCAAATACAGTTACGTTAGAACATAAAGTCGGCGAGAAAGTATTGAAAATTTTCAAATATAATATTTATGTTCCTGCTCCATTTAGATATTATTATATTTACAGAAATGGATCAATTTTAGCAAAAAGAAATTATATACCAAATTATTGGAAAATTAGAGAAAGAATATTAAGAATTATAACACCAATTGTAATATTACTTTTCTTAGATAAAAAAAGGCAAAGACTAAAATATGTATTGAAAGGAATGAACTATGAACGAGAAGAAAAAGCAAAGTGATTTAGGTATAATTATTGTTACATATAACCCGGATGTAAGTGAATTATTAAGCAATGTTAGTAAATATATAAAAACTGCACATAAAGTTATAATTATAGATAATTCTGAAACTGCTTTTAATTTTTCTATACTTGAAGAAAATAATAAAATAGAAATAATTAGGTTAAATAGTAATAAAGGAATAGCTTATGCCCAAAATTTGGGAATTGAATATTTTCTAAATGATGATACTATAAACTATATTTTATTTTTTGATCAAGATAGTTTCCTTAACGCATCACAAATCAATGAACTTTATCAAAATTATAAGTATTTTGAAGAGTCTGGTGTTAAAATAGGCTTAGTGGGTCCTACAATAAATAATAAAAAAAGCGGGATAGATGATGTTGAAGAAACATTAAGTTCAGGATCTTTAATAAAAAAAGATAGATTTATATATGTTGGTAGTTTTAATGAAAGTTTATTTATAGACTTAGTCGACTATGATTGGTGTTGGCGAGCAAGATATATCGGATATTCTATAAAAGTAAATAATAATGTTTTTTTAAACCACAAACTAGGAGAAGGTAAAAAACTAATTTTTAAAGTTTCAAAAGAATTTAGACATTATTATCAGTTTAGAAATGCAATAGTATTATCTAGTAAGATATATATACCTAAAAAGTATAAGATAAAGATAAAGTTTTCTTTACCTATCAAATTTATAGTATATACAACAATTTTTAATAACAGAAAACTTAGATTCAATTATATTATTAAGGGAATAAAAGATGGTAAAAATAAAAAACTGGGGAAAATGACATAAATTTAGTATTTATTTAAAGTTTTTATGTTTAAAGAAAGAAATAATCATATTTAATTTTTTAGCTAAATTGCAAAGCTATGTATTCTAGTCGACAAGATAGCTACTTATTTAGATTGTACTCTAACACGGATTAATAATATTATAAAGTTTTTCAGAACAGGCAATACA
>JAGQHW010000023.1 GCA_020431645.1 Carnobacterium sp. | reverse complement strand
ATTATATAATATAAAGGGGTGTACTATGATTTCTAAATTTCAATCTTATTATAATAAAATAAAAGAATTAGTAGTAAGTATAAAAAACGAGCAGGGTTATACTAATGATTCTATGGCTTTTGCACACTGGTACTTATACAATTATTTACATCTAAACGATCAAGAAATTGCTGAAGCAATTATAGATGGAGACGGTGATAATGGTATAGATGCTATTGTAATTTCTGATATCTCTGAGGAATTAATGGTTTTTCAATTTAAGTTTCCAGAGTCAGATCAAAAATTAAATAAAGAAATTTCGCAAGCTGACATATTAAAAACTTTAAATGGATTTAATATTTTAATCTCACAAAATAAAATTGAAAAATCAAATAATAAATTTATACAATTTCAAGAACTACTCGCGGAAAAACCCATTTATAAATTTAAACTTTTTTTTGTTAGCTTTAATAAAGGAATTGTTGATAATGAAGAGCAGATTGAATCATTTTCTAAAAAATTTAGTGATGATACAGGAAATTCTCTTGATTGGTTTGACATAAATAAACAAGGAATATCAAATTTATATGAAAAATTAAATCGAAAAAATTCTATCGAAATAAATATTCCTTATAAGTTTTTGCAACAAGCTTATCGTGTGAATGATATTGATTCCTATATTGGTGTTATAAATGCGAATGATCTTATCCAATCGATTGAAGATAAATTATTAGTTATATTCGATGAAAATATTAGGCTTTTTGAGACAGATTCAAAAGTTAATGAAGGTATTAAGAATACGGCCTCATCTGATGATTCAGACATGTTTTATTTTTATAATAACGGAATTGTTTTTATATGTGATGAAGCAAACAATAGTCCTAACTCACTAACTGTTAATTTAAAGGGTGCCTCTATCGTGAATGGTTGCCAAACTGTTAATTCTCTAGCAAATCTTTACAAACAAGGATCTTTAAAGGAAGATGTTAGTGCCTTAGTTAGAATAATTAAAATTAGTGATTACGATGAGCGTGCACAAATAACTGAATATTTAAACTCTCAAACGCCAATTAAAGATAGCTACTTTATCTCGAACCATACTATTGTTAGAGACTTACAAAGTTCACTCCTTGATCATAATTATTTCTTAGAACGTCAAATTAATGAACGTAGCTATAAAGAATCTTTTGGAGAAACTATACCATCAAGTTACAAGACTATAAATTTAGAAGACACTATTCAATACTATACAGGCTATTGGATTGACTCTATGGCAGCAATAGCAAAGAGAGGTAAAAGCGCATTATTTAATAAAAATCAAATTGAAGATATACTGAAAAATATTAATAGTGAAAGGGTAATTGAAGCTTATGAAATGTATGAATCGATCAGTAAGACTATTACTCAGTATAGAAAGATGAGGCGAAATGCTTCTAACGAAGAATTTGCTCAATTTCTTAATATAGAATCTGCTATTTTAAAGAAAGAAATTGATGATTACTTATTTATAAATACCGCCGATATATTATTGTTAAATACATGCCGGAGTGTTAAAAATGACTATGAAAATAGAGGAATCTCATATGATAGAGACACACTTATTCGCGATTCCATTGATATTTGTAAAGTAGTTATAAAAGCGGATACTAGCGGAAAGTCTACAGCATCTTTAACAAAAAATAATGCGATTTTTCAGAACGTAAGAAGTAAAATTGAAGAATTGCAAACAACATGAAAGTATTTAAAAGACTGATTAAGAATGTAAATTAGAGAGTTTAAGATATTTTGAACTTGTTAGAATAAACTAATAATATTCAAATACTAAAAAGATAATAGGAGCTACTTGTTGCTCCATTTGTCTTTTTAGTGTTTTATTTTCTCTTCTCTTACTGTTTTGTTGATACCAGTTAAAACAGATAGGTTAGTTTATCTTTACCGTTTTCAAATTGAAACCTTAATACTAGATTCCATATTCCATGGACGGATAAAATTGCTACTACTCTTGTCCCGGAATTATACGGAACTGATAATAATTAATAATATTATCTGAATTTTATTTTATTGCAGCCTAGTTTTGCATAATGAAAATCTATTTAAATGGAACTACTCAATTTAATAAAATAGTGAGTTTTGATAATTGAGTAATATTTTTTATCAAATATTTTTGATATATATAGCAAAATAGAAGGTACATTACTAATCTAATCTAATTTAAGTAGTTTATGATCAATAGATTGGATAAACAGAAAATTAAAAAACAATTTTAAGTGAAAGGTGAATAATTTAAACAGTGCTTCCGCAAAGCTATCTAAGTTATTCTTTTTTTACCATGTAATATAGTCATAACTTAAGAGTATTGACTATGGTTTTCAGCCTCAGTAAAGTCAAGTCATACATGGTGTCATAACTAATAACCAAAAGTAGAGTTAAAAAAGTTTAATACCACGAAGTATGGCCATATGTGGATGAATAGTGATCACTAATTAAATTATTAGCCTACCCCATTTAAAATTCAAACCTTGATTCTAACTAGTTCGATTTTTTATTTTAATGTCTATTTTGGATGTACCTATAATCGATATAAAGAGAGCACTACCTCCACTGGTTTCATTATGTAGATTGTAAGTGTCGATTAAGTCACTGAAGCTTATTTGAGAGACGCACATAAATGATAGTGAATAACTAAACTTATACACTTTATGGTGTAAGTTTAGTTGTTCAGTGAAAGACCGTAAAACTATGAGTTAACCTTTACTAGCATATGAAAGTGAGATAAACTGAGAGTGTTTACTTCAAGTTTATATATATAAGTAGATAATTGTCGCTAAATTACAATATAATAACACAGTCCATATTTATTAGTATGAAGAATTTTTTAAAAATGAACTATAAAAAATAATTGTATTAAGAAAATTTGATGGAGAAGGGATAGTATAATTATGAATGAAGATAGATTGATTTATCTAAAGAACATGATTGCCCTGCGCTATGAAAAATTAGGAGTTCTTAAATTAGAAAAAAATGAAAAATTTGAGTATAAAGGTGACTCTGATTACTTATTAGTAAATTTACTTTTGAGTGAATTATTACTTAGAAAGAATAACCAGTCATGGGGTACTTACTCTTCAGAATATCTAACTGAGTGGATTCAAAATAGTTTAAAAGAAGTTATATTTATAGATAACTTTGAGCTGTTAATGAATCCAGCAATTTCAATTAATTTATTTGAACTTCTAAGAGAATTAAGTAAAAATAAAATTATTATTATTATATGGCGATATAAAATTGAAGAAGAAATTTTAATCTACGGAAAAGTCGGACATGTTGAATATCAAAAAATAAATTTTAAAGATAAGCTAATTATTCAATAAAAGGAGAGAAAATAATGTTATATAAAGATTTGGTGAATTTTGAACCAATTGATTCAGTTATTCAGTTAACGGATGCAAACAACACAGATAAAGCAATGCACTTGCTAGATACATATGTTATCTCAGATCGTATGGCAAATACAATTAAAGAAGTTGTTTTTAAACAGCTTCAATTTAAACGACCAGAAGACAATAAAGGCCTTTTGGTAGTTGGTAACTATGGTTCTGGTAAATCACATTTCATGTCTATGATTTCAACTATAGCTGAATATGAAGGCTCAAGTGCTCATATTTCGAATCCTACTGTAGCAAAGTGTGCAAAAGAAATTGAAGGTCAATTTAAAGTAATTCGCTTTGAAATCGGTGGTGTAAGTCGCTCATTAAAAGATATTATTATTTCTCAACTTACAAAAGGACTTAAAGAAATGGAAGTTTCTTTCGAATTTCCAAAAGATGACTTTAATCTTACAAATAATAAAGAATGGCTTCTTGAAATGATGTCTGCTTTTAACAATGAATATCCAGAAAAAGGACTTTTACTAGTTGTTGATGAACTTCTAGACTATCTTCGTAGTCGCAAAGAACTTGAGTTGACACTCGATCTTGGCTTTTTACGCGAACTTGGTGAAGTCGCTCACGACAGTCGTTTTCGTTTTATAGCAGGTATTCAAGAAATGCTCTTCGATAATCCACGTTTTGCTTATGTAGCTGACTCTCTTCGACGAGTGAAAGAAAGGTTTGAACAAGTACGTATTGTTAAAGAAGATATAGCTTTTGTTGTTTCACAAAGACTATTGAAGAAAGATGATGAACAAAAAGCGAAAATTCGTGAGCACTTAATAAAATTCACTAATCTTTATGAACGATTTAGTGAAGATATGGATACTTATGTTGATTTGTTTCCTATTCATCCAGCATACTTAACAACTTTTGAGAATGTTCATAACATAGAAAAGAGAGTTGCTTTAAAAACTATTACAAATGAAATGAAAAAAATTATTGATCAAACGGTACCTTCAGATAATCCCGGGTTAATATCGTATGATAGTTATTGGACCTATATTGAAGAAGATCCTTCGAATAAGATAGTTCCGGAAATTCGTGAAGTAATGGATAAATCAAAAATTATTAAAGACCGTATCAATAGTGCTTTTCCAACACGTCGTCGTATGTACAAGGAGATGTCAATCCGAATTGTTAATGCACTTTCCTTGAATCGTATTACTACGGATGATGTTTATAGTAATCTGGGTATGACATCTAATGAATTAAAAGATGATTTATTCTTAACAATACCTGGACAAATGGATTTCTTGCTGGAAGATCCAGATCCAGCAGGATTCTTGAAAACTAATATTGATGTAGCAATCAAAGCAATTATGGAAACCGTAAGTTACCAATATATTTCAGTAAATGAAGGAAATGGTCAATATTATCTTGATTTGAAGAAAGATATTGATGTAGATAGTCTGATTGCAGATCGTGCTGAAATCATTGAAGCTGATACGATGGACCGCTACTACTTTGATTTACTTCAGAATGTAATAGCTCTGAACGACCTGACTTATATTTCTGGTTATAAGATTTGGTCACATGAACTTCCTTGGGAAAGGAAACGTGTAATGCGTAAAGGTTATCTTTTCCTTGGTTCACCAAATGAGCGGTCAACAGCTCAACCTGAACGAGACTTTTATATTTATATGCTTCGTCCATTTAATTCGATTAAGTTTAAGAATGAGAACCGGTCTGATGAAGTATTCTTTAAACTGAATACGCAAGATGAGTTTTTTACAACAACTCTACGCAAATATGCGGCGGCAAAAGAACAATATATTGAAACTACTCTTGCTCAAAAGCAGTTGTTCAAGAATAAATATGATAATTATTTTAAACAATTAAATAAATGGCTTCATGAGAATTTTGTTAATGCCTTTAAAGTCATTTATAAGGGAAAAGAAGGATTTTTATCTGATTTTGGTATATTTTTACCTGCAGAAGATAATCTGAAAGCATTAGTAAATTATGCTGCTGCAGAATTTTTAGGTAATGCTTTTGAGAAAGAATATCCGGAATATCCTACATTTAATAAATTCTCGCCTGGTTACTTGACAGGGGAGAATATGAAAACAGCTGCTGGTGAGGCCTTACAGTACTTAAATGGTCGTCAGACCAAAACAGGAGAGGCGATTGTAAATGGCTTAGTAATGGAAGATTCCACTGGTAATGTAACTGATGAATCGATAGCGAATTCTGGTTATTCACGCTGGATTATTGCACTTCTTGATGAAAAAGGAAAAGGAAAAGTAGTCAACTATAAAGAAATTTATGACCAAAATGCCTTACGTGGTTCGGGTGATCGTCGATTATCGAAAGAATTTAAAATTGAACCTGAACTAATAGTAGTTATTATAGGAGCCTTACTTTCTTCGGGCAAATTAGAAGTAAGTATATCTGGTAAAAATTATACTGCGATGAATTTTCGCGAATTTATAACTAAGGACATTGAAATACTATCTAATTTTGATTATATTAAAAAACCAACGGGTCTTCCTATAGAAGAAATAAATGCAATACTTAATATGTTTGGTGAATATCCCCCAAACTTTGATGAGAAGATTCTTGAAGGATATATTAAACGTTTGATTTCAAGTGCTTTAGACGAGATTACTCTCAGTTTAAAAAGTATAGAATTTCTCAAAAAGGGTTTTTACATTGCTAATAACGAAGTTATGGATTCAAACACGAAACAAGATTATGTAAATCGATTAAATTCATATAAAGACTTTTGTGAAAAGATAAAACGCTATGACAGTGTTGCAAAAATGAAAAATTTTCCAATCAAATTAAGTGAAATTAATGAACAGATAGAAAATAAAAAAATCATTATTGTCATCGAACATTTAAAAAAAGATATAGACGAAGTAAGCTCATTAGTTGGCTATATTACTCAAGCAACTTATAATTACGGATTAGAAAGTGATTGGTCTAAACATGCTAAAAGTGCAATCAAAGATGTTGTCATGGCTGTTAAATTTGGTGAAAATATCAAACAACAAATGACTAATTTAAAGACAATTAAATCAAATTATATTGATGATTATTTTGAAATCCACCAAAAATCACTTTTAACAAGTAAGGAAGAAATTGAGCGTAGTGCACTATTAAAATCACCAGAAATGAGTGTATTAATGAAATTAAATGCTCAGATTGATATTTTACCTGATCAGCAACTAAATGAGTGGATCTATGAAGTTCAATCAGCTCGTACATGCTTTATGTTAACAAAAGCTGAACTAGAACAGTTACCTACTTGTAAGCATTGTAACTTTGAAATCAGCAAATCTAATAGGCACTCGAAAGAAACTATAATTAATGCGAAAGATAACTTAACTAAAATTTATGACCATTGGATTTCTATTCTTGTAGATGGTTTGATGCAACCCTCTTTGATTGCAAATCTGGAATTACTTAATAATGAAGAAAAAATAGAGATACAACATTTTATACAAGATAAAGAGTTAGAATTACCAGTAAGCTCACAGTTTTTGAAAACAATAAATAGCTTATTCAAAGGATTCGAAAAAGTTGAAGTAACACAACAACAGTTAATCATAGCAATGGGCGATGGTAGTCCCATGTCGATTAATGAACTAGAACATCGTATTCAAAAATTAATTACGGATCTTACAGAAGGTAAAGAAAAAGAAAAAGTTAGAATTATGTATAAGGGGTGAGTATGTGCATATAGATAATGAACAAATAGCGTTCAATTTCAGTGACGAAAAAGATCAGGAAGTGTTTGTTTTAGGATTAAAATTTGCTAATGAAAATGAGCGACGCAAATATTTTCAAACGGAACTACGTAAAAAGCTCCCAGAGTTGAAACAATTAGAAGGATATCCAAAAGGAGATGACGATTCGATTATTGAATTATCAGACCCACCATTTTACACAGCATGTCCAAATCCTTGGCTGAATGACTTTACAGAATTATGGGCTTCACAAAAGGAAGATGAAATTGATTATGAACGTGAACCATTCTCTGCGGATGTGAGTGAAGGAAAGAATGATCCAATCTATAATGCACACAGCTATCATACTAAAGTTCCATACAAAGCAATAATGAGATATATTCTTCAATATACAAATCCTGGTGATATTGTCTTTGATGCCTTTAGTGGATCCGGTATGACTGGTGTTGCAGCAGAAATGTGTGGAGATATGGACCAAGTTAGAGAATTGGGTTACTCTCAGGAATTTATAGAAAAAAAAGGAGGAAAGAGAAATTTTATTTTAAGTGATATTTCTCCTGCGGCTACATTTATAGGATATAATTATAATAAAAGTGCAAACCCAAATGATATTGAGACTAAGCTAAATTTAATACTAAGTAATTTAAAAAGGAAAAACAGATGGAAATATGTAACACTATATGGAGGAAACAAAGATTTAATAAATCTTCTTATGCAAGAAGAGACAGTAGAAAACGTAGAAACAATATTATCAGAAAATAGTAGCTCATTTGGAGAAATTAATTATGTTGTCTGGTCAGAAGTGTATATTTGTCCAAGTTGTAATAACGAATTAACTTATTGGGAAGCTACAGTTGATCCAGATAATAATGCAATAGTAACAAAAGAGATGAATTGTTACTATTGTGGAGCTCAGTTTGAAAAAAAGAACGTTGAAAAATTATATACAACACACTACGATAAATTTCTTAGAAAAACAATTGAGCAGCCAAAAGTTGAAATGGTTAAAATTTCTTATTTCAAACCTGATGGGAAGCGATCTGAAAAAATTCCAGATGATTTCGATAAAAAATTAGTAGGAATGATCGCGGAGCGTAAACTAGATAATGTCGAATTTATTGCTCAGTTAGAATTCCAAAAAGGATCAGAAACAGATAGATTGATAAACCAAGGAATTAATCAAGTTTATGACTTATATTATCCTAGAGCGTTAAATTTATTTGGAGAACTTTTTTGTAAAGGGGGAGACGATGCTGACTTACAGTTTCTTTTCGGAAGTACTATTCCAAAAATGACGAAATTAAATAGATTTATGCCACAACATGGGAGTAGAGCTTTGGTAGGTCCGATGGCAAATGCTCTTTACGTTCCTCCTCTTTCTGTTGAAAATAACTTTATTAAACAATTAGAGTTTCAAAAGAAAAAAATCATTAAGGCTTATAATAATTTTGGTGGTGGCGTAATAACTACTCAATCAAGTACAACTATTAACCTACCTAATAATTCTGTTGACTATATGTTTTTTGATCCACCATTTGGTTCAAATATTAATTATTCAGAGTTGAGTTATGCTAGAGAAGCATGGTTAAAAATAATTACTGAAGATAAATATGAAGCTATTGAGAATAAAAAAAGGGGTAAAACATTGGGGGACTATACTAATTTAATGAGTAGGGCTTTTAAGGAAGCATACCGTACATTAAAACCTAACCGTTGGATCACTGTTGAATTTTCTAATACTCAAGCTAGTGTGTGGAATGCACTTCAATTTGTTATTCAAAATGCAGGATTTATAATCGCTAGTGTAGATGCCCTAGATAAAAAACGTGGTGGATTTCATGCTATGATAACAACAACTGCTGTGAAACAAGATTTAGTAATTTCAGCATATAAACCTTCCTTAGAAAGTGTTAAAAAGATGAATGAAGAAAAAAACTCTGAAGAATCTGCATGGACATTTATTGACCAACATTTAAATAAACTACCCGTTTTCTTGGGAAATCGTGGAAAAGCTTCTGTAATTGTCGAGCGTACACCTAGGATTCTATATGATAGAATGATTGCTTACCATGTTCAAATGGGTTTTCCAGTACCTATATCTTCCTTAGTTTTTCAATCTGGATTAGCATCTAGATATCCCATGAGAGATGGAATGGTGTTTTTAGAGTCTCAAGTGGTAGAATATGATAAAAAGAGAATACTAGCAAATGAATTTTCACAACTTACATTATTTGTTTCAGATGAAAATAGTGCGATTGAATGGTTGCGACAGAAATTGATGAAAAAACCACAAACAAGGCAAGATATTCAACCGCATTTTATGAAGGAGATTATGAATATTGAAAAATATGAAGAACTACCAGAATTGGATGAGTTGTTATCGCAAAATTTTCTTCTATACGATGGAATTGAACTTGTTCCAAATCAAATCAGAACATATCTTACGCAAACCTATCATGATCTAAGAGGTTTAGACAATAGTGATTCTGTTCTTAAAGAAAAAGCTAGTCATCGTTGGTACGTAGCTAATCCTAATCAACAAGCTGATTTAGATAAGATTCGAGAAAAAAACTTACTTCGTGAATTTTCCTATATCCTTGAAGAAATTAATAGTAGCAAAAAAAAGCTTAAAATATTTCGCACTGAAGCAATTCGTGTTGGTTTCAAAAGAGCATGGATATATAAGGATTATCAGACAATTATTACTGTTGGTGAACGTTTGCCTGAAAAAGTGGTCCAAGAGGATGATAAGCTTTTGATGTACTTTGACAACGCATTGATGCGTACAGAGATATAAAGGAAAAAGGAATGAAGAATATGGACTGGACAAAAGTAATAACCAATAGGTTTTTCCAAAAGTCTATTTACCTTGTAAGAGATGATGATTGTATACTTGAAGCAAATGAAATAAAAGATTCTTTGGTTGAAAATGGGATCACTGTAATTAATTACAGTGATCCAGTCCATTTTCGTTTTACATACGAACGAGAATTTCGGAATAAATATAAAGGGACGTTAATTATTCGTTTGCTCCATATGGAATTTGAAGTTGTGCCTTGGGATGTTTATGAGTGTGCTTTTCAAAATCAAATTAGTATAACCGATATATTTCCCTTGCTTGAAACTAAGGCAATAATTGAAGTACCGACAAAATTATGGCAAAAGATTTATCAAGGACAAGAGAAAACCAATGAACAACTTAATTATTTAGAAACTCAAGGATTTATAAAAAAAATTCTTGGCAAAGAATCTATTGGCAGGAAATACGTACTGAATGAAGCTCCTGATTTTAATGAGGCATTATCATACTTTTATAAAGCGGATAAGCAATTCGAGGACTGGGGAGAAATATCAGAAACAATTGGTAAACACAGACTTTATTACGAGAATGATAGAGATTTTGAAAAACTAATCAATGAAACAAATTCTGATTTCCAAGCTTTTATAGCAGATAATTTTGATAAAAATCTTTCATTAGTTACTTTGAAAAAGCCGAATTACGTGAATCAGATATTGTCATTTATGGTACGCAATCTAGACAAGACAAATAAGCGACACGCTTTAATTGTTATGGATGGTATGAGTTTTACCCAATGGGCAATGATTGAAAAATACCTATCTCAAAATAAAATTATTACTAAAACTGATTCTATAATAGCATGGGTTCCTAGTATAACTTCAGTATCTAGACAAGCTATTTTTTCTGGTAAGAGACCTAGCGAGTTTTTTCAAAGTATTACTGTTACAAGTAGAGAAGAAAGTCACTGGAGAGAATTTTGGACTAAGAAAGGCTTTATGCTATCTGAAATTAAATATCAGAAAAATTTAGGTCATAAGTTGTATCAGGAAGAAGAACTATATTTTCGATATAATAGTACAAAAATATACGGTTGTGTGATTAATGTTATTGACGAGTTCATGCATGGAGCTAAACAAGGCCAAGTAACAATTCAGTCAGAGTTAGAAATTTGGCTTAATCGTGGTTATTTGTTATCAATGTTGCAAGAATTACTTATGCTTGATTATGAAATATTTTTGACATCGGACCATGGTAATATTGAAGCTAGTGGTATCGGACAGATTCGACAAGGTGTTTTAGCTACTAGTAGAGGTCAACGTGTTCGGACCTATGATGATGTTGTCTTACGTCGGTCAACATTCAATAGTCACCCTGATAAGATGCTTAAATGGAATAGTTCGACATTACCTATAAATTATTTGCCTTTAATTGCCAAGGAAAGAGTTGCTTTTGCACCTAAAGATAGTATGATTTTGACGCATGGCGGTACACATATTGAAGAGTTACTTGTGCCATTTGTGAAGATTATTAAGAAGGGTGATTTATCAAAATGAAAAAATCAGTAATACTGTTTAGATCTTTACAATTTGAAGATTTAGATAACACTGCAAAATTACTTCTGAAGTATTCTTCTACAGATACTTATGATATTTTAGATGAAAAACTTTCGGGAAGAATTAAAGGCAAAGAGGGACGTCGCAAAGTTATCAATAACTTAATGCGAGTTTGGGGGAATGGAAAGAAAACACACTGTGAGCTGCAAAGTAAAGTTATAGAACGATATGTGGTATCTTCTTATAATGATAAAATTGTCTTTCAAATCTTAATGACTTACCTGACTATTCCTTTCTTTGCTGAGGCATTAGGAATAGTGGGGAGATATTTTCGTATGAGTGATAAAGTACAATCTAAAACGATATTGAATGAGGTTCGTAATAGATATGGGATTACAGAAACAGTTAAGAAAGGTTCGTTAGCATTACTTGGTTCTTTAACAAACTGGGGTATTCTAGAGACAAATAAAAAAGGGCAGTATAGTTATGAAGGTAATAAGATAGAAATAAGGAATAGATTTTTAAAAAATCTTCTTGTTAAATCTATATTAACGCACTCTGAAGCGGAGTACATATCTCTAGAAGCGATTAATAATCAAGCTGGTTTTTTTATGTTCGATTATTTAATTACTGGAACCGATATTGAATTTAAAGATATAGAAGTATTGCGCGAGCGTAGTCATACTTTTGTAAAACTGAAGAAATGAGCTGCTAAATAGATAAAGATGAAAGAGTTAGTATGATTTCACAGACTTTCTTCTAAGTATCTCTTTTAAAGTATCTAAAAATATTAAGAATCGAACTTCCCTCTATATATTAGAATAGGGGGAAGTTCGATTCTTAATATTTTTCAGAGAAAAGAAGTTAAGGTAAAATAAATATTTAATTTATAAAAAATAAAGAGTGATCGTTAATATCTTGAGATTGTTTTAATCATCTGGTTCTGTAATTTTAGTTAAAATTTGTTTTAATTCTCTATCTTTTATCTTCCTATATAAGGATCCTTGAGAAATACCAGTAATACGGATAATATCTTTAATCGAATATTGACCAGAATCATATAATCTTAAAGCATCTTTAACCTTTTGTGTATCCATTATCGGTCTACCAAGCTTTACACCGCGTGCTTTAGCAGAAGCTAATCCTTCATTTACACGCTGAACTGTAAGATCACGTTCCAATTGAGCAATCACAGCCATCATTTGAAACATGGCCTGGCCGGTTGGTGTAGAGGTATCTAGGTTCTCTTTCAACGATATAACTTCTACACTTTGTTCTTTAAGCTCTTCAACAGTAGAAAGTATATCTAGCGTTTTCCTACCTAAGCGACTAATTGATTCAATAATAACAGTATCCCCAGATCTAACACTGTTAAATAAAGTATCTAACCCTGCTCGTTTTTTTTGCGTACCGCTAAATTTTTCTTGTATTAGCTTATCATAACCAACTTTCTCTAAAGCATCTAATTGACGATGGAGTTCTTGTTTATCGGTTGATACTCTTGCATAAGCAATTCTCATCATTTCACCTCGTAACATTATTTCTTCTATTGTATATAAATTAATGTTTATAATAGACTATTTTTATTATACCATTATTCCCTTTTAATGCAGGGGTATTTGGTAATGTTTATGGACATTAATTTTGGTAATCCAATAAAAGTTGATTATATAAGATTTTTTGATGATTATTCTTTCTATAAAACAAGTTACAAAAAACACTTGTTTTTGGGAATGACTAAATAATTTTATATTAAAATGAATAAGGCTTCTTTTCGGTAAACTAATTACTGATAGAAGTCTTATTTATTTTTTTAGAAAGAAATTTTCTTATATCGTGAATTACTTTTTACAGTTGGCTGAGTCTAGCAAGCCATTGAAGTGATTTAAACACAATCAAGCTGAATGTTAAAACGAATGGATTACACTAATTTCTAAGGAACATTTTCTAATGATTAAATTTAATTGTTTCCGATCCTAAAGAGTTGCTTTATTTTTTATATTACGATATATTCAAATTATATTAAATTTAATATATATTAACTATATCGAATTAAAAAAATAAAGCAATTCTTTCGTATCGAAAACAACTAAATTTAATCGTCGGTAACTATTTCTTAAAAAAATGAATGTGATCCACTTGCTTTAACATTCAACTTAATTGTATTTAAATCCCTTCAATGCTTGCTGGACTCATCCGACGGGAAAAAGTGATTCACGATATCAAAAAATTTCTTTCTAAAAAAATGAATCAGACTCCTTTCAGTAAGTCGTTTACCGAAAAGAAGCCTGATTTATTTTACTGGATAGTTGTTTGTTTATTACTAAAATACTCACTTCTATTGTAAAATCTTTCAAAAAAATTTTAGCTAATAAGTATTACTAATTCGTTTTTTATTTAGATGATTTTTTAAAACTAGCTAATAAAACTAGCATAAAACGAAATAGTTGTGTATAATTAAATTGTGCACAACTTAATTAAGAGGAGGGATAAATAATCATAGAAAAACGTTATCTTTTAGATGAACAACTTTGTTTCTCTGCTTATTCTTTATCAAAGCAATTTATGGCATTTTATCGACCAATCTTAGAACCCTATTCTTTAACCTATACGCAGTATATTATTTTGCTACATCTATGGGAAAACTCAAGTCAAAACGTGAAAATTTTGGGCGAAAACGTGAAGTTAGATAGTGGCACATTAACCCCGGTACTAAAAAGAATGGAAAAAAATGGATACATCACTCGAACACGTAATCCAAAAGATGAACGACAAGTAATGATTAACTTAACAAATCAAGCTCTTAGCATAAAAGAAAAACTACTTGGCGATATTGCTGATTGTTATTCTAATTTAGGTTTAAGTGAACAAGAATATTTTGATTTACTAACACAAATGGATAACTTAACTAATAAAATAGGAGGAATAATAAACGATGAAAAAATTATATGAAACTACAATGACAAATAAAGGTGGAAGAAATGGAGAGGTATTTTCGCCAGATCATTCACTAGAATTTAAAGTATCTACACCAGGGACTAACGGAGGAGGAACTAATCCTGAACAACTATTCGCTGCTGGTTACAGTTCCTGTTTTAATTCTGCTCTTGAAATGATTCTTTCACAAGCAGGAAAGAAAGTAGACAGTACAATCGATTGTACCGTTTCACTTCTCAATGAAGCTAAAACAGGTCTTCAATTACAAGTTGTTTTAGAAGGAGAAATTGAGGGGTTTACTTCAGAAGAAACTAGCGAATGGATGAAAAAAGCACATGAGGTTTGTCCTTACTCTAAAGCTACTCAAGGAAATATCGACGTTATACTAAAAACAAAATAATTCGTTTTTTTCAAAATAGTTATCAAACTCATTGGTAACATCTTCTTAAGATAGACATTTTACTGATTACTGTATCTTTCGTTCAAAAAAATGTAGTTCGTTCTATCAGTATTCACAATTAGTATTAGGATACGTCTACCTTTTACTTTTGAATATACAAAATCATATATAGACATAAATCAAATAAAATAAGGGACACCAAACTCAGTTATCTTTTATCTGAGTTTGGTGTCCCTTATTTAAATTAAACATCCGATTTTCTTACTTCATCTCTAGTTTCAAGTCGTTGAACTATGGCCTACGTAACGGCAGTATCGTTTCGTTTATCATATCTGTAACGTCTGTCTTTATTTCTCTCCAATAAGACAAACGTCTTACGGGATTTTCTGTATTGGCTTTATATACTTCATAATCACTTGTGCGTTTCAACTCTGATTCCCCGTTTTGTTTTTCTTTTTTGGGGTTATAGTGATTAACGTAAAAAGCTAATAGACTTTCTTCTATCGCCCATTCTTTTGAAAGATTGTTTACTTGATAATTGATGGTTTCTTGTATCATTTCTTCCAATAGACTAGAGACTTGTTTACCACGGTATTGTTCTGGTTCTTGTTGAATATCGTTCCACAATTGCTCCATTAATTCCGCAAGTTTTGGATTAGTACGCTTCAAATCATTGATATACGTATCAATTTCTTCTGAATCCGATTCTAATACAGGACTCATTTCAGATTCGATATAATCTGGAACCAATGCTTGAATTAAGAGTAATATGTACTCATAATTGATATCTTCTGTTTTAACAGACTCTAGCTCATACTCAACATCCATATCAACAATCTCATCATCAACTGTTACAGGTTTAAGTTCATCTATTACATTGATATATTTACCATGATATTCTTCAATTTCATCGTGTGTTATGTGATACTCTGCTTCTAGTTCTGACTCTTCATACTCTGTATAGACTTGAATCGCTGCATACGCTTTGTCTAAACTTTGATAGGCTTTCGCAAATTTCTTTTTCTGTCCGTCACTTAAATCATCAACCGATTCAGGATGATTAACAAGTTGTCTTAAAACGACTAACGCTTGTTTAAAGTCCTTTTGCGCCTCTTCAAAGGTTGGGGCTAATAGTTCGTTCTCCCCACCATTAGAATACAAAACTAGTGCTTCGGTTACTCTTTCTGCATAGGTTTCAGGTGTTTGGAAAGTAACCACTTGTCCAAAGTGCTTCGGACGGTCAAATAAGCGATTTGTCCGTGAAAAAGCTTGAATCAAGTTATGTGGCTGCATCGGTGCACGATCAATAAATAAAGTCGACAAACAAGGAGCGTCAAAGCCTGTTAATAAGCGATCAACAACAATGACAAGATCCAGTTGTTCTTTTCTAAAGAGGTATTTCTCTTGTTTACGTGCTAGACGATCATTGACGTTCTTATTATACGCGCGCATGGTTTCAATAGAGAAATTCGTATCAAATAAAGCATTGTAATCGTTAATAGAATCGACCATCATCTCTTGGTTGATAACCGATGTTTCTTCGTTTTCAGAAATAGAATAGGTGATCGCTATTTTAGGAAAATCTGGCAGTTTACTTCTGGTCTTTTCACTAATACTAACAGTTTTTTCTCCAGCGATAACGTCTTTAAATAAAGAATAATACCGTTGGGCTTGTGCAATAGAAGACGTAGTTAAAATCGCATCATACGTTTTTCCTGAACCATTTTGGAAGCCTAATTTGCGTCCTGATTTATTTAAAATAGAATGAATCACTTCTAGCATATGTTTTTCATCTTCGTAGACGGATTTAGGGATTTTAGCTTCTTTTTTTTCTTCAGATAAGATTGATAGTTCTGCATCTGGTTCAACTTGTAAGACGATATCGTCTAATTCTTGATCTGAGAACGTACTCTTGTATTCAATTTGGAATCCAAGAACTGCTTTATCATGAATCGCTTCTTTAACCGTGTATTCATGTAGTCTACGACCATATTGTTCTTTGGTTGTACGAGCTAAGTTCCCTATTGCTTGTTTAGCATTTTCAGCAAAAATAGGGGTACCTGTGAACCCATACCAAAGAGGATGAAAGAAAAAGCGTTCAATTTCTTGTTTCTTTTGTGGCGATACCGCACGATGGCATTCATCTACAACAAAAGCGAGACGCAATTTTTTTAACTTTTTATAAGTTGGAGTCTCTTCTTTGCCTTCAAATCGTTTCATAACGTGATTTAACTTTTGAATCGTCGTCACAACAACGGTCCGGTCAGCTGAAAGGAGTTTTTTGATTAAATCTTTTACATTATCCGTCTCATCGATTTCAATCACATCGTGTTCAGCATATGAGGTAAAAGAAGACGTTGTTTGTTGGTCCAAATCCACTCTGTCAACAACAAAAATCGTTTTATCTAACGAAGGAATTTGAAGCAAGTTGCGTGCTGTCTTGTAAGACGTTAAAGTTTTACCTGAACCTGTCGTATGCCATACATAACCTGACTCTTGTCGTTTAGAAGCGGCTTTAACCGCTTCTATCGCATGTATTTGATAGGGTCTTAACAAGATTAAGACCTTTTTATTGCTGTCAATAACGGTGTATTGCGTAATCATTTTATGTGCTTGCGGAATAGATAAAACCTGTTGAGCAAACTCTAAGTAACTGGTGACTGGGCCATTCTCTGAATCAACCCATGTCGTTAAAAATTGTTCATTCAGCTTTGTATCTTGTGCTGCAGCTATGTAGCGTGTATCACTGCCATTCGACACAATAAACATTTGAAGCGCTGAGAATATACCGGTAAATTTACCTTGTACTAAATATTTCTTAATTTGACGAAAAGCTTCCATATAAGAATGGGCTCTATTTTTTAGTTCAATATGAATCAATGGCAACCCATTAATCAGTAACGTGATATCAAAACGTCGATCTCGATCATCTGAGCTTTGTTTAAAGCTTGTGAATTGGTTAATGACTTCATAAGAAGACATTCCACCAGCAATATCCGCACGATTCAATACTCTTAAACGAACCGTTCCAAGAGACGCATCTTCTCTTTGCACTTGAACCTTTGCAATGCCATTTTCACCCGCTAACCATTTAGACGCTTCATAGAAGTTAGCAAATTTTAATTGGTTTTGAACCTGACGGAATTCTTGTTCCGTCAGGTTTACTTCATTTAAGATATCTTTATTATTGCGTTCCAGTTTTTCTCGAAAGTTCACCCATAATTTATCTTCTGTGTTTAAATCTTTCCGATAAGTCCATTGCGACTCCCCGCTAATCAATTGGTTAATGAGATTTTGTTCCAACTCTGATTCAGAAGTAAACGTAATAGCCATCCACTCGCCTCATTTCTTTAGTTTTAAACGAACATCTTTTGTAGCATAGCTTTCTTCAGTTCTTGATACGTTTCTAATTTCTTTTGGTGTAAAGTGATAGTTTCATCTAATTGTTTAAAGAAGTTACCTATTTTCTCTTGTTCGACAATATTTGGGACTATAACTTTAAATTCTTTAATTATAGGTAATCTAAGAGAATCAACCGTTGCTTTAACTGTATATTTCATTGCATGTCTTTTAAATTTTAGCTTCATAAAGTATAAAAGGAATAATGCAGAGACGTCAGTAAAATCACTAATTTTATAAACCCTCTGGTGAAAATCAAACTTTCCATTAATGTAATGAAATATTTCTCCTAATCGTCCTTCCCCAGGAATAAGTATAGCTTCACCATCAAAAGAATAAGAATCAATCTTCTTAATTTCATCAGATCGAATATAAAAAGGGTAAGCTCCATTTACAGTAGCGTCTTGAACATCTTTCTTACCGGTTTTGATTTCAGTTAATTCTCCCATTTCCTTTTGTTCCCAATTATCAGTAAATTTAGCAAATCTCACTCTTGGTACTGTTTCTCCTTTTTGTGGAAACATCTTTTGCAACATAGCTTTTTTAAGCTGCTTATGCTCGTTGAGCAGTTGTTGCTGAAGTTTTATAATTTCGTCTATTCCTTTAAAAAATTCACCAACTTTTTTTTGTTCGTTAAACGAAGGAAGTTTTAACTTCAAGTTTTTAAGCTCACTTGCTTTGATCAAAGGTTGTCCAGTGCCAAAAGAAAGCTTTTTCAAATTAAAATAAGTAAGTAACGGATATAGAAAAGATAAATTTTCACCTTGAATAAAAACAGTATTGTCAGATATTTTTACTTTTCCTGAATAACGATAAAGATTACCTGCATTAGCACCAACACGAGCAGTGAGAATAAAATCTCCTGCGTGGTCATAATCATTATCATAACCAATAATAGAAGTAGATCCTAATATCGCGAAAGGATTTTCTTTAGATAATTCATTATAGGCAAAAGAGCTTCTTCCAGTACCAATATTAGAACTTGCATCTTTTAGCATAATTACTTCCCAAATTTCAATATAATTTTTGAACCGAATATCTGGTACTACTTTACTCATCTTTTTCACCATTATTTATCATCCTTGAGATAAATCCTTGCAACTCTTTATCTGCTTCTTCTGTTGTTCCGTTCAGTTCTTTCAACATACTAAACAATTCATTTTCTGAATTATCTAAGTCTTTTTTAGTTTGTTGAATGTTTGTAGAAATTGTTTCTAATGAGATCTCTTCTTCTTCTTCAAATGTATCTACGTATCTCGGAATATTTAAGTTGTAGTCATTTTCTACAATCTCTTCAAATTGAGCTACATAAGCATATTTATCTATATTTTCACGTTTACTGTAAGCATCTAATATAGTATTGATGTGTTGATCGTTTAAAGTGTTTTGTGTTTTTACTTTATCAAATTCTTGAGAAGCGTCGATAAACAAAACATCTTTTGTTGGTCTATTTTTTTTCAAAACAATAACCGTAGTTGGTATGGATGTATTAAAGAAGATATTAGCTGGTAAGCCAATGACTGTATCAATAGCACCATTATCTAATAAACTTGTTCTAATTTTACCTTCAGCCCCTCCTCTAAAAAGAACGCCATGAGGCAATACAATAGTCATGACGCCTGTATCTTTTAAGTGATAGAAACCATGTAATAAGAAAGCAAAATCCGCTTTTGATTTTGGAGCTAACACACCATAGGATGAAAAACGAACATCTTCTAAGAAACCTTTATCCGCAGACCAATTTGCAGAATACGGCGGATTCATTAAAACAGCGTCAAAGTTTGTTGGTTCTTCTGTTGGCCAGTCTTGGTCTAAGGTATCAGCATTATGCAATTGTTGGTTCGCAGTTGATACACCATGAAGAATCATATTCATACGAGCTAAGTTATAGGTAGATGTATTTAATTCTTGCCCAAAGTAAGAAATCGTACCTGGTTCATTAGAATATTTTTTTGCGTTCAATAATAAAGAACCTGATCCCATCGTAGGATCATAGACAGAAAAACCTTTTTGGTTTTCTTTTCCTTGTAACACAATTTGAGTCATTAATTTTGCAACAGGTTGTGGCGTATAAAATTCTCCTGCTTTTTTACCAGATTCTGAAGCAAATTGACCGATTAAGTACTCATAAGCGTCCCCTAATACATCTCCTGCATGTCCGGCCATATTTAAAACAGATAATTCTTTCATAACATCAGAAATCGTTTGATTTTGCTTTTGCGGTGTTGTGCCTAATTTTTTAGAATATAAGTCGATATCTTCAAATAGATTCTCAAATATCTCACTCGATTGTTCGATATCTCTGAAACCCTGTACCAGGTCCTCTAATTGAAAAGAACCATCATGAATGGCATTAATTTGTGCAGTGAAAGTTAACTGAGGTTCAATCGTATAAGAAAACTCATCTTGTAACTCATCCAACAAATCTCCTTTAATATCGCTATCTTGGCAAGCTTTTACATATAAATTTTGAGCCGTTTCTAAATCCTCTGTCGGTTCTTCTAACAGAACAGACACATAGCGTAGCATGTTATCAGAAAGGTATTTATAAAAGACTAATCCCAATAAGTAACTTTTATACTCGTTTGCGTCCATTTTTGAACGTAGGATATCTGCTGAATTCCAAAGTGCTTGGTAAAGTGTTTTTGAATTTTTTTCTATTTTTTCTGCCATTATGTAATTTACTCCTCTTTACTCTAAATTATTTTGTATTTCCAGTTCTTTCTTGATTCGATAAACCGTATCTCTTGTAACACCTGTTTCTTCTGCAATCTTTTTAACAGGTTCCTCAAGCTGTAGTTTGCCTACAATCACCTGATAGGTCATTCGATCTTTAGGATTAATTGCGTTTGCAGAATACTTTAAGGGTCTTCCTTTGTAATGTCCTTTTTTCTTTGCAATTTCGATTCCTTGTTGTTGTTTTCGCTTTATCTCTTCTCTCTCGTTCTCTGCTGTCCAAGAGAGCAATTGAACAATCATATTGCGAATTAGTTTCTGTAAATTAGGATCTCCTAATTCTTGATTTAAAATCGGTAAATTTAAAACCATTAATCCAATTTCTTTCTGATCAAGTTCTTGAACTATTTGAATGATATCATCATAATTTCGTCCTAAACGATCCAAAGATTCTACTATTAGTATATCTTGTTCTCGTAGAAATTGTAGCGCTTCTTTTAGCTCTACTCGATCAGTCGTATTTTTCCCCGATATTTTTTCTTGAAATATCTTTTCTGCTCCAGCGTTTTCTAATTCTTCTAATTGTCGGTCCAAATTTTTTTCAGTTGTAGACACACGTGCATAACCAACCTTCATATTATTCCTCATTTCAGAATCATTTAATCGACACTTATAATCTACACTACAAATGCAGTAAAATCAATACATGTCATGTGTCGATTATGAGTACACTCAAAAAAGACACAATACATAACTAAAAGTACTAACTATTATACATTGAATTAGAATCCACAAAAAAATAGATTACGTTTATCAGCTTTCTGATAAACGTAATCTATTTTTTATACTTACTATTAATTTGGAAACTTTTATATTATTCTCAAATTTAAATTATTTTTGCGAAACACTAGGCTGTTGTTGCGTAATACAGTGAATATTGCCTCCACCTAAAAGAATTTCTCTAGCATATACACTCACTATTTTATGATTTGGGAATACCTGTTGGAGTGTTTCAATGGCTTTTTTATCATTAGGATCATCAAATGCAGGAACAATAATCCCACCGTTAGCAATGTAGAAATTAGCATATGAAGCTGCTAAACGATCTCCTTCTTCACGTGGAAGGGTTCCTTCGATTGCATCTACGCCTTCACTTTCTTCTTTAGTGATTAAAACATTTGCAGGTAAAGTTAATTTAATGATTTCAATTTTACGACCTTTTGCATCGATTGATTTATTTAATACTTCATAAGCTTCTTGACAAATCTCGTATTGAGGATCTGATTCATCGTCTGTCCAAGCAAGTACAACTTTTCCTGGTGCTACATAATGCAGGATGTTGTCTACGTGACCATTGGTTTCGTCATTATAGATACCACGAGGAATCCAAATAATCTTTTCTAAATCTAAATATTCTTTTAATTTATTCTCTATTTCTTCTTTTGATAAATCCGGATTACGCCCTTTGCTTAATAAGCATTCTTCTGTAACAATAAGCGTACCTTCTCCATCGACATGAATAGAACCGCCTTCTAAAATAAAATCATCTAAACGGTAACGATTTATCTTTTCTATTTCACACATTTTATCTGCTATTTGATCATCTTTGTCCCACGGGAAGTAAAGACCATCGACCAAACCACCCCAAGCATTAAAAGCCCAGTCCACACCTCTCACTTCTTTATCATTGATTATAAAGGTTGCACCAACGTCACGCATCCAAGAATCATCATTAGTCATTTCAACAACTCTGACATTATTCGGAAGCATATTTTTAGCATTAGAATATTGTGCACTACTGACACACATGGTTACTGGCTCAAATTCACTAATAGCCTTGGCTACCTCTACAAAGGCTATCTGTGCCGGTTTGCCGCCTAATCTCCAGTTATCTGGTCTCTCAGGCCAAATCATCCAACAACCATCATGTTGTTCGAATTCTCCAGGCATTCTAAATCCATCAATTTGAGGTATAGTCTCTAATTTTTTCATCAACAATTCCTTCTTTCTTATATTTTAGATGATTTATGTTTTATTTTAATAATTATTTCTCCAATAATGATAAAAATAACTGCTCCTATTGTGATTGGCAAGGTACTGCTTAATGTCTCTGCGCTAGTGTCCATCGGAATAGCAATGAAAACTAGAGCGATAATAATTAGTGTCATTGGAATGTACGCTAATATTTTCAAAAATCCTTTGCTCCCTTTTACTTTGAAGGGTCTTTCTCTATCCGGATCAATTTCTCTTAATTTCAAAAAGGCCGGAAAAACAGGTATATATGAAAGTAAGAACATAACTAAATTAAGAGCGAAAAAGCTCCAAAACAAATCTTCATTTGGAATAATCGGCGCTAACAATATGACTATTGTAGCAACAATCCCGTTCATTATTGGTGCACCAGATGGAATACCATTTTTTCTTCTTTTTTTAAACACACTTGGCATATCTTCCCTGTCGGCAGCGTAAGCTGCTACACTATTAACACCTTGAGACCAAGAAATCATATTTCCAAAAAGTGTTAATAAGAATAGGATAGCTGCTATAGTGATGAATAGACTCGTTGGATTTCCTGTTAAAAGTTGTAAGCTCTCAATTAAACCACTACTTGTGTTAATTTCTTCAGTTGGGATAGCTACTCCAATACCAAATGCTGAAAAAATATAGATAGCTGAAATAACTATACCTCCAGTAACGATTGCTTGTGGTATTTGTTTTTTAGGATCTTCCATATCATCAGCCATTGTAGTGATTACTTCAAAACCTAAAAAATTGAATATAATAACTGAGACAAACGATAAACTATTTACATCAAATGAGGGTAATAGTGAAGTTAATGTATACTCATTTGCTACTCCTTGTGTAATTGCTACATAAACCCCCAATACACCTACTACTACCGCTAAGAAAACTTTAATAATAGCAGCTCCGTTTAAAATCCAGACACTATCACTAATTGGGAAGAAAGCAATCAGCGTCACAATCCAGACAAATGCTAATTCAATCATAATAGCTACTGATATACTGATTTCTGTCCCAGTGATTAATTCAATCATTTCTGGGAAGATAACAGCTAAGGCGGCCATCCATAAAGGGAAGTTGATCCAATAATACCATGCTACTCGACCTCCCATTTTAGATCCAAAAGCTTTTCTGACCCAGTCATACAGTCCGCCTTCACCATCAAATGTTGTTCCTAATTCAGAAGCAATTAATCCATAAGGAAGTAAGAAGCCAATCATTAAAAAAATCCACCAAAAATATTGTGAATTTCCTATTGCTGCAACAGGAGCTGCTGCTTCAGCGACAAATACCACACAAATTACTGAAAGAATAGCATCTATCATTCTAAATTTTTTTTTACCTTTTATTTTATCCAATAGAATCACCTCTTATCTATTAAATTAATCTTTTCCAGATTCTTATAGGAATAAACTGGAAAAGATCGTTTTTTCACTCTTTTATCTTTGGTACATAAAATCTAAATCTAATTCTTTTAACATTTCATCTAATACTTCTTTAGCTTCTTTCTTTTCTTTTTCATCTATTGGTTCTTGCTTCTCAGCTATACCCATAAAATAAACTAGTAAGCCTCTCATAGCAGTTAAACGGTTTCCAGCTTCCTCAAAAGCAATTGAATATTCAGCATCTAAAACTTCATCTGTTACTTCTTCTCCTCTAGAGGCAGGTAAACAATGCATGAATTTAGCATTTTTAGAAGCTTTTTTCATCATATCATCTGTTACTTGATACTTAGGATAAAAAATAGCCAATCGTTCTTCTTCAGAAAGCTCAGCATCGTATAACCCGTACCATACATCTGTATAAATAAAATCAGCATCTTTTATTGCTTTTTCTTCATCTTCTGTCATCATAAACGAGCCACCAGAAACTTTACAATTATTCTCAGCAATTGCTTGCAAATCTTCAGTTAATTGGTATTTTTTGGGGCCATATTGTACAAAGTTCATCCCAATTTTTGTCGTAATCATCATTAGTGAAGTACAAACTTGGGTAGCGTCTCCCACAAATACTACTTTACAATCTTCTATTTTTTTGCCTTCAGGTAAAGCTTCTATCATAGTGCAAAGGTCGCCCATCTCTTGAGTAGGGTGGTTATAATCAGACATAGCATTAATCACCGGTATTGTTGCATTGTTTGCTAAGTCACATACATCTTTATGTCTATCTACTCGAGCCATTAGTATATCCACTAGTTTAGAAAGAACTACACTAGTATCTTCTATCGTTTCATGTCCACCTAATTGAATTTGTCCAGGAGCCAAGTACTGTGCATGTCCTCCTAATTGTTCCATTGCTGTTTCAAAAGATACTCTTGTTCTAGTAGAAGATTGCTGGAAGATCATTCCTAAAGTTTTATTCTTTAGTAGTTGAGGATAATAACCTGCCTTGATAGATTTTTTAATCTTCAAAGAAAGATTTATAATATCCATCAATTCTTCTTTTGTAAATTCTTCTGTAGTAATAAAATCTTTGACCTTTGTCATATTTTATTCCCCCTAGTATTATAGTAGCAATTAACAGCGATAAGAAATCGCTTTCAAAAGCATCTTTACTTTACCGCAAACATCTATGGTTGAGAATGGGCCTTAAGGTATAAATAAGTTTATATTATCAGTATGTAAGCGGTTTATATTTACGTTCATATTGCTAAGTAGTTTGCCAAATAACTATTAAACTAGTCTAAACTTTTGTAAACCATTCCTTTTAATTTTAATCAGTATAAGTTTTTAGCGTACTTGAAGTAAGTTTTTTTTTACTGTAAAATAACCTTATACTATTAGCGCTCCCATACAGATTAAGGAGAATGTTTATGATGACGATTACCTTCTTATATAATATTTTCTTGCTTATTCTTTTTTCCATTGCACTAACTTCTAGCTTTGCACTTTTTATAAAAAGCAAAAGAAAAATTTTTTTATATATTTCTTTGTTACTATTACTATTTATCCTAGATAACACAATTATTTATATGACAGAATTTTTACAAACCTTCCGTCAACAGTATAACAATAGTTTTATGAGTGTGCCCGCATTCAAAACGACTATAGTGTTAGGCACGGCTTATCTATACTACGCAATTAACAGTGAAGTTCTACAAATTAAAAAAAAGAATAGTGGCTACTTCGTATTGCTAACT
>JAGQHW010000239.1 GCA_020431645.1 Carnobacterium sp. | reverse complement strand
CGAAGGAATGAATCCAGTATGGTATTCATTTATTGCAAATGGAAGTAGCGCACTTGCCACAATGATCGTTACGATAATGGTGTTGGTTTTACTAAATAAGACAAGCCCTAATTTATTTTTACCACTAAATGAAAAGTATGAATTTAAAACAAAAAAATTATAAAGTGATTACTTGTTAAAAAATAACTTCAATTTCTATGGTATGACACTATCATTTTCATGGTATTACTAGTAAAAAATGATAGAACATAGTAAGATTAGGAAAAAACGATTTGAAGGGATTGCTTATGCAACTATTTTTATCTGTTACTTCCATTATTATTACGTTAAATACTTTTTTTGCTATTATTACAGTCTTTAGAGAGAAGCGTGATATTGCAGCAACTTGGGCTTGGTTAGTCGTGTTGATGTTCTTACCTGTTGTTGGTTTTGTTTTTTATTTATTTGTTGGAAATAAATTATCAAGGAAAAAGATTTTTGATATTAAAGCTCAAGAAAGTATAGGTATGTTTGAATTAGTGCAAGCGCAAAAAGAGATGTTAGCAGATGATGAAGACTTACTTTCTAGTAAGCAAGCCTCTGAAAATGCTAAAGAAATGGCGAGTTTATTTCTTGAGAGTGATGAATCTATTTTGACTAAAGGAAATAAAGTTCAATTATTTACAGACGGAACAGAAAAATATGAATCACTAATTGCTGATATGTATAAGGCTAATCACCATATTCACTTAGTTTACTATATATTTAAAGATGATAAAATCGGAAGAAGAGTACTGACAGCATTAGAAGATAGGGCAGCTGCAGGAGTAGAAGTTTTAGTTATCTATGATGCATTAGGTTCACGTTCACTTAAGTCCAATTTTTTCAAAAAATTAGAATCTTTAGGAGGCCGTGCAGAATCTTTCTTCGGCTCAAGTCATAGCATAATAAATCTAAGGTTCAATTACCGTAATCATAGAAAAATTGTTATTATCGATGGTAAAATTGGATACACTGGTGGATTTAATGTAGGAGATGAATACCTAGGAGAATACAAAAAATTTGGTTATTGGCGCGATACTCACATGAAAATTGAAGGAAATGCTGTTTTGCCATTACAAAGTAGGTTTTTAATGGATTGGAATGCAACTGTTACTCATCACAAATTGGAATATCAAGAAAATTATTTTCCACTTATAAAAAAACAAGGGAAAACAAATATGCAAATTGTATCAAGTGGCCCAGATACAGAGATACAACAAATAAAAAAAGGTTATATAAAAATGATCAGTATGGCAAAAGAATCTGTTTTTATTCAAACACCTTATTTTGTTCCTGATGATTCGTTATTAGAAACGCTAGAAATAGCAGTAATGTCAGGGATAGATGTTAAAATTATGATTCCTAATAAGCCAGATCATCCTTTTATTTATCGTGCAACAACGTATTACGCAGCGGAAATGATTGCTGCTGGAGCGGAAGTATATATTTATGATAATGGCTTTTTACATGCTAAAACAATAGTTATAGATGGAGAGATTTGTTCAATAGGGACGGCTAATTTTGATGTAAGAAGTTTTAAATTGAATTTTGAAGTTAATGCGTTTATTTACGATCCTGAAGTAGCTAAACAACAAAGAGATATTTTTTATAAAGATATTGAAAAAAGCTATTTATTAACTCAAGAAATGCTAGATAACCAATCAAAATGGTTGAAATTTAAGCAGGTTTTTTCTAGATTATTTTCTCCAATTCTATAAAATATAAATAAAAAAAACT
>JAGQHW010000238.1 GCA_020431645.1 Carnobacterium sp. | reverse complement strand
ATCCACTAAAGGATAACTCATGTCGATTTGGTCACTGGTTCTAATATCATTTTTGCATATTACGATTGGTGGGGCTTTTTCACTTGGTTTTCTCTTTTATATTTGTGCAGAAAATAGCCCAGATTTATCCGAATTTGAAAATACGGCTCTGTTTACTTTACTTATCGCATATTCAGCATCCCTGTTAGTGAGCATTAGACTGGCCATTTACTGTTACGTCGCACTTAATAGTGAGTCATACTATTTGTGCTTTTTATTATCTTGGGGCTTGCTCATACTGCTCTTAGGTTATTGGACATATATTTCAGCGAGGTTTAGCTAGTAAATTGTTAACTCACTACAGGGTGTCTACATGTCTATGAATTTATTTATTCCTATTGTAACTGAGGATAAGCAACATAAAAACTTTGTTTCTATAATGGAACTTTCCAAAGAAGCTGATCGTTTTGAGCTACTACGTTGGGCTAATGATTTTCCTGACCGTGATAATAAGTTTGTTAAAGAGTTCCAAACAACTTTTAATTCAAGCTTTTGGGAAATATACCTTTATGCTTTGTTTAAAGAATTAAATTTTAAGATGGATTGGTCTTATCCATCTCCTGATTTTTTACTTGAGTACCAAACTAAGAAAATTGTAGTCGAAGCAACTATCGCAGCAGCTGCATTGGGGAAAACTCCTGAGTGGGAAAGAGATATCATAGAGGGAAGTCCAGCTCGATTTACAAAGATGAATATTGAATCAATTGTTCGTCTTTCAAACTCTATTGCTTCTAAATATAAAAAGTATAAAAATACATACTCGAAATTAAGTCATGTGAATTCAAATCCATTTGTATTAGCTGTTGCTCCTTTTGAACAGCCGTATTTTAATTTACAATTGGATATACCCATTATGGCTCTTTTGTACGATTTTTATGTAGATGAAGATGCATATAATGATAACCCTCATTTATACCCTAATGGACCACCGAAGGTAAGTCTTGGTTCGGTGGAAAAAGATAACGGTTCAAAAGTTAAGTTAGGTTTGTTTGAGGATACAAGTCATTCTGATATCAGTGCTATAATTTTAAGTACTACGGCTACTTGGGGTAAGGTGGAAGCTATGTCAAGTGCTGCTCACCAACGTTATATTTCTACTGTTTGGTGGTCAGAGGAAGAGCATAAACCAATTTTCAAATTATCTACAAGTGATAATAACTCTGAAAAAATTCAAGATGGGCTTTACGTTTTTCATAATCCTTTTGCTAGTAACCCAGTTGGACCTGATATGTTCAGACATGAAGGGATTACTCAGGTATTTATCGATCCTAAGAATAAAAAAATCACTAAAGAAATAAATAGTTTATTCCTTATGCATAGGCAAACTATCAACATATTATCAAAGTAAGCAGTGTATTTAAGCTTAATTCAAATTATGGATTAGATTTCGCTTTGCTCCATATTATTAATAATAATCTTCATTTTCTTGATTCGGCATCATGTTACTCTAAATTGATAATCGGAAAAATTCCCGATAAATATAGATTTGGTCGTGAGCATTAGAAAATTATTAGGGCTATACGCATAGCTATAGATGAGTTATCAATTTCTAAGGCTTTAAGAATTCTAAGAGAATTATATTTAATGACAACCTTTCTTCTATGAACTGATGCGACATCTGAAAACATGATTAGCATAGTTTAACTATATGTGCGTAACTTAAATTAAGTAACCATAGGGTCAAAATTTCAATGGAAAGATTAACAAAAGATCAAATTCGAGAATTACCAGTATATGAGGGTATTTCTCTA
>JAGQHW010000237.1 GCA_020431645.1 Carnobacterium sp. | reverse complement strand
CTTACTTCAAAGCCAAAATTTTTCGGGCACCATTAAGTACGAATAAAGAAACCAGTATGCCAATGATTAAGTCTGGATAAGCTGATCCCGTCCACGCCACGAGTACACCGGCAAATATAACGCCCATATTTACGACAACGTCATTCGCCGAGAAAATCCAACTGGCTTTCATATGTGCGCCATCTTCTCGATGACCAGAAATAAGATATAAGCATGTCACGTTAGCTATAAGTGCGAGCAGGCCAATAACAATCATGAGCGTTGATTCTGGCTCGCTTCCAAACATGAATCGTCTAATGACATCAACAATCACGATAACAGCAAGTAATAACTGAATCCAACCTGCGAAATGGGCTGCTTTTATTTGATATTTCGCAGCTTTTCCGACGGCATATAGCGCAATACCATAAACGGCTGCATCGGCAAACATATCTAGAGAATCAGCAATCAATCCTGTAGACGCAGCAATAATACCGCTGATGAATTCTATAAAGAAAAGTAGAGCATTAATACCTAATAACAGTTTAAGTACTTTAGCTTGTCTCACAGGATCAGGTTCATTAGGTATATCGCCTGAAGAAAGCTGTATTTCATCAAGTTTCGCCCCAAAACCCAGTCCTTCGAGTTTAGCCGTAATTTGCTGAATCCCTTCATTATGGAAGACTTTCAGTTTTCGATTGGGAAGATCAAAAGTAAGACCTTTAACTGCTTCAATATCTGCAAGAGCCATACGGACCATTTGCTCTTCAGCAGAGCAATCCATTTTAGGAATGGTGTAGGTACTTGTTTGCTTAGCCTGTTGATTGCTTATATAAGTTTCAGTCTTCACAAGCTTTGCACCAAAACCCAAAGCTTCAAGTTTGGTGGTTATATTTTCATCTTTTTGATTATGTAGAACCTTTAAAGAACGGTTAGGTAAATCAAAGATGAGTTTTTGAACACCATCAATTGAAGATAGCGCCATACGAACCATCTGTTCTTCCGCAGAACAATCCATTTTGGGAACTAAGTATTCACTCATGTAGTGCGAATCTTTTAAAACGTCTTCAGTGCTTAAATTTTCTTTGGGATCAGAACCACAACAGGATTGTGCGGTATCTTCACAACTGTTTGAAGTGTTACAGCAAGGAGATGAAGATTTTTCTTCTTCCTCTTCACCACAACAGCTAGGCGTATTATCACAATTCTTTGAATTGTTTGCTTCTGCAATTGATGGATGATTTTCTTGTTGAGATTTCTTATCTTCGCATGGTGTTTCTTTACTACATCCACAACCACTCATAATTATACCCATTAAAAAAATTATAAACTTTGAATATTAGAATCCCTATAGTTACTATAGAGTCAAGAATCTTTGGAAATACTAACTCAATGCATTTAAAAATTGGTGAACTCTCTAAAAAAACCTCATGTTCAGTATTAACAATTAGGTTTTATGAAAAGGAAGGTTTAATTCCGGAACCGGAAAGAACGGAAGGAAATTACCGCCTTTACGATATAGGCTATGTTGAGCGAATTAAATTTATTTTGAATTGCCGAACTTTAAATATGAGTTTGAATGAAATTCGTCAATTACTTACCTATAAAGACAAACCTGAGAAAAATTGTTCAGATGTGAATGAATTAATTGACTTACATGTCAGTGCTATCAGAGAAAATATAATCAAGCAACAAAAGCTTATTGAACAATTATCTGATTTAAGAGGTACTTGTGATGGTTTATGTACAATTGACCAATGTGGAGTTTTAAAAAATCTAGCTTGATTATCTAGACCTATGCTTTTTTCAAAAAATC
>JAGQHW010000236.1 GCA_020431645.1 Carnobacterium sp. | reverse complement strand
AACGTCTATTGATTCTTATAATACCCTTAGTAAGAATACTATTAGATGGCCTTTCATCGAAATAAGTAACCTTAGCACCATATTTTTCAAACTGCCTAATTAGGTCTTTTTCCAAGTTAAAAGTTTGTACACAAAAAAATAGAATTTTTTTTCCTTTCAGATGCTCTAGTTTACTCATGTTACTTATATAATCCTTTTGCTTTCATTTCCTCAATTGACTTTTGATATTTGTCTTCTTGTACCTCTTGAGTATTTACCCATTCTGCAAATTTTTTTAAACCTTCTTCAAATGAAACTTTTGGATTAAAACCTAGAAGTTTATTGATCTTTGTTAAATCCGCATAATTATGACGAATATCACCTAAACGGTAATTACCCGATACGTTTATTGAAACGTCAACACCATAGTTTTTTACGAGTTCATTCGCAACTGTAAGTACATTTGTGGCAACACCAGTGCCCACATTAAACACTTGATTATTGGCTTCTTCTTTCTCAAGGCCTAAAATTGTCGCATCGACAACATCATCAATATAAACGAAGTCACGACTTTCTAAGCCATCTTCAAATATATTGATATTATTGCCATTCTTAATCTGAGTTGAGAAGATCGATAAAATTCCTGTATACGGATTTTTTAGTGATTGACCTGGACCATAGACATTTTGGTATCTAAATGCAACGCCTGCAATACCGACTGTAGGACACACGGTCAAGACCATTTGTTCTTGGTTTTGTTTAGTGATGCCATAAACCGATGAAGGATGAATTTTTGATTCTTCATCTGTACCGACCAAAGTCAATGCTGAAGAATTAGGATATTTGACTTCAAAATCACCTTGATCCATATGAATGGATTCACGTTGCGTAGGGTATACAGCACCTAACTCTTTGCTGATGTATTTACCTTCACCGTAAATCGAACGAGAAGATGCAACAATCACTTTTTTTACGTTGTATGAGCCGTTCACAAGTAAATTTAACATTAATGCTGTCCCATTGATGTTAACGTCTACATATTTTTCGACTTCATACATCGACTGTCCAGTACCTGTCTCTGCTGCATAATGAACAATAGCATCTTGCCCTTCCAACGCTTTTTCCCAATCTTCTTTACTCGTAACCGTACCTTGAATAAATCTGACTTTATCTTTAATACTTAAATATAGAGGAGATGTTTCAGTAGGATTTTCACCATGAATCTGAGGAGATAAGCTATCTAATACTGTAACTTTATAACCCTTTTCAATAAGCTTCAAAGCTAAATTGGAACCGATAAATCCAGCACCACCAGTAATTAGTACATTTTTAATTGACATATTTTTCCCATGTTTGAGTATCAAAATTGAATTTTTTAACAATTTTTGCTGGATTACCAACTATCACACAGTAATCAGGGAACACTCCCCTAACAACAGAATTAGTACCAACAATACACTGTTTGCCCAAAATTGTTCCTGCTTGAATTGCAGCCCCGATTCCTATAAAACAATTTTCACCAATAATAGTTTCTTTTAATATATGTTTTTGCTCTAAAATAGGGATGTCAATTTCTGTATAATCATGATCAATATTTGTAATGAAAACATTAGCTAAAACTGTAGTATTTTTTCCAATAACCAAATTCCCACTACATGTAATATGTACATTTTGAGCAATACCAACATTATCATTAATAATTAGTTCTGAATTTTTACCATGAACCTCTAAACGCACATGTGGGTAAATACGAACTCTTTTACCAACGCTTATTTTATTAATACCAATTATAGATATAGGTTTCCCTAGATAACCAGGGAACCCAGCCTT
>JAGQHW010000235.1 GCA_020431645.1 Carnobacterium sp. | reverse complement strand
TAATGCAATATATTCTTTTATCTCTTCCAAGTAGGCATCTTCGATAATCGTTTTAGAATAATTTTTATCATCCATATAACCTGTATATAAATCTTTTTTCATCATTTGTTTATTTGTTTCATTCCATTGGTACAAACCATCTGGAGAACCATCCCATGAGATTTGAGTCTTTTCACCTATAATGTCTAAGTCACGTTTCGCAACCCGCGATAGAATATTTACATTTAATGTACCGAAAATACCTGATTCATGTTTAACAATTAAAGCATAGTTATCCGGATAATCTATGTCTAGACCACTAATTTTTTGTTTTTGAAGCTCAAAGGATTCAATCTTTCCAAAAACTTTTGAAATCCACGGAAGTTCAATAGCAAATATTTCACGACAACCATTTGTTTTTTTATTAGCTACAAAGAAGTCTTTATATGACTCCCAGGGATGCCAATCAGGCAAGTATTGTCCTACATGATAACGATACGTTACTTTTGGATCTTGTTTAATCGCTTTTTCAAATAGTTTGATTTCACGACGATGAAGAAAAGTAGAAGAGAGATAAAGATGTAAGTTTTTCACTCTAGCTACTTCTATCGCTTCTTCATAATAATCATTTAAGAGGTTAATTTCGGTAAAGACATGCAAATCTGTTTTTAAAGCTTCTAAGATAATACTTCCATGACTAATCGGGGAAGTACAAATACACACGGCTTCTATTTGCCCTTCTTTTACTGCTTCTTGTAAACTTTCAAACGTTTTAATATTAAAAATACTTTCCACTTCTTCTTGTCGATCTTTTCTAGAATCTACTCCGATTAAAATTATTTGTGGGAAAAAATCTGCTAATAAACGAAGTCTTCGTTTACCCATTGAGCCTAATCCTATAACACCTATTTTCATAAAGCACCTCTTATTTTTATTATTTTCTTTTTCTAATTTTCTTTAAAATAAAAAATAATCCAGCTAGTAAAAGAATAACCATGAAGTAACGTAAGATTACATAATCCGTTAAGAAGAACATTACAAATGATAATGTCACGATAACTGTCGTTACAGTAACTATCATTTTAGTATCAAATAATTGTTTCCCTATTATTCTTTTCGCTAAAATATAATGAAAAATGAATAAGAAGAAGTAGGCAACAACAGTAGTATAACCAGCAGCAATATACCCATATTTTGGTATAAAGATGATATTTAGAACGACGTTTATTAACGCACTAGCAATGGTTCCTATAGCGATATAACTAGTTTTTTTCTCATAGTTTTCAACGTTTACAGGTAAACTATACAAAAATTGGAAAAAATAGCCTAAAAGAATCGGAATAATCAACGGAATTCCAACTAAATATTCTTCTGGTGCCATTAATTTAGCTATATCAATCAATAACAACATGCTAATTAAAGTAATTGCACCAAACAATAACATATAATAATTCGACGTTTTTTTAATCTTTTTATAATCTTTCTTCTCCATCTCGCCAAAAAACCACGGAACCCAAGCATTATTAGTCGAAGCCCATACTACGCTTAAGACTACACTTAGATTATAAATATAAGAGTAGATCCCCGCATCATGAGCACCTGAGTAGCTGTTTACCATTATACGATCGAACTGACTTAAGAGAACGTTAGACAACGCATGAGGGATAAGCGGTATAGCTATTTTTAAAGAAAACTTCCAGTATTCTTTATTGAATAATGTTTTTCCCCTAAACATTATCGCAAAGTAAATGAGCAACCCTATCAAAATAAATGCTCCTGAGCTTCCTACAACTCTTCCAACATACCGATTTTTTTCAAACAATGTAAACATCATTGCTAAAGATATACCAATATTTAGAAATGTACTTAGGATAGATAAAGA
>JAGQHW010000234.1 GCA_020431645.1 Carnobacterium sp. | reverse complement strand
ACCCTCATATCGGACTACCAATAACAGCAAAAGAAAAGAGCAAAGTATGTAAATATGTTAAAGATAGTAAAAAAATATCAAAACATTCTTTTCTTCCTTTTATCCACAAACAGATACATTCTAAACGAACTAAAAAACAATATGATGAATTTGGTTCGCCTCGTCGTAATCATGAAAATAAAAAAGTTCGTAAAACAATACAGCCTAAAATTAGAGATATCTATTACGCTAGTCATCTAGATGCTAATATTTATTCTTACTATTCATCATTGCTTATGAAGAGCTATGAAAATCTATTAGTATCTAAAGAATTAAATGAAGTTGTTACTGCATATAGGAAGATACGTCATAACCAAAATAGAAATAAATGTAATATTGATTTTGCTAATGAGGTTTTCAACTATATTAGAGTAAATAACGATCGAGATTTAGTCGCTATAGCTGTAGATATTACGGGGTTTTTCGATAATCTAGATCATAAAATTCTTAAGAAATCTTGGTGTAAAGTAATGAACTATGAGACTTTACCTATCGACCACTATAAAGTATTCAAGAGTATAACTAAATATTCACATATCGAAGAAAACCTACTTTTTAAAATATTCAAAAACGAAATTTTAACTGAAAAAAACCCAGGTTTTATTAAGCGTAAAAAAGTAAAAAGAATAGAATACATGAAAACACAAAATGCTATTGCTTTTTGTGAAAAAAAAGATATTCATAAAATCCGGTCTAACGGTCTAATAGTAGATAACAAATATGATAAGAAAGGAAAATTAAAAGATTATGGGATTTGTCAAGGTTCTCCGATCAGTTCCACTTTAGCAAACTTATATATGTTGGATTTCGATGATATTATTTATAACAAAGTTAAAGAAATAAATGGCTTATATAGAAGGTATTCTGATGACATTGTTGTTATTTGTGATAAAGAACATAAAGAACAAATTACCTCATTATTAAACCAATCAATTGTAAATGTTTCTCGATTAGAAATAAAGGCTGAAAAAACTCAAATATTTCATTTTGAGTATAGAAAAAACAAAAGAGTTTGTTTACAGGAATTCTCAGAGAAGATTAACTCAAATAGCATTAATAGCAATTTTGAATATCTAGGTTTTAGCTTTGATGGAGAACAAACCTATTTAAAGACAAGTTCTTTATCTAGATATTATAGAAAAATGAAATCTGGCGTTCGACGTAGGGTGTTTTATTCAAAAAGAATGAGAAATGATTCTAACGGAAAAATTTTCAACAGAGCATTGTATAAACAGTATTCTTATATAGGATCTTATCGTAGTTTAAAGTATAAACGTGTCTTTGGTAAAACAGATCAGTGGAAAAAAACATCCGTTTATAATTGGGGAAATTTCATTACTTATACTAATATGGCAAGTAAGATACTTGATTCTAATAAAGTCAAAAAACAAACAAAAAATCACTGGAAAAATTTGAATAAAGAGATATCAAAGTTTTAGTGTTCTTGAGTCATATATAATAATTCTTAAATATTTTTTATCTCTTCTTTTTACTGCGACAACGCTCAGAACAATAAATCACTTGCTCCCAATCCTTCTCCCACTTCTTACGCCACGTAAACGGGCGCTGGCAGACGGGGCAGGTTTTTTGCGGTAGGTTTACTTTTTTATGTGCCATTACCTGCTCCCTTGTGCCGTATATCTAATATCTATGGTTAATGTTTACTGCCTACTTATCTTCTTTTTGATGATCCAACCCTTCATATTTTTTCACCCGTCGGCATTGGTCTGAGCAATAGACCATGCTCTCCCAGTTTTTATCAAGCTTCTTAGTCCAACTAAACTCGCGCTCGCAGACAGGGCAGAGTTTTTTGCGGACGTTCTTCTTTTTGT
>JAGQHW010000233.1 GCA_020431645.1 Carnobacterium sp. | reverse complement strand
AATCTCTTATTTTGCAATACATGATTCTAAGCAATTTCATGTATATGTAAATATAAAAGGAATGGAGAGTTGAAAAATATGTTCCAAAAATTAACTTATTCTACTAAAAAATTAATTGGATCTATATTTGATTTAATTTCTAGTATAGTAATTGTTCTATTACCTTAAAAAATTTACCAAAAGAGAGATTAATAGACATTGAATTCATGCGTTTTATTAGTTATAAAAAGGTAAAATAACTATTGATTTAACAATGTTTTACATACATGACTTTATCTAGTTTTATGTATCAAATGATACTATTTGGATAATGCGCCAATCTGTTAGTACAAAAAAAGACAACGAGTTTTAATCGCTGTCTTTTTTTTGTACTAACAGTCAAATTATTTATTAATTAAATAAACTTAATAAAGTTTGAATCGTACCATTTTCGAATAATATATAAATTCCTAAACCAATAAACACGATAGGAACAATGATTCGTTCATATTTTTCTAACGTTTCGGAAACAAAGGAAATTTTGGCTAATTTATAACTGACATAGCAAAGAACCGCAACAGAGATAGCAAATACGATTAAAGTAATAACAATTTCTGAAACAGCTAACGAAGTAAAGTAGGGAATATAAATACCTAAATTATCGCCACCTGACGCAATGGTTATTAAGGCGACCGTCCAAAATAACCGACTGGTTCCTCTAGATTCTAGCTTTTCAACGACTTCCTCTTCTTCTTCCTCCTCTTCGCCTATCACAGCGACACGGATACCTAAATAAATTGGAATTAATCCAAGAAGTCCAATGATCCAATCTTGCGGAATAAAATTCAGCACATAAGCAGCAAACAAACTTACAGCTACCAAAATGCCTGTACCAAGATATTGACCCCAAAAAATGTGACGAATACCTTTTTGTGTGTGACTTTGAGAAAAGATAATTAGCAAGATAAACAAATAATCAATGCTGGTAGAAATGTAAACAGCGATAGCTGAAAAAATACTTTGTAACAAAATAACTTCCTCCAAACTAAGGTTTCATAGATAGATTATCTGATAACTTTAAAAAAACACGAATAGCGGAAAGAGTGTCTTCATTCGCTAAAGAGTAATAAACTACTTTTCCATCTTGACGTGATTTTGCCATTCCATGTTTTTTTAAAAAGCGTAAATGGTGTGACGTTGTAGCGACACTAGCAGTAAGTATTTCTGCTAAATCACATACACACATTTCCTTATAGGTTTCTAAAGCATAGAAAATTTTAATTCTAGAAGAATCGCTGAAACATTTCCCTAACACAAGTAAGTTTGAAAAATCTTTTTGATCTAATTTATTTTTTATTACATTTACTTTTTCTTTATGTACGATAGTCACTTGGCAAACTTTTTCCATTCATCTCACCTCACATTCAAACGATTATTTGAATGAAGTATATCTATTTGATCACTCGTTTGTCAATCTACCTTAATTCCAATACGCTATTATAAACAATTAAAAAGGCTATCGTTTACAAGTGTCTATTAATTAAAATGAATTCTTTTTTTTATATTTAAAGAAGCCCCCTGCCAAAAAGGCAAAGGGGGATTTTTTGTTTTGCCCGAAAAAAGTAGACGGTTATTCCGTCGTTTTTCGGGCCTGTTCACGAAGAACCTTTTCAGCCTAAAGGCGAAAAAAGGGACAGAGTGAACAGAGGGTTTTTAGCCTCGCAGAGACCACACTTTACGATGGAAAGTATAGTGGGTTATACTTTACATGGAAGTTAGCCGGTAGAGAACTTAAAATAATATGTAAATAAAAAAGACTAGCTTCAAAAAACTTTTTCCATTAGCTCTTTGAAGAATAACGAGTGACTGGACCACTAGCCAAACGATTATTACTTCTAGTC
>JAGQHW010000232.1 GCA_020431645.1 Carnobacterium sp. | reverse complement strand
ATTTAACGAATCACCATAATAACTGCTCTCAAAAAAATTTAATATAATACAAATAGTTCAGATACATAAATTATTTAAAGTCATATATCCAGAATACTTTAAAATTAAAAAAAGAGTGTTAAAAACATTAAGTGGATAAATATTTTTGACATTCTTTCTTACTTTTACAATTCATATAAAATCAATACATATAAAGAAAATAGGAGGACATATGCACTAGTAAATATGAAAATTTATGCATATAAAATAATATGAAAAATAAAAAATTGACGTATATCATCGCTGGATTGGTAGTAGTAGGTTTAATCGTTGGAGGAGTTTCATTTTTAACTATCCAAGCTAACAAAAAAGAGGCAGAAATTGCTCATCAGGCAGACATTAAAAATCAACTTAGTATTATGAAATTTGATCAAGAGATTTTACTTGGACAAGAAGATGACCACGAAAAACTAAGTAGTTATAAGTATTTGTTAAGTGAACAAAAAGAATATAAAAATAGTGAAATAACTGATAAAGTAATTTTAGATAAATATAAGGAAAATGTGACAGCAGCTAAAAAATCATTCAGAGACAACAATGATTCATATGTTGAAAGAGAAAGAGCTGAAGAAGCTAAAGAGGCTGAAGAAGGCGAAATACTAGAGGAAAGAATTACAATTTTAGGGATAATTAAAGAAAATATTGAAGGCGAACAAAGCATTATGTATTCTAAAGAGCAAAAACAAGAAGCTTTTGCTAAAATCGATACTCTTGTAAAAGAATTCAAAGACAAAATAAATCAATTAAAAGTAGCAAAAGAGAAAAAAGAAGTGGAAGAAAAATTAGCCGCAGAACAACAAGCCGAAGCTGAACTAGTTTCACAAGCAGAAAACAAAAGTAGCAGTAATTATAGCGAAAATAGTATTTCTGGTAGTTCCAACGATGCAGCAAGTAACAACACAGGAAACTCTAGTTCGAATATACAGTCACCAAGTTCAAATAACTCCAGCAGTACAAGTGGAAGCTCACAAGCACAACCATCTAGTCCAACGCCACAAGTTCCAGCAGATAATAATAACCGTGAATATGGTACGATAACTGATCTTAATGGAGAAGGAGCTGAAGATATTTGGGAACAAACAACTTCAGATGGACATACAACAATTGGCGTTGGGAACGGCACTAATGATGTAGAATATGGAGGATGGAAACCGAATTAGACATATGTCATATACAATATAGTAGTTGAATATAAAAAATAACGGTTAATAGAATACATGACATCTTTATAGAATCTTATATATAAATTTATTGGAGGTAATAAAATGCTAATTAAACAAATTAGAAGTTATTATGAAAATAAAGAACACTATCCTTGCCCTTTGACTGAAAAACTAATAAAAGCTGGCTATCAGCAAAGCAACGATAAAGATGGTTATATCTTTTTTGCAGAGGAACAAGGTGTAGAGATTGATTATAGGAAAGGCGAGCCTAATCAATGGTGGCATTTGATTAAATCCTATTGTGACTTTAAAAATGATGATGATTTACGGGAGATTAATCTAAAATGTGGAGAATTAATTTTTTGGATGGCAGAGGTTAGTAATAGTGTCGATAAGTCAAAATTGGAACAATTAGTGAATGATATCATTGCAAGTGGAACACCTACACACCCGAGAAACCCCAAGAAACCCAACGCTGTATATGATAGACGCGTATGGAATAAAGAAATATATGGTTTATGTTACGAAAATATAAAAAAAACGGTAGAAGAATCGTATCAGGCAAATAATGTATAAATAGAATAATTCAATACATGAATTTGGATAAAATCGTGTATCCCGAACCCTTTAACACTAGGGTTCTTTTTTTATAACCTCCTCCAATACATGATTACATGGTATACTG
>JAGQHW010000231.1 GCA_020431645.1 Carnobacterium sp. | reverse complement strand
TTCTATACCTATATTAATCAGAATGTTTGTTTTAAATGGAATAGGTGGGCTAGGATTTGGTTATTTGTACTGGAAACATGGATTAGCCTATTCTATGGTTGCTCATGTAACAACACACATTTTTATGCAAATTTTATTTATACCAATTTTATCCTAAGTAAAACTTATAAATGTTAGTTGCAAGTTTGCCTGAAGCATAAGTATGACAAACTCAAAAAAATACATATAAAAGGGATAGGTTGCATTTTATGCTCTGTCCTTTTTTTATCAAAAAGGTGTATCGTATTGATAATTTCCTCTAAATGCCTTTGCTTTTAGAGGAAAAGAGAACCCTATTACATAGGATTCCCGATACACGACTTGTTATAGAACCGTGTATCTAGAACTTTGTATTAACAAGATGTTTTGATTTTTTATAATTAATCAAAGTAGAACAACTCTTCAAATTTTTTATCTAAAGCGATACATAATATCAATGCTAACTTTGCTGTAGGAACAAACACACATCTCTCTATTGAACCAATCGTATTTCTAGAAACACCGATCATATCTGCGAGTTGTTGTTGAGAAAATCCTAATTCTATACGGATGTTTTTTAAATGATTTTTCAGTTCTAAATTTGTATCTTCTGAATAATTTTTATCTAGTTCACTCATATCGTTTCAATCACATACCAAATTAAGAATGCAACACCAATAAACCCAGTAACAATACCATAGACCAAGGTGTTTTTTTCTTTCGTTTGCTTATAACGATTAAAGCTATGAAAAGATAAAAAAGTTAATGGGATTGCACCAGTATCCCCAAACGGCAAATCCATATATATTTTATAGACAGTTATAAGCATGATTAACATAAACATAGCAAAGAAACCTTTCTCGTCACTCATACTATTGATATAGTCATTACCTTCATCGCTCTTTTCATTTCGGTAACTGTTTAATATCTTTTCTTTTTTCATAATTAATCTCCTTTCTTAATAACAAGTAGACTTGTCTGAGTATAGAATATCGTAGACAAGTATACTTGTCAATATCGTTATTTATTTGAATAATCTTTTTATACATGAAATCCTATAGAGTCATTTATTCAGAACCTTAATTAATTAATATTGTGTTTTATAAAATAGAATGCCTATCTATCTATGGAAAAGGCAAATTCGCAACTACGAGTTGCGAATTTGCCTTATTTATTTGATAGTCATTCCTTTATGTATAGCTTATGATAGATTCATCTGAGACAAACAGTAAGGAGGAATTGTATGTTTAGTGAAAAATTAAGACTTCTGAGAAAAGAAACCTCTCTCTCTCAGGAAGATGTGGCAGAAAAATTAGATGTATCTAGACAAACCATTTCTAAATATGAAATGGGAGAAGCTACACCGGATATAAGAAAACTAACTGAAATTTCTAACCTATTCAATGTTTCATTTGATTATTTATTAGGAGATCAAACATTAGACAAAACCAAAATAGATAGACTAATAAAAACTAGCACGAATAGACTGACAATTAGGAGTAGTATTACTAATACAATGGCAAACCACTATAAATTTAAAGTCAGTAAAGTATTCAAACCCAAGAAAAATCAACCTTATGGCCTATTGATAGGTGTCTATGATCAAACTTTTTGGGGAGAATCTATCGACCAATTGGGCTATTATGCTACTAAAGAAGATATCGACAAAGAATTAGAAGCTATTTTCTCTGCTCTTTCAAAAGGTGAAGTTACTTATGAACTCCAATTTCCAAAAGAAGTAGATAAAAAAATGTGTTTCATCTCATAGATACATGAAATTGGATAGAATCGTGTATTCTAAACCTTGTTAAAACAAGATTCTTTTGTTACTAAAAAAAATAAAAGCCCTACTTTGCTATGTATAATGGGTTGTTTT
>JAGQHW010000230.1 GCA_020431645.1 Carnobacterium sp. | reverse complement strand
CAAAATTTATTTTGGTATAACAGGCTATACCAGATATTTACTGGCGCTCGCTTTATATTACTAGGGTTGTATAAAAGATAAATGATTCTATCTAAATTCATGTATTAAGATAAATAAAAGCCTGCCTTGGCTCTTTGTTGAATTGAAGACGTTCAGAAAGTCTTGCACACCGCAGAAAAGCAGTAACTTATTACATTCAAAAATAACTTGTTACTTAGTAACTTATAATTCTAACAAGAATTGCTCAACCAGAAGTACTATCCTAACGAAAGCAGAAGAAATAAAAAAGATTTTTGTAAGAGTATTTTGATTTATGAGATTATTTACAACCTTCGTTTAAGAGATTAAAGAGGATGATATGAACTGAGAATAGCTTATCAATAAATACTCTTTATTTTTTGTCAAAAAATTTCAACCAAATAAACACTACAGGTGACACAAAATAAAGTACTATATACACTCCTGTTAAAATGACATGACCCAGGGGTTTTTCAATGACAAAATCAATGATTTTATCCAACTCTTTTAATGTGTATGAAAGAGTCCATGTACATATGCCAAGATAAATGATCACCAGAATGCTCAAGAGGCTTTCGAACGGATCTCCTAACCAAGCCGTATGCAGAAATATAAAAGAGAAGAAAAAGCAAAAACAACCAACGATAAAACCTAAACCTGAAAACTCAATCTTTTCTTTTTTACTCATACCGGATACCCCCTCGCAAAACCAGGTTCTACATTATTCTTAATTCTTATTTTTTATCTTTTTCATTAAAGAATTCCAACCAAATATAGATGAAAGGGGCTACAAAATAAAGTACGATACTCAATACTTCAAAAATAGTATAACCGAGCCGCTCACTTACAGAATCCAATTGGTCCAATTCAGCTATTATATATGGAAAAGCCCATGTACATGCTCCTAGATAAATGGTCACTAGAAGACTTAAAAAGCTTTCAAATGGTCCTCCTATCCAATATGCATGAAGCAATACAAAAGAGAGAAAGAAGTAAAAACACCCAAGGATAAAACTTATAACCGAAAACTTAGTCTTTTTTTTACTCACGATTAACACCACCTTGTAAAACGAGCGCCCAAATAATTTTGTATATCTGGTTTAATCTATCTTATTTATAATAATAAATAGAAAACTAAAGCAAGTAAAGAACAGGTATCTTTTAAACTTAGATATGCCAGTAAACGATACGGGAGCAACAATTATCGATCTTACAGAAAATGGAGACACTTCAGTAGTTAACCAAGTTATTACAAAAAGTCAGAAATTATCAGAAGAGATAAGTGACGAGAACCTTTATCAAGCATTTTCTAAGCTCACAGACAAACAAAAAGAGATATTAGAGATGATTTTTATTTATGGTTTATCTAACAAAGAAATTGCCTCATATTTTGGAAATTCTCCGCAAAATATTTCTAAATTAAATAAAAAAGCGCTTACCGACATGAAAAAAGAATTAAAAAAAGAGAGGAAGAATAACGATGAAGAAACAACATAATCGAAACAATGACAATCAATTAATTATTGAAGTACTTCATGCTATGCAGCCAAAGATTAAAAAATCGCTACAAAATACTTCTTTTCAAGAGCAAGAGGATTTAAAGCAAGAAATTTATATAAAAGTAATCCATGCTGTTAAAACAAGACGTATCCAGCCTCTTACTTTGTGGGAATTTAAAGAAAAATTTGATAAAAAAGCATATCAAAAAAATTAGTTTAATATTCTGTATGCTTTTATTTTTTTACATGAGCAAAGCGAATTTTTAAATTCCGAAGGAATTTTCACACGCAAAAAAGTAAATCTAAAAAGACACTTAAGTGATCTTTTTAGGTTTACTTTTTTGCTTTTAGCACATACGATTTTAATCGTGTATAAGTGCGC
>JAGQHW010000022.1 GCA_020431645.1 Carnobacterium sp. | reverse complement strand
TTATAAATAGTGCTATGAAGGAATTTAGTATAAATTCATTTCAAAAAGCTTCAACAAATGTAATTGTAATAGATGCAGGTATATCTAAAGGTCTTTTGTTTCATTACTTTGGAACTAAAGACAATCTATATAAATATCTAGAATATTTTTCTATGAAAATAATTATAGAAGGAATAGTAGATGAATTAGATTGGAATCAAAAGGATATATTTCTACGATTAAAAGAAATATCAATGATTAAATTTAAAATCATGCAAAGGTATCCTTATTTAGGTGACTTTTCACTTCTTGTATTTCAGGATAAAACTACAGAGGAAATTATGCATATAAATCCTGATTTTCCACTAGAACTCTATAGCCAAATCTATACGCATAATATTGACTATTCTCTTTTTAAAGAAGATATAGATGTTAAGAGGGCAATAAATATAATTCAATGGACTATCGAAAAATGTGGAGATGAATTTAGAAGAAATATTAAAGATAAAAAAATGAAGTTTGATTACAAAGTTATTGAAAAACAAATTCTTGTCTATATTGATATGCTCAAAGTATGTTTCTACAAAGAAGACTAGTGCCAGATGCTTGGTCGCCCTTATTTAGCTTTGCTTAAATAAGAAAATTAAAATTCAAAATAAAAGGAGTGTTTTTATGATTAAAGTTGAAAATTTATATCATTCTTACAATAATAATGAAAAATTTCAAGCTAAAAATGTAAGTTTTGAAATTAAGGAAGGTGAAGTATTTGGATTTCTTGGGCCTTCTGGTGCAGGGAAATCAACGGTGCAAAATATTCTTACTGGACTTTTACCACTTCAAAAAGGGAAAGTTACTGTTGACGGTTATGACTTAAAACAAGTACACAATAAACGTTTCAATAGGATTGGAGTATCCTTTGAGCAATCCAATATTTATAGTAAGTTGACTGCTTTGGAGAATCTTAAGTACTATGCAGATCTCTTTGATGTACCAACTAGAGACCCGGAAGAACTTCTTAAATTAGTTGGCCTTGAAGGTAAAGGAAATGATCGTGCAGGTTCATTTTCCAAAGGAATGAAACACCGTCTAACTTTTGCAAGATCAATGATCAATAATCCAAAGATATGGTTTCTTGATGAACCAACTACTGGACTTGACCCGGCCATAGCAGCTACTATAAAAGATATTATTCGAAGTGAAAAAGCAAAAGGTACAACATCTTTTCTTACAACACATAATATGTATATTGCAGATGAACTTTGTGACCGTGTTGCCTTTATCATAGACGGTGAAATTAAGCTTATTGATACACCAAAGAATCTCAAACAACAATACGGAGAAAAGTTAGTTGAAATAGAATATGTTAAAGAAGGAGAGATATATAAAGAGACCTTAAAAACAGTTGATGATAGTGATAAAGAAAAGATTGCTAATATTATTAAGTCCTATGAGATCAAAACTATGCACTCAAAAGAAGCGACTCTAGAGGAAATCTTTATACAAGTAACTGGAAGGGGGCTTATTTAGATGAAAATGTTTTCTAGCTACCTGAAAGAAATGAAAATTGCTTCTCGTGGCTTTTACTTCTATATAGAGATATTGGTTGCGGTGATTTTGTTACTAGTAGTACTATTTGCAATTAATCCAGAACCAGATGGAAAACAAGTAGAGTATCTCTATTACGATATGTCAGATGAAGTATTTGATTATTTGGTAGATAAAGATATTACAGAAGGTAGAGCCAGGTGGATTGATGATACTGAATTTGAGCTTAACCCCATAGCTTTTGAACTTAAAAACGAGGATACGGGAAAAGTCGTATCTTATGATTTTAAAGATAGTAAAACTGTCACTGCAAGGACATTTGTAGGACTTAGGGAAAAAACAGGGAAAATTGGGAAAACTGCCCATATCTTAGATAGTGAAGAAGATGCTCTAAGGTTATCTTTTCAAAATGGTAATGTGGCAGCCACAACTACAGTGAATGAAGAGGGAGATTTTTCATATAGGTATTTTTTACAAGGATACGAGACTGACCGTTATTCAAATATGTTATATGTGCTTCACACCTATTCCCAAGATGAAATAGACGCACAAATGGATACACAGGTCATTAGAGAGACAGGTGCAAACACTGTTCCTATGGACAATCAAGAAGCTGTTGTACCCATATTTGTTGTAATTGCCGGGGCATTAATGGGGATTTTCATCATTATGGCTTATGTCTTCTTGGATAAAGACGAAGGCGTTATTAAGGCTTTTGCAGTAACACCCTCATCCATATGGAACTATTTAGTTACTAAGATATTTGTTGTTATGACAACAGTAATTATATCTTCTACGATAATAGTTATTCCAATTATGAAGCTAAGACCAAATTATTTACTCTTCTACCTATTTTTACTAGTTACAACATTTGCATTTTCATCTTTGGGACTACTAATCTCAAGTTTCTTTGATACGATTAGTAAAGCATTTGGGGTTTTGTATACTATTATGATTACACTTGCATTACCTGCTTTTTCTTACTATATCAGTAGCTTTGATCCAGTATGGTTAAGGTTCTTCCCAACATATCCCGCCCTGCAGGTTATGAAAGATTTATTGATGGGACAAGGGGATATTGCAAATGTAATACTATATTCATTAGTATTTCTAGTATCTGGAATATTGTTATTAGCAATGGCAAATTCTAGATTTAAGAAGACATTGACGGTATAGGAGGGGATAATATGATGAAGAAAATTTTAAGGATTTTCCGTAAGGATGCAACAATAGCAAGAAGAGATTCTATGTTAATCTATATTATTGCCATACCTATTCTTTTGGCAGTAGGTATAGTGTTCTTTGCTCCGGGAGTTACAGATAGCGCTTCGACTATTGCACTTCTAGAGAGTGACACAGCAGATCATATAGAGTACATGGAAGACTATGTACAGGTGGAAATAGTCGACAGTATGGAAGAACTTGAAAGACGTATTAATAAAAGAGATGATGTAGTGGGTGTAGTACCAATTGATCAGGGATATGAAATTATCATTGAAGGTAATGAAGATGAAGCATATTACGAGACAGTAAAGGCAATGAGTGCTTTCTATAAAATTGGTGCAACAAGGGAAAATACCACAGCAGAAATATTAGATTTTGGAAAAACGGTACCACCATTAAAAACAACACTTGCTAATGCACTAATTCTCATGGTAATTATGTTAGCTGGTATGATTATTGCACTTGGTATTGTGGAAGAAAAATCAGATAAAACAATAAAGGCCATGAATGTAACACCTATTAGTCAAAATACCTTTATTATAGGAAAAGGCATGTTAGGCGGTGTAGTAGCCATGGGAAGTATAATTATTTCCTTGCTAATAATGGGCTATAACGACATTAATTGGTTAATGCTTATATTGATTGGACTTACATCTATGATACTGACATTTATTGTTGGGTTTCTTCAAGGGCTCGCTTCAAAAGATGTAATTGAAGCGGCAGGTGGAGTGAAGTTGATTATGTTACCCATTGCTGCGGCAATTGCAGCATATGAAATATTAGCTGATAAGTGGCAATGGACGATGTACTGGAATCCTTTCTACTGGGCATATAGAGCCAACGACTTAATACTATCCAAAACAGCAGATTGGGGCATAGTGCTAATTAGTGCTGCATTAGTAACTATTTTATCAATAGCAGTTTATCTTATAGCTATCCCAAAGATTCGTAAAGGTCTCAGTTAATTATGAAAGAAAACCTGAAGTAAAGATTTTCAAAATAAAGAAGTTTCTTTAAATATTGTTGAGGAAAAGGTCGAATTAATTTTTTTGAATTAGATGTACCAACAAAACAAGCAATGTTTATATTAAATACTAAGGATATAGTAAATACGAAAGCTTTCTTTACCATATAAACCTTGAAATAATTATAAGGAGACGAATATAAATGAATGATTTAACTTGGTTAGTTGATTTAATATTACCAATAATAATGATTATTTTTGGCTATCTATTTTCTAAAAAGCAGCCTAAAAATATTAACTATTTTGTTGGATATCGAACTAAAAGATCGATGACATCAAAAGAAAATTGGATTTATGCAAATAGAAGGTTTGGTCAAATATGGTTTAAGTTAGGTTGGATTGCATTCATCTTGGTATTGTTAGTAAGGTTATTCATACCCGTAGAACACGAAACACTCACATTAATTAATCTGTGTCTGGCTCTAATCCTTATATTGGCATCTATTTATGTAGTAGAAAAAGAATTGAAAAGATAGAAGTTTCGTGAACTTCATAAGGATACTTCTGATTATTCAAATATTTATACCGTATTTGAAAAAGGCAAGACAAAACTATTTAAAGTATAAAGAATCTAGAAAGTAGTATTTATTATATACTGATAACTAAAAATGCGATTAGTGTTTTAGGGTATCAAAATTTGTCTAATTTACGTTTAATTTTGAATGGCATGAAAGGAGATTTAAATATGAATATAATTGAAATAAAAAATCTAACAAAGCTTTATGGCAATTCAATTGGAATAGAGAATGTAAACTTAGAGGTTAAAGAAGGCGAGATATTTGGATTTATAGGTCCAAACGGAGCAGGTAAATCTACTACTATAAGATTGTTAATGAGTCTTATACACCCAACATCAGGGGAAGCTAAATTATTTGGAAAAGATGCGATAGAATATGGGCCTGAAGTTAGAAAGGATATTGGTTATCTTCCTTCTGAAATTTTTTACTACGATAAAATGAAAGTCAAAGATCTTTTAAATTATTCAGCAAGTTTTTATGATAAGGATTGTAGTAAAAAAATTAAAGAATTATCAGATATTATGGAATTGGATTTAAATAGACGAATTGAAGATTTATCTTATGGAAACAAGAAAAAAGTAGGTATCGTTCAAGGGCTTTTGCATGAACCCAAATTAATTATCTTAGATGAGCCAACTGGTGGGCTAGACCCACTTATGCAACAAAAGTTTTTTAACATAATAAGAGATGAAAACAAAAAGGGGGCAACTATATTCTTTTCATCCCATATACTTAGCGAAGTTCAAGAACTTTGTAATCGAGTGGCAATTATTAAGGATGGATCGATCATTGAAGTTCAAGATATAAAGACACTGCGAGAGAATAATTATAAAAAGATATCGATTCTCGGAAATAATTTAAATAAAGATGCATTTAATTTAAATGGAATTACAAAGCTTGTTCAGGATAAAGATGAGCTTAAATTCTTTTATAAAGGTGATATCAATGCAATGATCAAAACTATAAGTTCTATTGAGATGAGAGATATAAATATAGAGGAACCTACTTTGGAAGAGGTATTTATGCATTATTACGAATAGCAATAAAGAGCGATTATGTTTATGTGTGTATAATTAGGTGACTTCATCATATCCTAATTTAAAATAATACAAGGTGGTGAAAGAATGAATATATTTAAGCAGGAATTTGATATGAAGAAAAAATCTATTATTATATGGTCGATATCGTTGATGGCTTTTATGATTTTTTATATGGCTTTTTTCCCAACATTGACTCAAGATTCAGCATCAGTTGATTCAGTAATGAATAGTTTTCCAGAAGAGATGTTACAAGCATTAGGTGTAAGAGAGGGATTGTCTTTAACTAGTCTAAAGGGTTTCTTTTCATTAACATTTACAATGATGCAGCTTGCTATAGCAATACAAAGTGCAAATTATGGATTCTCTATTCTTTCAGAAGAAGAACGAGAATTGACAGCTGATTTTTTAATGAGTAAACCTGTATCTAGAACTAAGATATATATTAGTAAACTTTTGGCGGCATTATTAAGCCTTTTAATTACATCTATATTCATCGGAATAGCTACATTTATAGCGCTAAGACTATTTAATGCAGGAGAAAATTATGAAATATCAAGTGTAATAAAATTGATACTAACTCTACCTATATTTCAACTATTATTTTTAACTGTAGCAATGTTTATTTCATTACTATTTAAAAAGATTCAATCTGTTTTAAGTCTTTCAATGGGGTTAGCTATTGGACTTTATGTAGTAGAGTCCGTTAGAGAAATAGTTGACAATAATATATTAGGATATGTTACTCCATTTTATTATTTTGAACCAGGCACTATCTTATTGGATGGAACGTATGATTTAAAGTTTATTTTTATAGCAATTGGAATAATAATTGTATCTATAGCAAGTAGTTACTTATTATACAATAAACGGGATATACATTCGCTTTAGGAGGTGCAAAATGAATATTGTTAAACGAGAAATAAAGTCAAATTTAAAATCTATGATTATTTGGAGTATCGCCATTGCACTTTTAGTTACCATATGGATGATAGAATTTGATTCATTTTCTGGAAATCCTGCAATAAATGATTTTCTAGAAGAGATGCCTCAAGAGATGCTTGCTGCAATGGGAATGCAAGACTTTACTATGGGGAGTTTAGAAGGATTTATAGGAACCATTTCGTTATACCTTTATTTATTACTTGGGTTACAAGCAATTCTTTTAGGTAGTTCCATCATTTCAAAAGAAGAGAGAGATAAAACAGCTGAATATCTATTTGTATTACCTATTTCTAGAAGAAGAATAATACTAGGTAAGTTGATTTCAGCTCTTATTAATTTAGTAACATTGAATATTGTAACCTTACTTTCAGTAATCCTAAGTACTATCAGCTATGATAAAGGAGAAAATTTTTATAGTTTCATAGTTTTAATGTTTGTATCTGTGTTTATAATTCAAATGATTTTCTTGAGTATAGGATTGCTTGTATCATCAGTAAACAAAAAATACAAAAAATCTGGGAATATATCTGTTGGAATATTAATGATAACATTTCTCATATCATCCCTTATAAATATGGTAGATAGTTTGGATTTTCTAAAATATATATCACCATTTAAATATTTCGATAGTTCATATATCTTAAGTGAGATGAGTTTAGAACCTATTTATATAATAATTTCTATTTTAATTATAGTAGCTGGAATAGGTGGAACATTTAAATTTTACATTAAGAGAGATCTTTATATATAATTACTGACTCACTAGTGAGTCAGTAATTATATCTGCCAAGTCTTCATCTACCATAGCTGACATTAAAGTTTCATCAAATGAAACAACATCATTCGTAATCCTCTGTTTTATATGTAAGTATAGTGCCGTTGTATTAGCTCTTAAATCAGCTAATAAGATTTTGTATCCTAGTTTAAATGATACATAGGCTATTATTGCACTATTCGTCGTTTTTCCTGTCCGGCTTTTAATATTACCATATGTTATTACTTTAGCCATTTATACTTTTCTTTTCTCTTGTGTTTACAAATCTATAAGTAGACGTATCTACATGAAATTGTATTTTTACTTATAAAATAAGGTTTTACAATAGAATAAGAACGTAACAAATTAAAGCCACCAAACAATAACAACTAAAGTAAAACAAAAAAATGTTCGTATGATAACGATATCTATTTTTATTTTCTGTGTAAATACTATCATCTAGTAGTTTTTATTTTCAACTTAATTGAATGTATGTTATACTGTAGCATGAGAGTTAGTCAGTAATGGATTCAAGAAGTAACTTTACATTCTCTGTATACACTTCCCATTCGGGGGCGTTACGGATTCGACAGGTATAGGTCGAGCTTGGGTTGCGCTTCGTAGGTTACGTCTACGTTAAAACGTTACAGTTAAAATAACTGCTAAAAACAATAATAACTCTTACGCTTTAGCTGCGTAATAACAGCTTAGTGTAGATCCTCTCGGCATCACCCATGTGCTCGAGCAAGGGTCCTATAATTAGTGGGATACGCTAAAACTTTCCGTCTGTAAGTTTTAGAAGAGATTATCAGACTAGCAAAGTATGATGCCGGTTGTGTGGCTGATACAAAGCGAATCTTTAAGTAACATAGCTATGAGCGTAGACATCTAGGTGCCGATATATTTGGACGCGGGTTCGACTCCCGCCGTCTCCATATTAGTTAGTAAATAAAGCTATTAGAACGTTGATGCGAAAGTATCGCTAAAACGTTTTACTAGCTTTATTTTTTATGCTAGGTGTATTAGATAAGAGCTCGTTAGATAAATAGACTAGTACAGATAAAAACCTCTTCTAGAAAACTATCTGTTTTCTAGAAGAGGTTTTTACTAACTAAATGAATAATTCAATTTTTTATGCTTCTTTCTTTTTGAAAACCATGAAACCAATTGCACTAGCTGTAACTAGCATAGCGATAAGAAGTGGTGTGCTACTTTCAAGTCCTGTTTTTGCAACTGTCTCTTCTTCCATTGCAACTTCTTGTAATGCGAAGTTTGAAGGAACTAAGACTGTATCAATAACGTGAACGACACCATTTGTTGCTTCAATATCTGTTGTAGTAATCATAGATTTGTTAACCATTGGATCTGCTGAAAGATCAAATGTTAACTCTTCTCCATTAACTGTTGGAGCTTTCATTCCATCAGTTAAATCGCCGGCTAATACTTTTCCTGAAACAACGTGGTACGTAAGAACTTTTGCCAAATCAGGTTGTGCTAATAATTCTTCTGCTGTAATATCTAGTTCCATCAATAATTTTTCAAATGCTGCGTTAGTAGGTGCAAATACGGTGAAAGGACCGTCTCCTTTTAGTGTATCAACAAGTTCTGCTTTTTGGAGAGCTGAAACAAGGATACTGAAATCAGGGTTACTGAGGGCGATACCTACGATATCTTCTGTAGGTTCTGCTGCATTAGCAGTTGCGGCAAAAATTGGCGATAGCAACAATAGAGTGACGAGAGAAAATGCAATCTTCGAAATCTTGTTCATTTTTCCATCTCCTTTTTCGACAGAGTTTATATTTTGTTATCTCTGTCTACATAAGTTATACTACCATTACGATGGAACCGCTGTCAAAATAAATGTACTCAAAATAAAAATGGAGGAATCTATATGAAAAAAAAATATGGACTCATGATTTTATCCAGCCTATTGCTAGTACAAATCTTCTATTATTACAATATAGTATCTGCTCAACGCAAAGACGTTAAAGTACCAGAAAGTGCTCTAGTGCAATCAGCTGTTAAGGATAAAGAAGTTGAAAAAACAACTACTCCCACTAAAACGATTGAAGAAAACCGTTCTTTCATAAAAAACGAGGCGACAAAGTATTATGATATGAATCCTGATTATATGGGTTGGTTAACTATAGCAGACACGGCTATTGATTATCCGGTTGTAAGAGGAGAAGATAACGATTATTATTTAAAACATAATTTTTATAAAGAAGAGGACGTTTTAGGCACAGTTTTTATGGATTATCGAAATGCAGGTATGGGTCTAGATAAACACACCATTCTCTATGGACATTACGCTAAATACGGTCAGATGTTCAAAGATTTAGATCGTTACCTTTCAGAAGATTTTTTATCTGAACAGTCTGAATTTATCTTTAGTGACCCTTTTACAAAAAGAACCTATAAAATTTTTTCAGTACATCCTTCTGATGCAAATGCCGATTTTATTGATGTTACATTTGAAGACAATGAATTTAGTGATTTTATTGATATGCTAAAAAATGAATCTATTTTTTCATTAGATACAACAGTTTCTGCAAAAGACACTATACTAACACTAGTTACTTGTAATTATGACGTTAATGATGGTAGACTTTTCATTCACGCAGTTGAACTAACAGACTAGATTAGATATTCAAAATAAAATCGTGTTAAAAAAAAACAACTTTATTTTGCTAAATATATCGATTTATTTTTATCTTTAATAGCAAGACTTAGAAAGATTATTCTTTTATCAGTTAATCTTTATCTTTAGAATAAAATTTTTTTGAAAAGAGGGTTATTATGGATACATCGGTATTAAAGGTTTCTAATCTAACAAAAAAAATTAAGAAAAATCAAATCATAAAAGAAGTTAGTTTTGATATTAAAGAGGGTGAAATTTTAGGGTTTTTAGGACCAAATGGTTCTGGGAAAACAACAACCTTACGAATGATCGTCGGCTTAACAAAACCGACTTCAGGAGAGATAGCAATCTGTGGACATTCTATTGAAAAAGATTTTGTAAAAGCAATGTCTAATGTAGGGTGCATCATAGAAGGCCCTGATCTTTATGACTACATGAGTGGGTATAAAAACCTTGAATTACTGGGAAGTATGTCAAAAAATGTAACGAAAAAAGATATTGATGAAGCTGTAGCATTAGTTGGGATGCAAGGACGTATCCATGATAAAGTAGCTATTTATTCTATGGGTATGAAACAAAGAGTAGGCCTAGCTCAAGCTTTGATTCACAAACCTAATTTATTGATTTTAGATGAACCAACAAATGGACTTGATCCTCAAGGAATACATGAATTCAGAGAAATCGTAAAAAAATTAGCTAAAGAAAAAGGTATCGCGGTTTTAATTTCTTCGCATTTAATTAGTGAAGTTCAATTAATGTGTGACCGAGTCAGCATCATAAATAATGGAACGATTATTAGAAATGCCTCAATTGATGAAGTTTTATCAACGGGTGAAGTTGTTTGGACCGTAGATAATCCTGAAAAAGTGCAAGTAGTTCTTAAAAAAAGATTTGAAATTGCTTCAACGATTAATGGAAATGAATTAACAGCACTCGTTGATGTAGAAAAACTTTTAAAAATAAATAGAACCTTATTTGATCTAGGTTTTGAGATTAAGTATGTTGAAAATAAAAAGAGAACATTGGAAGACCTCTTTTTGACACTTACAGATAAACATAAAATTGGGTAAAGGTGTGATAATATGATTTCGTTAGTCCAAAATGAGATAACAAAAATTTTACTAAAGAAAAAAATGATTCTGATTGTTCTTTTACTTTTGATTTTCATCAGTTTGCTCGCCTACGGACAAAAGTATTCTTACGATCAAAATATCCAAAAGTTTGAGGCAGAATCTGGTGGGGTAGAATACGATTGGAGAAGTTTGACCGCTCAAAGACTGGATGATCTTGAAGAGCGTAGTGCTAATGAATTTATTCCAAAAGAAGTTAGAGCATCTGTTGATAGAGAAATTCAACAATTAACTTATTTTATTGAGAATGACATCAACCCTATTACTCCAACGGCGTCCAAATTTAACGTTCAATTTGTGGAACAAGGTATCCTTCTTTTTATCCCCCTTTTAGTTGTCATTTTAGCTGCAGATTTAGTTTCGAGTGAATTTTCTAATAAAACAATTAAAATCTTGCTCACAAGGGCTGTTCCTAGAAGGAAGATATTATTAAGTAAATTTATTGCACTTATTATGATGACAACAATCTTAGTTTTTATTATTGGCGTTTTATCTACATTAATCTCCTATTTATTTTTTCAACAATGGGGTTTTAGTGAGCCAATCGTAACAGGCTTTAATCTAGTTAATGGTGAGTTAAATGCAAATTCGACTATATTAATCTCTCGATTCCAATACACACTATTGATTTACTCTTTGTTATGGTTTGTATCTATAGTCGTAGCATCTATCACATTATTGATATCGGTTGTAGTTGATAATAGTTCATCAGCGATAGGAATATTGATGGCCTCTTTAATTGGTGGACAATTTTTACAATTTTTCTTATCTGAATGGGAATTAGTGAAATATTTCTTTGTAACAAACTTAGATCTTACTCGCTATTTGACGGGCTCTTATCAGCTTATTGAAGGGATGAGCTTAAATTTTTCTATCCTAATACTAAGTGCTTGGGCTTTGTTGTCGTTAATCATTAGTTTTATTGTCTTTAATCGCAAAGATGTCCTCGTTTAAAATCGATTATTAAGGAGAATCAATATGTTTAAAAAAGTGATTTGGCCACTAATAGTAGTTAGTTCATTAGTTTTATCCATTATTTTTATAGGAGGATTTGCTACCTCAGTAAATGTCAGTAAAAGCGAAGAAGAAAATGAAACAGAAAAATCAATGGAAAGTATTCAGAGTTTACCTGGAGAAAAGGCTAATATGCCAACAGACTCTTCCGAAATTCTTATTCTTGGTGATTCGATAGGCTTTGGAATAGGGGATGAAGAAGAACGGGGTATAGGAGGAAGATACCTAGATTTAATCACTAAAGAAGAAGACGAAGAAAAAACTATTAAAAATAGTTCAATTCCTGGTTATGAAAGTGCGGATTTAGTAAAATTAATTAAAAGTGGAGAAAATAATGCCAGTATTTCAGAGGCCAATTTAATCATTCTTTCTATTGGTGGGAATGATTTAAATCGTTTAGAGTATGAAGACAGTGTCACGTTGACTCTTGCCTTCCAGGAGGCGCTTACAAACTACAAAGAAAATCTAGCAATAGTAACAAAAGAAATTAGAGCAATCAATCCTGATGCACAATTAGCTTTTATAGGGTTGTACAATCCTTATAGCGAAGAAGAACCAGAAAAAGCAACCTTTCTTTTAGAATGGAATTATGAAACACGTCTAATTGTAAATTCGACGGTTAAGTTTGCTTATATACCAACGTATGAATTATTTGAATACCATTTAGATGAATATCTTTCTGTAGATGAATTTCATCCAAGTGGAATGGGTTATCAAGTCATAGCAGAACAGCTTAATAAAATAATAAACAACTAAGTAAATCATTATTTAGGGTAGTAAGTAATAAATCGTCTGTTATTTTAGCCAACCGGTCTTTTGTAAAGGACCAGAAAGGAAAGAGAATATGAAATATTTTAAGTTTGTCTATTATCTGTGTGCACTAGCAATGATTTTCTCTTTAGGAAATGTTTTTATAAATGGTGACTTTTCAATAGAGGGCCCAGCGCTATTAAGTAACAATTGGGGAATCATGTCTTTAGTTGATCTTTTTGCAGGAATTCTAGTCTTTTCAACATGGATTGTATTTAGAGAAGATAATCCTTTGATAATAGGTGTATTGATTGTGTTAATGGGACTGTTTGGTTTCCTAACAGCAAGCTTGTACATTTTATTTAACCTATATAAAGCCGATGGCGATTGGGCAAAATTTTTCTTGGGTAGTAAAAGGAAAGCGGTAATTGAAAAATGGTCTATCCCAAAAAAACACTAGTTTTAACCCACGACGTGTAAAAATAAAATAGAATGAACAAATGACGATTTATTAAGGGGTGATTTTATCTTTACATTAGGAAGAAACATGGATTTTAATTATAGAACCAATCAACTCATAGCTATCCTGTCAATAGTCGTAGCGGCTATAGGCTGGATTCTAATAGGAGATATTTCATCAGGACTCTATGTAGGAGGTGGAGTATTTTTAACTTGGTCTCTTTCTAGAGAACTTGATCCAAGGCATGCTTATTCCGCATTTCTAGCGGCTGCTTTTGCTATTTTGAATGTATTTTATTATGAAACTATTCAACTGCTAGTCATCTTTTGGATTATTCTACTTATGAGAATAGTCAATAATATAACCGGTAAAAACCAAACTTTTTTTGATTTATTTTCAGTACTAGGACTTAGTATCTATTTATCTTTTAATAATGAGAATAGTCTTTATTTACTTGTCTATGTCTTGGCGATGATCATGATTCTAGCAGCCAGAAAAAAGAGTAAGAAAGTTTTACTCGCTGGTTTAATTAGTCTTGGATTGTTTATAATAGAGACTTTTTTTATGGGGTATTTGACGTTTAATCGTAGAGATTATTTAAATCCTATTAATGTATTTAGCCTTAGTGTGTTGGGGCTATCGTTTGTATTATTTTGGTTTTTATCAAAAGAAAAAGTTGAAGACGATAAAGGTCATCCCGTAAAAAGATACGAATTATTAGCAGGTCAATTCTTATATAGTGTGACCATCCTATTGTTGTTTTTATTCAGTCCATTAGCAATCAACAATCTAATTATTTATTTATCCGTGGTAGTAGGAGTAGCTATTTACTTCATTGGCTATAAGTTAATAAAGAGAGAGTAAACTATTCTCAATTTTAAAGAGTCGATTTAAAATTGAGTAGATACAAATGACAAAGAAATAAAAAATGCATATAGACTTTAAGAAAGTGGGTAGTCTACTCTTTCGTATAGTCTAATGCATGTTTACTACTTAAGATGGAGGAAAAGAAATGACTAATCCGATAGAAACGTTGCAACAATTTATTAATGACGCTGAACACATTGCTTTTTTCGGTGGAGCAGGAGTATCAACTGAAAGCGGACTACCAGATTATCGTTCTGATGACGGGGCATATACAGAATTAGAAAGACAAAAGTTAGATCCTAGAAGGGTTATGAGCAAGCGGTATTTAATAAATTTTCCCGAAAAGTTTTTCAATCAATCAAATAAAAATAAAAAAAAGATAAAACCTGAACCTAATGCTGCTCATCTCTATTTAGCGGCCTTAGAAAACAAACCAAAGGATGTTCGCATTATCACACAAAATGTTGATCGGTTGCATCAAACGGCGGGAAGCAAATTAGTTGTTGAATTACATGGCAATAATCGTCACTTTCACTGTATGGTTTGTGGTCGTGAATATAAGCCTAAGGAAATTCAAAAAGATGAGCAAAATATTCCAAGATGCCCAATTGATAATGGTATTATTCGAGCTGATGTTGTTTTATTTGGTGAAAATATTAAACCAGAGGTTCTAGAAAGAGCAAAAGAACTGATAGCTAGTTCTGATTTATTGATTGTTGCAGGAACCTCTTTGACTGTTCATCCGGCTAAGAATTTGATTCATTATTTTACTGGTAAACGAGTTGTTGTTATTAACAAAACGCCTCTAAAAATTGATTTACCAATTGATTTGGCTATTCAAGAAGCTGTTGGGGAAACGTTTAAAAAACTATCTATTTAAAATAAAAAAAGACCAATCAGGTCTTTTTTTATTTTAGACAGATAAGACTATTATTGGTACACATCCATTGCAGCAAGAACGCCTTTGCCAACAGTGATTTGCGCGTTGTTGACAAGTAGCGAGGCTTCTAAGGCCGCTAAGGTTAATAAAACATTTTCCTTGCGACTACTGTAGCCTATATTGCCGACACGCCAAGCTTTGCCTACAAGAGGGCCGAACGACCCTGCTATTTCAACACCAAAATTAGTTAGTAAAGTCGAACGTACTGCAGCTTCATCAACTCCTTCAGGAACCTCTACACAAGTTACGGTTGGTAATTTCGTTTCAGGGTTTCCAAATATAGTTAATCCCATAGCTTTTAGTCCAACAATCATCGCCTGTTCATTTAGTTTATGACGTAAAAAACTTTCAATTAGACCTTCTTCTTGAACAAGTCGCAACCCTTCATGGAGAGCGTAAATCATAGAAGTTGCTTCTGTATGATGATTAAGTCCTTCCACACTCCAGTAGCGTTGGATTTGGCTTAAATCTAAGTAATTACTCTTAATAAAGCGTTCATTTCGGATTTTAGGCTCTAAGCCTAATTCTTTTTGGTAGCGAGAAGTCAAAAGTTGTTCAACTCGTTTGTTGTAAGTAATAAGAGATAGACCAGCAGGAACACTCAATCCTTTTTGTGTCCCACCAATCGCGATATCAATTCCCCACTTGTCCACTTCAACAGGAGTGCTAGCCAGTGTTGCAACTACATCAACAATAAAAAAAACGTCATTGTCTTTGCAGTACTGACCTATTTCTCCTAGTTCTTGCATTTGTCCGGTAGAAGTTTCCCCGTGAACGACTGCTAAAACTTTAGGTTGATACTCTTTAATAGCAGCAATCACCTCGCTAGGTTCAAATGTCTGACCCCAATCTTTTTCAAGCATCTTGACCTTTGCTCCTGCACGTTCAGCTAATTCGACTAGTAAATAAGAAAACCGTCCAAAAGCTGGAATTAACACTCGGTCTCCTTCTTCGATTAACCCCAACATAGCTGCTTCAATTCCTGAGCGTGCTGTTCCATCAATAGCAAATGTGTTTGTATTTTTTGTTCTAAACGTACTTTTTAATAATTGCGATACGTCATCCATAATGTCTCGAAATACAGGATCATATTGTCCTAGAATAGGCATACTCATAGCTCTTAAAACACGAGGGCTTACTTCAACAGGGCCTGGAGTCATAATAATTCTTTTTGGGATAGCTAACTCTTTCATAATAAAAAACTCCTCTTTTTACTTTTTTATGATTTAAATTCTTTATTTACTAGTGTATAGTACAGTAAGTATGACTATCATTATCTAAACTAACTAAAGCCCACATTATCTTCAGTGCAAAACATCTAAAAAATAACGAATGATAGCTTATCTCATCAGGTTGTATTAAGCATGGGGGAAAATAAATGACGACTATTAAAAATATATTAGATTTACCAAGTTTTTCCACTATTCAAGTTTTAAATAAACAAGCAGATTTAACCAGAGAAGTCTATACCATTGAAATATCTGAGACACCTGATGTTGCATTGTATTTACCCAAACACACATTATTACTAACAACAGCAATGGCTTTTAAAGACGATCCCAAAAAATTATGTGCCTTTATTCAATCACTAAATGATTTGCCAGTGGCTGGTCTTGGAATCAAGTTGGGAAGATTTATTAGTGAACTAGATGAAGAAGTGATTGCCTTTGCGGATAAGTTGAATTTTCCGTTGCTACAAATTCCAAGTACAGTGGGGCTAGGTAGAATTTCTCATCAATTGCTTTCTTATGTTTGGGATCAGCAAACCGATAAATTATATTATGCACTGGACATTCAAAAGAAATTTTCTAACTTGATGATCAAAGGAGCAGACTTAAAAATATTGATTAGTCATTTAGGGACAATTTTAAAACGGCCAGTTATGATGGTTAATCCTTTCACAGAAATTATTGCTGAATCAAAGCATTTTCAACAACACTTGAGTTTTGCTAATTATGATCATCAGCAGCTGACTCCACATTTGAAAAAAATTCAGGATACAAATAAAGAATCAACGTTCCTTTTTGAAATAGATAATGACAACAAGTTGCTTGTTTCTGTCTTTCCAATTAAAATAAATGCTTATTTTCCTTATTTATTAGTTATTTTCAAAGCAGATCAGATTCCTTATCCTTTTTCTCAATTTGCTATAGAGCAAGCTAATACGGTTCTTTTACACACTCTTTATAAGAACTTGAAAATAAGAGAAAGTAAGTTACAATTAAGAGAAACGTTCTTTTCTCAATTAACAAAAAAAACAAATCAAAATGAAAAAACAGTGATGAATTGGTTAGATTACGGAAAAGATTATGGCTTAGTCCAATCAACGAAGTACAAGATTATCATTGTTCATTTTGAAAACAGTGAATTGAATACAATTAATAATGAGCTCGAAACAGATCAATACCACTTGACCTATGAATGGTTAGAAAAACAATTAGCCGATCATTTTGAAAGCGCGTTGCTGTTTCCAATTAAAGATACCATTCATTATGGCATTCTTTTACAAAAACCTGAATTTAAATTAAAAAATAAACTGTGTTTTATTCATAACCAATTACAAGAAAAATTACCCATTGCACTTCATTTTTCAATAGGCAATGATGTAAACGATATAAACTCTATTTATTTTTCTTACCAAGAAGCATTAGAGACTTGTAATATGATAATGAACACGGATTCTCTTGAAATTGTTCATTATTATCAAACAAAAGGGTTTAATCAATTAATTGAGCATACACCTTTAGCACAAGTAGAACATTTTTGTATCACAACCTTGAAAAAATTAGCTTATCCAATTAGTGAGATGGATAAAGAACTAAGAAAAACATTAAAAGTTTACTTAGAATCTCAATGTGATATTACACTAACGGCAAAATTATTATTTATTCATCGCAATACAGTTAAATACCGAATTGTTAAATGCGAAGAAATTTATGAAACACCTATTAATGATCCAACCCTATCTTTAAAACTCAGATTAGCTTTAGAACTTTCAGATGATACCACTCTAAATTAAAATGAAAACTAAATAATAAAAAAAGAGCCTAACACTAGATTAAATCTAATGCTAGCTCTTTTTACTAACCAATTATCCAAATTTTTAATAGTAATTTAATGGAATTTGATGTTTCGTTTTTTATGACGCAGATAATAGCCTTCAAGATGATAATAAGCACTCCCAATTATTAAGCAACTTGCTAAATCAATGATTAATACGGATTGAGTTTTATCAATATAAGAAGCAATAACCCAAAAGTAAACCATTTGAACGATAAAAATATGATAAGATTGTTTTCCTAAACGTGCTAATCCCTCATAAAGCCTATTCCATCTCAATTTAGGCAGATAGGTAAGTCCTAAATAAAATAGAAATAAAGGATAGAAAAAGGTTAAAGGGTCTTGGCCTTTCCATGCAGTATCAAATGAATAAAAAGGACCATTGTAGTCGAAATAATGAACAAAAATAAGATACACAATACTTAAAAGAGCTCCTATTCTTATTATGGGTAAAGCTTTTTTATCTTCTTGAACAAAGTAAAACCAAATACCTAAAGCAATTGCGAATAGATAACGAAAGAAAAACAAACGATATAAAAATGGGGGCAAATCTAGACTATCACTAGCTAATTCAAAACCTAAATTTACTAAAAAACTGATTAATAACATAAGATGATGGTTTCTTCTAGCAAGATAATAAAGAAAAGGTAAAAAGAAAATCAGTTGAATCATGATAGAAATAAAAAATCCACCAAATCCGCCACGACCGAGCAAATAAAAAAAGATAGAAGCTTCTTTTCCAATGAACGAACCAATCGCCATTTGACATAAATAAGCTAGCACAGCTGGCAATAAAATACGATTCAGTTTTTTAAAAAGTAGAATTGGCTGGTATAAATCAATCAGCGTTTCAGAATGATGCCGTTCATAGGACATGGTATTATTGAATCCTGCGATAATAAGAAATAACGGAACGGCTTGCAGAATATAAAATGGTCCGCCGATAGCGAGTACGGTTTGATTGGTTAAACTATGAATTAAAATAACAAAAAGAATCGCTAATCCTTTTATGACGTCAATTGTTCGATTATAGACCAAAACTTATTCTCCTTTCTCTTATCTATTATGAGACATTCTAACTTATTTGAAAAGCAATTTGATAAACGATTAGAAATAAAAAAAAGAAGTGAAAAGATAAAAACACAAATAGAATTTCAGGGTGAAAGCAAAAATTTTAACATAAAAACAACTGTGGTACAATAAAAAATAAGAACAATAAAAACAAGGAGTGAAAAGAAAATGGATGGAAAGAAAAGAGCAGATATAAAATTAGATTCACTAGTCGATATTGTCTTGAAAAAAGACCAACGAACAGGAACGTTAACCAGAGGTCATGTCAAACGTATTTTAACAAATAGTGCAAAACATCCTCATGGAATAAAAGTGATGTTAAAAGAAAACGATCAAGTCGGAAGAGTACAAAAAATAATAGAATAATTAAGTTCAAATGATAGAGTAATTAAGTTCATATGAGTAGTTATTCAGTTTGTTTCAAAAAAATTAACTTTCTTTAAATGCTTTAACCACAAGGAGTAACTGCTTTTCTAATAATAAATACGCAGGTTTTCATTTCACATTTAGGCAGTTAAACGGTATAATGATAGACGAAGCTGTTCGAATTAAGTTCAGTGTATTTCAAATAGGAGGAAAATTGTTATGAAAATCGGTATACCTAAAGAAATCAAAAACAACGAAAATCGGGTGGCTATTTCACCAGCAGGAGTTCACGGCCTAGTAGAAGCAGGACATGAAGTTTTTGTTGAAGAATCAGCTGGAAAAACAGCAGGTTTTACTGACGAAGCATTTATAGATGCAGGAGCAAAAATGATAAAAAATGCTGCGGATGTTTGGTCAGCTGAAATGGTTATTAAAGTAAAAGAGCCTCTACCTGAAGAATACGGTTATTTCCGCGAAGGACTAATTCTATTTACTTATTTACATTTAGCGGCAGCGAAAGAACTAACAGATAAATTAGTCGAATCAGGTGTAACAGCTATTGGATATGAAACAATGGCTAAAGACGGCGTATTGCCACTATTAACTCCAATGAGTCAAGTAGCTGGACGTATGGCTGTACAAATTGGTGCACAATTCTTAGAAAATACTCATGGTGGAAAAGGCTTGTTGTTAGGTGGTACACCAGGAGTTTCAACTGGTAATGTTGTCATTATCGGTGGAGGTGTTTCAGGAATGCACGCAGCTAAAATGGCAGTCGGCCTTGGTGCAGACGTAACTATTTTAGATGTGAACCCTACTCGTTTAGCTGATTTAGGCAATATTTTTGGCAATTCCGTTACAACATTGATGTCAAATGAATTTAATATCGCAGAGCAAGTTAAAACAGCTGACCTCGTTATTGGAGCCGTGTTGATTCCTGGCTCTAAAGCACCAACACTAGTAACAGAAGAAATGGTTAAAACAATGGAAGCTGGATCAGTTATTGTGGATATCGCAGTCGATCAAGGTGGAATTGTTGAAACTGCTGATAAAGTAACCACACACGATAATCCTGTCTACACACGTCATGGTGTTCTTCACTATGCGGTTGCAAATATGCCAGGAGCTGTTTCAAAAACATCAACAATGGCCTTAACGAATGTAACCATTCCTTATGCATTAGAAATTGCTGGAAAAGGTGTAGAATTAGCAGCACAAGAAAATGCTACTATCTATGGTGGGATAAATGTTATGAACCATAAACTAACGAAAAAAGAAGTTGCTGAATCACTAGACATGGAGTTTGTCGAAGCAAGCACATTCTTTAAAAAATAATACAGTCAAAAAAGCTAAGCCTATTATAGGTTTGGTTTTTTTTTATTTAGAATAGAGTTGCTCAACCTCTATTCCACAATGGTTTGAAATCCGTTATACTGAATAAAAAGAAGTACGTGAGGAGGGATAGTATAGGAAATGAGTCAAAAGAACAACTGATGATTGAAGTAGCTAAGTTGTATTATCAATCGGATTATAGTCAACAAGAGATAGGTACAAAATTTGGCATATCAAGACCAACGGTTTCTCGCTTATTAAAAAGAGCTAAAGATAAAGGATACGTTCAAATAAAAATAGTAGACCCTTTCTTTGATTTGGCTCATTTAGAAGCAGGACTAAAAGAGAAGTACGCATTGAAAGAAGTACATGTTATCTTTTCACCAGAATCTGATTATAAAACAATCACAGCATATTTGTCTCATTTTGCCGCAAAGTACCTAGAAGAAGTCATTGTAGAAGGGACGATTTTAGGAGTCAGTTGGGGAACGACCATGTACGAAATTGCTCGGAAATTAACACCGAAAAAAGTTAGTGGCGTAGAAGTTGTGCAGTTAAAAGGTGGAATAAGCCATTCGGATGTTCAAACCTATGCGAATGAAACGATTTCACTATTCGCTATGGCTTTTCAAACAACTCCTTTGCACTTAGTATTACCAGTGATATTTGATCATGTCACAACTAAAAAATTAGTAGAACAAGATCGACATATGCGTTACATTATTGAAAAAGGCAAACAAGCAACAGTAGCCTTATTCACAGTAGGAACGGTGCGCGAAAATGCGTTGTTATTTAGGTTAGGGTATTTTGATGAAAATGAAAAAATGCGCTTGAAAAAACAAGCAGTTGGCGATATTTGTTCACGTTTTTTTGATGCAAAAGGCGAAATAAGTGATCAAGAAATTAATAATCGGACAATGGGGATTGATTTACAAGAGCTAAGACAAAAGGAAAAATCTATCTTAGTGGCAGGTGGGCATAGAAAATTAGCTGCTATCGATGGTGCTCTAAAAGGGCAATTTGCTAATATTCTAATGATCGATCAATTTACTGCAAAAGAACTTCTTGAATGGAATGAACCAAAAGAAGCAACCAATTAACCAATAAAAGGAACGTTTACATTTGATTGTATTTAAGATACAATAAGATTATCAGCAGATGAACGTAATTTCACTAATAAGTGGTCATGTGTTCAACTAAGTCGAAAAATAAAAATTAACTATTACTAGGAGGAAAAATAAATGAATAAACTAGCTAATCTAATCGATCACACAGCTTTAAAGCCAGGTGTAACAAAAGAAGAAATATTGAAATTGACAGCAGAAGCTAAGGAATATGGTTTTTATTCTGTCTGTGTTAACCCAACGTGGGTAGCAGAAGCAGCTAAACAATTAAAAGGATCAGATGTTGATGTATGTACCGTTATTGGGTTCCCATTGGGCGCAAATACAACAGCCGTAAAAGTATACGAAACAACAGATGCAATCCACAATGGCGCAACTGAGGTAGATATGGTTATTAATATTGGCGCATTAAAGTCTAAAGAAGATGACCAAGTTTTAAATGATATTCAAAAAGTGGTCGAAGCTGCTAAAGGAAAAGCGCTAGTAAAAGTTATTATTGAAACATGCTTATTGACAGACGAAGAAAAAGTACGTGCTTGTGAATTAGCTGTAAAAGCTGGCACTGATTACGTGAAGACTTCTACTGGTTTCTCAACAGGTGGAGCAACAAAAGAAGATATCGCATTGATGAGAAAAACAGTTGGAGAAAACATTGGTGTTAAAGCATCTGGCGGAATTCATTCAAAAGCTGATTTAGAAGCAATGGTTAAAGCAGGAGCAACAAGAATCGGTGCAAGTGCTGGTGTGGCAATCGTTTCTGAATAAGACAATAAATTGAAAATTAAATGAGCGTTATCAATCGAAGAAATTAAAAGACTGAGATTCCTATCTAGCGATGGGTATCTCAGTTTTTTGATTTTCACTAATGGATGAGAAGTGAATAATTGACTTAAATGAGGTATACTGAAAAAGAGAAATTAATCAAAAGGAGCTTATTTATGACAAAAGGGAATAAAAAAATTGAAGTAGAAATAAAAGAGACAGCAAATAACAAAGAGGGTTTTGTAGAATTGTCTTTATCAGCCAGAAAACGTTCAATCGGCTTGATCCAGCAAGAAGAAGGCAAGTCTGTGACGGTCGTTACGAATGCTGGTGTTGAATCAAAAGCAAGAACCATTGATGATGGCATCAATCAACTGTTAATGGATTATAATTTACACCAACTATAAAAGTAAGAAATCAGTAAGGATAAAAAAATCAAACCAAGAAAGGTGTGGTGTTTAGTGACCGCAATTCCAAAAGAGGCTTCTTTCAAAGAAAAAGCAAAAGCATGGTTAGAAATTATAAAACCCAACTGGGAAAGAGCGCAAGTTTCACCTAATTCAGCACAGTTAGCTTATTTTATTTTACTTTCAATTGCGCCTATTTTATTAGTCGTTGCAAACGTCATTCCTTTTTTGCCAATTAGTGCATCGGACATACTGCCTTATCTAGAAACAGCTTTACCAGCAGATATTTACAGTATTGTTCAACCAATGTTGTTAGACTTTTTGAGTCAGACACGTGGTGAAGTCATTTCTATTGGTTTAGTTACCTCTTTATGGTCAGCAAGTAAAGCCTTCAATGCGACTCAATTAGTGTTGAACGAAGTATACGGCGTAGAAAAAAGAACAAATTTTATTATTGTTCGGGTTGTTTCTTTTCTGATAAACGTCGCTATTGTCGGAGCAGTGGGCGTCATCATGTTTGCTTTTGTTTTTGGCGAGCAGATTCTAAGTTTTATCGAAAGTCTTTTTGATATTAAGTTAACGTTAATTCAAGATATCCTTAGTTTTAGATGGCTGATTCTATCCGTTGTTTTATTGGTTGTTCTAGCTTTAATCTATTCATTGTTGCCAAATCATGGAATTGCTTTCAAATATGCTATTCCGGGTGCGGTATTTTCTGCATTAGGCTGGTTAGTCTTATCACAAGGCTTTTCTTTCTATGTATCCGTTGCTGGAGGTGCGGCTTCTGGTAGTGGGGCGTTTGGAGTGTTTATTATTCTGATGTTGTGGTTGTATTTATCTGCGATTGTCTTTTTATTGGGTGCGTTGATTAATGTCATTTATTTCCAATATAAAAATGATAAAACTGTTGCTGAATACAAAAAAGAAAAAGAAGACGAAGAAGAAGGAAAAACAAAAGAAGATAAGCTAATGGATTCAGCAAATAAACAACGTGGGAAATTAATAAAAGTCAAAACGGTTCAACAACACGAAAGAGAAGAAGAAAAAATGGAAGTAGAATAAAAAGTCAGTGTTTTTTTTAAAAATGGAGTTGGGAGTTTATCCCGCTCCCCTTTTTTTTATAGTTTGTTTCTTATATAATGAATAAGAAACAAAAATAAATTGATTGACTAGTTGAATGAAGAGACAAGGAGAATTTTTGACGTATGAATGAGACGAAAGAATCAAAAATAGATTATGGTATCATTTTATCTATTCTATTATTAGCCATTATCAGTATAGCCACTCTCTTTTCTACTACCTACTTAATCGAAGGCAAAGGCATACGAACGACAATTATGCAGGTTCTTTGGTACGTTATTGGAACGGTTGCGATTATTGTTATCATGCAATTTGATTCTGAACAACTATGGAAACTAGCTCCCATTGCTTATGGAATAGGATTATTGCTGTTGGTTTTAGTCTTGTTCTTGTATGACCGACAGACAGAAGCTTTTACTGGAGCAAAAAGTTGGTTCAAATTTGGACCATTAACTTTTCAACCTTCAGAAATTATGAAAATTGCCTTTATTTTAATGTTGGCACGCGTCGTAACACAACACAATAGCGAATACGAGAAGCATTTTGTTCAAGCAGATTTCTTATTGATTGGCAAAATTTTACTCACGTCTATTATTCCATTAGTTTTAATTTTACTGCAAAATGACTTGGGTACAACCTTAGTTTTTATGGCTATTATCGGTGGGATTATTTTAATGTCTGGTATCACTTGGAAAATTATTTTCCCTATTTTTGCAGCAACAGCCGGTGCCGGTGGAGGATTACTATACATTGTCGCAAACAATCGGGATATTTTATTGAATTTTGGATTTAAACCCTATCAGTTTGCTCGAATTGATTCTTGGCTGAATCCGTATCAAGATTCTGCCGATGCCGCCTACCAGTTGATTCAAAGTATGAAAGCTATTGGTTCAGGTAAAGTATTTGGCAAAGGTTTTGGTGTATCAGAAGTCTATGTCCCTGTACGAGAATCAGATATGATTTTCTCTACAATTGGTGAAAATTTTGGTTTTATTGGTAGTACAGCTTTAATTTTCATTTATTTCTTATTGATTTATCAAATGGTTCGGATTTGTTTTGATACAAAAAATGAATTTTATACCTATATTTCGACCGGTGTCATTATGATGGTTTTATTTCATGTATTAGAAAATATCGGAATGGGCATTGGAATGCTGCCATTAACGGGTATTCCTCTTCCATTTATTTCGCAAGGTGGATCAGCCTTATTAGGAAATATGATGGGCGTTGGTTTAGTGATGTCAATGAGATACCATTACCGTAGCTACATGTTCTCAGAAGATGAAAGTGAATTTTAATTAAACTAGCAAAGGGGGCAACAAAGGATGTTAAGTTTTTATCAGCATAAAACGTGTACAAGTTGTCGTAAAGGTAGGAAATGGCTAGAAGATAACGCAGTTGAGTACCAAACAATCGATATGATTGCACAACCTCCTTCAAAAGAACAATTAATAGTGTGGATGAAAGCATCTGATTTACCTGTTAGTCGCTTTTTTAATGGAAAAGGCAATCGTTACCGTGATTTAAATTTAAAAGATCGCGTACCGACTATGACAATGGAAGAAGCAGCTGAACTATTATCAACAGACGGGATGCTAATCAAACGTCCATTGGTAAGTGATGGCAGCAAGATTACGCTTGGCTTTATTGAAGAAGATTTCGAAAAAGAATGGCTGAAGTAAAGGAGAAAGATAGCATGGTGGAAACACAAAAAATGAAGTACAGTGAAAATGGGTTATGGATCTTAAAAACAGGTCAACAGTATCGGATTGGATTGTCTGAAAAAGGGCAAGATGATTTAGGTGAAGTGATGTTTATTGAGGTTCCTTCTCAGGTGACTAGAATAGAAAAAAATGAAACGGTGATTGGTTTAGAAGGTGCTAAAGCTGTGACTGAATTAACGTCTCCATTTGCAGGGAAAGTTGTTTCGTACCATGAAGCTTTAGCAGATGAACCTGAGAAATTAAATAGTACGGATAAAGAATCCAACTGGATTGTTGAATTGACAGATGTAGATGAAGCAGCTTTTAATGCCTTATCAGATAAAATAAATTAATCGATTGTTGTGTCAAGCGAAAGAGAAAATGTCCTAAAACTGAGGGTCACATTAATGCAAGCTTT
>JAGQHW010000229.1 GCA_020431645.1 Carnobacterium sp. | reverse complement strand
TGGCATTATCAAAGAACCGTTTGGTGGAGCGCATAGTAATAGAGAAGAAGCTTTCAAGATCGTTGAAAAACAGATAGAAAAAGCTTATGAAGAATTAAAAGTTCTATCAGCCGAAGAGTTAGTTAAACAGCGCATGGATAAATATGCTGCCATGGGCGAATTTAAAGACTAATCTCTATGCTCCATTTTTAAAGTTTGAAGATATTTTTAATATTTCTGGTAAATATTTTTCAAAAATGGGGCCATTGATTATTTGATGAGGGTTTAAACCTTGCCCCCATAAGTTATATTCAATTAATACAGGCTCACTATTTTTATCTATTGAAATATCCCATGAAATTAATTTAAAATAAGGAACTTGTATATGTAACAGTTTAATTTTATCCATTAAAAATTGATAATTTGGTATTGTTATATTATTAAATTCTATCCCATCATGAGTTTTATTTACCTGGTTTTGATTCTGATCATATCCTATTTCTTTTAAATTACCATTTAGGCCAATTCCACACGCTATTCCTCCTGACGACATATTATCAACAAATTTTCTTTTACCACCTATTCTAATAAATGAAGATAAAATGAAAATGTTATCAGTAGAAAAATATGACATTACTCTCAGGGTATTTAATGATGTGATATTCAGAGATTTGAGAATTTCATGTTGATCCACTATTTCTTGAATAATAAAATCTTTGTTATAAAGGCTGAACAACTGCTCAAAAGTTAAATTATTATAATCAATAATATCTTTATTTATAGAAAAAACTAAAACTTTTTTACCTCCTCCAGTATGTATTGACGGCTTAATTATGAGCTTTTTATGTTTTTTACATAAATCAATTGCTGTTTTGTAATTAATTAATTCATTCTTTCCGTTATAGAAATAACCGTTAATATTTTTTACAACTGTAGTAGGAAATTTAATATTTTTAAATAATCTATCTAAAAAGTTTTTATCCATCAAAGACTCTCCAAATTCACGCTTGTTTAAAGCTAAATCAATTGTCGAATAAAAATAATCTTCAGGGAGATAAAAATTAGAGAATATTCCATTTATTTCTGAATAGTAATGATGCCAATATGGCTTAATTTTTATGCCAAAAGAATTATAATAGTCTTTAATTTCCTTAGCATATGATTTGTTTAATGCTTTACATTTTCTTTTAAGTATTCTATTTTTTATTTCTTTTCTATATTTATGATTAATGTGCTTTACAAAAAAATAGAATTTAATTTTTTTAAATAAACGCCAAATTTTTATATGATTCATAAAAAATATAATGTTAAGGATCAGTTAATAAATAATAATTGTTGTAAAATTAAAAAATATAATTATATATAATATTTTTACATATTAATTAAAAAATATAATGAAAATACTATCTGCTCAACAACTTTATGAGGCAGACAAAATAACCATTCAAAAAGCAGGGATTGCTCCTGTTGATCTTATGGAGCATGCAGCTACGCTGTGTTTTCAGTGGATTCATAAGCGATTGAATGGTAATTCAGTAAAGATTCATGTATTTTGTGGTACGGGAAACAACGGTGGCGATGGGCTTGTTATTGCTCGTCATTTAAAGCAATATGGTTATAATGTTAGTACTTATGTTGTTAATTGTAGCAATAAACGTTCTGAGGCTTTTTTGATCAATTATGATAGATTGAAAGAGATTGGTGTATGGCCGGAAATGATAACTTGTAAGTCCGAACTCCCTACAGTTTCTGAAAATGATATGATTATCGATGCCATTTTTGGATTAGGGCTTAAACGTACTCCTGAAGATGTGTTAAAAGAGGCTATTCAGTTCATAAACAATTCTAATGCGTATGTGCTTTCTATTGATTTTCCTTCAGGATTATTTGCTGATAAAGCTGTAAAAGACAAATCATCAGTTGTAAAAGCATACCATACATTAACGTTTCA
>JAGQHW010000228.1 GCA_020431645.1 Carnobacterium sp. | reverse complement strand
ATCCTAAACCAAATTGTCCGTAATACCCTCTTAATTTTTTTATTACTTCGTCCCCGTCAATTTTCAAATTTCCTCCTGGAGTATATGAGTACTGTCCTCCCATGCGCATTGCAAGTTTAGACATATACACGTTTGATGAACGTTCCAATGCAGTAATATCATTTAAGGCTACACTACCCCTTCGATTAAATACCGAACTAATAGTATTTGTTGACTGTTCCCCAAACTTTAAAGGTTCATCAACTAAAGTATTATCATTCAACGTAATTACCCCATCCATATAACCAGCCAATAATGTTGCAGGTTTAACTGTAGACCCCATTACGTAAGCCGTGTTAATAGCACTTAAAGCATCGTCTTCAATTTTACCTGTTTTCGGATTTACTTTTTGACCAGTCATTGCCATTATTTCACCTGTATTGGGATCAGATGCAATAACATACACCCTGTCATTTAAACCTTGTCTTTTTTGCGCAAGTGATTTATAGGCTATATCTTCAACAATTTTTTGAAAATTCATATCTATTGTTAAAACAAGATTGTCTCCCTTTTTCCCAATGTAACTTTGAACGGAATTAACGATATCTCCATTTTGATTGGTTTCTGTAGCAGATTTTGATTTTGACCCACTAAGCACTTGTTCATATTGTAATTCTAAGTTGCTATCACCTACACGATCATTTCTAGAGTATCCTTTTGCAAGATAAGTTGCGACTTTATTTTCTGGTAAACCTTTCGATTCAGTCGTTACTTTTCCTAAGATACTTTCTAATGTATTCCCTTGTGGATACGTTCTAACCCAATCTGTGCTTGTGTCAATTCCTGGCAGACTCAATAAGTTCTCACTTACTTTAGCTACTTCTTCATCGGTTACATTTTCACTTTTAATATTGATAGTTGAAAGCGCGTATGCTCCATTCATTCTTTTAAAAATAGCAGCTGCTGCTTGTTCTTCAGATGTCAGCTGAATATCTTCATCTGTTACATAACTAACTTGTGTTTCGTAAAATTTTGTATCTGTTAAAGCTAACTCTTTTTTTGATAATCGTTTATTTAGTTTTTCTTCATTTAATGCTATCCAAAAATCTATTAAATCTCTTTTAGATAAATCAAATTTTTCATCAGTTTCTAATTGTGTAATATGTGGCATTTCTATATATTTAGATAGTTTCAATGCTAACGTTGCCATATCTTTTGCAGAGATTCCCTTGCCTCTTGTGTAAGTTATCGCTTGCAACGGATTGTTTCCTACTAATTTACGATATTGGCTATCATAAATTTCTCCACGAGGGACAGTTCCTGTTGCTAATGTAGTTTCTGTACGTTGCACTTGAGTTTCGAAATCTTCTCCTTGTACTATCTGCAAATAACCTAAACGCAAAATAAGAGCTGAAAATAATAAAAATACGGTAAAAAATAACAAGTTTAAACGAAAAGGAATATGTGATTTTTTTTTATTGCTTTTCTTTTTATTCGATTTCAATATGACACCTTCCTATTCAACTTAACTTTATCTATTGTAACAAATTGTATCAAAATTAACCATTGAATGACTGAAATTTTAATTATTCCTTAGTAATTTATGCTATTCTAGAAGCTAGATACCTATATGTAGTTTAACGACTTATTTTATTGGAGTGATTATGATGCAATTTTCTATTAAGTCTCTTTTTAAAAATCAATGGCCTTTGCTATTATCATTTTTCGTTCCCGCTTTTATTCTATTAGGAATTTATATTGTTCAAGGCGTTTATCCTTTTGGTAATGATTCTCTAATGACTGTAGACTTAGGACAACAGTATGTTGACTTTTTCGCTTACTATCGCCAAACTTTTTATGAAGATCCTAGCAGCTTTTTTTATTCTTTTTCAAAAGCAATCGGCGGAGATATGGTTGGGCTCTGGGCCTATTATTTAACTAGTCCATTTAACATTATCTTTGTAATTTTCC
>JAGQHW010000227.1:715-1953 GCA_020431645.1 Carnobacterium sp. | reverse complement strand
TTGTTATTGGTAAAAGAGATAATGAGACCGTTTATAAGGTAGCTGAAAATAGACTAAATGAATAAAATAAGACTTCTAGCACTAGAAAAAAGTGTTAGAAGTCTTATTTTTTTATAGTACTTTATTCTGTATAGTCTCTATTTTTTTGATTTGAAAATATCTGTCCATTTTTTCTTTTTGTTTACAGAGAATGAATTTAGTTCATCATTATCATCTTCTAAATCTAGTTCTAATTTTTCTATTTTTTGATTGGCTTGCAACGTTAAAACTTGTTGATTCTCAATTAATCTTTGTGATTGTTTTTGTGATTCTAATAATTGGGAAATTTGCTGATCTTTTTCTTTTATCAGAGTCTTTAGGTACTCTATTTCAGTTTTATCTACCGTTTCTTTTGTCGTTTCTCTGTCGTTTGAAGATGTTTCTTTGCCGACAGACTTATTTTTTTTATTGCTAATTTTACTTGATAAAACCTTCTGCCCTAATGGTTTTATGTATATTATATTTCTGTCGTTTTTTTCCATATAGTTTACTGGCAAAGATTTTAAATGATATTGTATTGTTTGTTTGGTAACTCCTAACATATCGGCAACCTGTTTAACCGTTTTATCTGTCAAAATGACACCTCCACATCATAATATATCTATTGTTTAGAATAGCCTATTTACCTAAATAGATTAATTAGGCCTTAACGTATAAGAATAAAATTAATTAAGAACTCATGTAAGTTTCATTTTTAGTTATCTAATAACCAATTGAATAATGGAACTTGAGGTTTGAGAGGGCTTTTCCCTTCCATTTCAAGAAGAGAATTTAATGCTTCCAAGTCACTATTTGCTTTTTTTGTAAGTTTATTACAATGTTCAGCTGTCAGTCCTATTTCAGGATCTAAATAGCGATATTTTACAGATTGAAGATCTCTAATGATAGATAAAGCTCTTTCTCGGTTTATTTCATCTTTTATTTCCATATACATAGGTACGTCTTCAAATACGATGTCTACTAAACTTTCTAAGATATTTATTTGTTTCTTAGAAGCTTTATGAATTTTACTTCCTGAACTCCAAAAGATTTGAAATGCGCCAATAGAACGGCCATTTTTAACATCTTCATACTTAGCTTCTATTTCAGTGAATGCATTAATTTCTGCTATAGCGACGTCAAGAACGGTGTTTTTGAACCTTCCTGAATTTTCGATATATGTTTTTTTATTTTCTACACCGAATAACTTCATAAGTTCA
>JAGQHW010000227.1:0-706 GCA_020431645.1 Carnobacterium sp. | reverse complement strand
AGAACGGTGTTTTTGAACCTTCCTGAATTTTCGATATATGTTTTTTTATTTTCTACACCGAATAACTTCATAAGTTCATCTTTGCTGATTGTTTTATACCAACAGCCGTAGTTAGCTTTTAGATAATCATATAAAGTCCAACTAAAACTACTTTTAAACTGAGAGGTAACAGTTAAATCTGTCATAATAAATTTATTTTTTAAACCTAGAATATGTGGAATCATTTTAGGATTCCATTCAAACTTGAAAAGTCCTTTATCATATTCCATACCCATAAAAATATTCCAAAAAGAAAAACTATCACTCTCTAAATCTTCAGTACTAACTTTTAAATCAATTAATCGCAAAGAATCTTCTTTTGCTCTATATGATTGATACTCAAGATTAAATTTAGCTTCAAAATCAATCTTTCTAAAATTGGTAGTTCCATCTTGTTGAGTGGAATAAATTGCATAAGCAAATAATTGCATTTGGTTTAGACTAAGACCTTGATTCATTTTAGCCATTGAAAATTCAGAACTTTTTTTTATACTATCGGAATTTCTAACTAAAACAGACTTATTATTAATCCTTCCGGCCATACGAGACCCTCCTTATGTATTTTCGTTAAAACAAAAAGTTCATTTACAAACCAAACTATACCTTAACTAAATTAAAAGTTCAATTGAGAAGGACAAAAAAGTACAGTAAGGGGGACAAAAAAGTA
>JAGQHW010000226.1 GCA_020431645.1 Carnobacterium sp. | reverse complement strand
AGGGACAATCAACTGATTCTTCATTAGCAAAAAAAGTTATTTCGTAATTATAAGTATTATTGACGCAAATCTGTGCATCATTAACAGCATCAAATTGCTCGGCTGTTAAAATGATAGCCATTGTAAAATCGATCACTTGCTGTGGCGATCTCAAATCTTTAGTTAAGTCATTAGCAGTAAAATGAATCTTAGCGATGTGGTTCTCAATTTTCACTGTAAAATTTTCATTGCCGAAATTACTAGACTCAAACCCTAGTTTTTTCTCTTCTGGTGTTAAACCGTTCAAGTATTCTTGAATAGTGTTCTTTAGTGGTGAATCTTTATCTACATGTCGAATAACATAGACATAGTCATCTATATTTGGGTTTATAAAGTATACTTTGACTGCTAGTTTATCTTTGACTGGTTTCTTATTTATTTTATTGAGATAGTTTTATAACTTTCGGCATACGCTTCCTTATTAGGGGTTTCAGGTGGATTAATAAAAGCTGATTCATTTTCAACTTTTTCTTGGTCTACAAAGGGAAATGGAAAGTATTGATCACATTCTTTTTGGTAGCACCCAAAACTGTATTTGGAGCCATCACTACATTCAGCATGACCATAAGCTCCAGCATTTAAAGTAATATTACAAACATTGTTATCTACTTCAATATCATCAAATTTCATTTCGCATGTTGTAATAGAATTCATAACATAAATGTTCCGCTGCGACTCTTTCTTGACTAATGACATTAGATGTTTAAAATCATCTATAGACAACGACCATGCAATACCTTCTTTAGGTACGTCGTTCTTAACTGTAGTGTCTGCGTCGACGCATAAATTTTGATAAACCTCTGCTTCCTCTTGGCAGGCAGATAGACACGAAGTGATTAATAATATACCTACAGTCTTATAAATATTCTTTAATAGCATTGTATACTGCTCTCCCTTCACCTTCGGTTTTAGCTGCGACATCTTCATGTACTGCTATATCAGATTGAGTCAATCTATAATGAATAAGTAAGTATTTTGTAAAGCAAGCGACACTACGGGTTTGTTCTACAGTAAGCTTTTGCCAGCTATGCACCTTATTTCCATTTGGAGGTCCAACTGTTGGTTTTCCATTCTTATCGAGGGGCATACCTACAACTTCAAGTCCTACTGAATAAGGATTTGCATTACCAGCATGTATGGTAAGTTTATTTAAGTTTGCTGTTTGATAAATTTTACCATCTTTGTCTACAACAAAGTATGTGCCATATGGTTTTGACCCTCTATTAAAAGAATTAAATGTCGATTGAGCAGAGCTATTGACAGTTCGATGCAAAATTATTTTTTTAATTTCTTAAGTATAATTAATTATTTCAAGTTTAGAGGTGTAATATTTTTAAATATAGTCCAATGTTAAAAGAAAACTATTCTGTCTTTTCCATATAGTAAGAGTAATTGTCACCTTCTAAATAATAGCTCATGTCTATAAAATATTTATTATCATCAGTTTTCTGAATTGTACCAAATTTTTTATCTTTTCCTATGTCATAAATTTCTATACCATTATTATCAACTGGCTTTATATAACATCTTAATTGTTTGTCTGTTTGGTATCCCTCAATATTGATTTGACAAATTTCTTCAAATATTTTTAAATTATAAAAAACACCAACACCAGTTCCAAGATCTTCATCAGTTTGATAATTATTGTACTCATACATACCATAAAATTGTGAAGCATAATTTTTTGGAGTATTTGAGATACTATCAATCGTTGATGGTTTAGAACAAGAAACTAATCCAATTATAAATGTGAGTAGTATAGTTATTCTCATATGAATCCTTGTTAACTTAGTTTTTAAATTTACACTTTTTTAAATTTTCACTTCGAATATAATTTAATAAAGCTAAAAAAGAAATTTTAATATCTTTATCTTTTGATAAATTTATGATATTACTTTTTTCTATTTCTGGTTCTGATTCAACAAAAAGTGGTTCTTTATATTTGTTTTCAAT
>JAGQHW010000225.1 GCA_020431645.1 Carnobacterium sp. | reverse complement strand
GTCACTTTTTTTAACGAAGATTCGTCAGGCACAGCCTGACACGTCAACGTTTTGAAGCGAAGCGAAAAAGCGGACGACGTCGGAATCTCTTTATGCTCTTTCTTAAAACCTAAGAATTTACCTTTTTAAAATAACTTTTTTGAAGGAGCACTTTTTTTGAAAAATTGACACGTATAAACGACAGCAGAAAAGTAGTCAGATCCATACCTGCAAACTGTCTATTTTGGGTAGTACTTAAAACATACTTAAATTATTTTAGATTGAACAGACTTTCTTATTAATGTATAAAATTACTACATTTTCAGGTATTGTATAAAAGAATACAAATAAGGTGCAGGAGGGTATCTATTGTTTTTATTAAGTACTAGAGTTATAGGAAGTTACTTATTTGAGTTAGTGATAACATTTTTTCAATTCGTTAATTCGATAGAATTCTTTAAAATCTTTATGCAATACGGATTATTGGTATTAGCTATTCAAATTTTATTAAGTAAATTAAAACATAATCAAGATCAAAAGTTAAAAGAAACAGAGAAGAATAATACGAAAGAAATTCAAAGAGAAGCCTTTTATAGAACTCAAAATGGGGATGAATTGAAAAAAATAGTAACGGAATTTACTCTCGTAATAACCGATCCTCATAAATTTGGAAAAGCTAAATCAATTGGTAATAAAAAAATAACAGAAAAAGATAATAAACAGCATGTGATTGATACAATGAACTTATTGGTTATTTATGGATCAGAAGAAGCTATATTAATTGCCGGAATTTTAATGCAACTAACGTATAGAATAGTTGCCGAAAATTATAAAGATACTTCTAAAGAACAAAAAACAAAAGATACGTGGACACAATATTGGTTAGCTGCTGAATTAGTATCTCAATTAAAAAGTGATTATACAGGTATCAAAATAGAACCAATGGATATAATTAAACTAAAGATAAATGATTTGAGTGATCAAGAACAAGCTGATAAATTTAAAATCGGAAAAAACATTGCTGAAGATCTGATAGGAAATGAAAAGAAAAAAAGAAAATAAATTTCATTAGATATTTAGCACACAAGTATAATACAAGGAGGAATTCATATGTTTTTTAGAAAAAAAAGAAAGTGAAGGAAGAAAAAAATTTAACTTCTAACCAAAATAATCATCTATTTAGATAATAATCTTTCTTTTTGTAATGTAAATTCTTCCTCGGTTAATATATCTTTAATTAGTAAATTATGTAATTTTTCGATTTCGTCAGCGATATTTGTTGGATTTATAATGGTTTTATTAAGGTTTTTCTCTTTATTTTGTTGATGAATAATAGTTTTGAGTCTTCCTTCAAGCTCCATAGCTTCTTCATAAATTTTTTTGAATTGAGCAGATGATTTTTCTATTGGATTTTTCACATCAAGGAGAATAAATTTTTTAATACTATTACCTTCAGATAATAAAGTTAGCTTTATATAAATCTGAGATATGTTTTGTCTTGTACTCTTTTCTCCCGACAATCCTCCAACTACTGCTCCTGCTCCACCAAATAAAGCACCACCTACAAAAGCGCCACCTAACTGGCTACCTCGTGAAGTAGTTGTTATAGACTCCCCATCAATAATTAAAGCTACTTCAACAATATCCTTGGTATTAAGATGTTCAGTCCTAAAATAATAGTTTTGATCAGTAATAATATGGGCTATTTTACTATTAGAGCTATTAAAAATAATTACATCATTGTAAAAAAGACTATATTTTTTATGATTGGCATATTTATCTAATTCCTCTTGAAAAATTGTTCTTTCGTTTTTTGTATCTTCAGATTTCGACATTTTTTTTGCTATTGGGATAACTATAATGGCAAAAACAACAACTATTATTAAAAAAACTACATCCATTGTGTAGACGACCTCCTTATAATTAGCATTATACTTATCATAAATCAATGTATAAATAAAAGCTCTAAAATATTTACTTTCAAGGTTTCTAGTAGTCTACATTTTTTTAAAGAATAATAAGCAATACATGAATTTGTATAAAACCATGTATCCCGAACCTGATTTAAGAAAT
>JAGQHW010000224.1 GCA_020431645.1 Carnobacterium sp. | reverse complement strand
CCATGTTGCCGTTGTGACCAATGCAGGATATCTATTGATATTTGCTCTTGATGATTTGCCTGAACAGGCTCGTGGTAAAGGTAATAAGCTGATCAAATTAAAAGACGGTGAAGAGGTGCTTGCCATCACGCCACTCAGTCAACAAGACAGCTTAATCATTACCGCTGGCAAACGTCATGTGACGCTGAAGCCTAATGATTTAGCCAATTATACGGGCACTCGTGGTAATCGTGGTGGTCAGTTGCCAAGAGGTTTTCAGAATGTGACGAGTGTTGAGGTTGGGTAGTTTTGGTTTAATTATTTTTTATAAGTTGAATATGTGATTGAAACTATATTAAAAGGTATTAATAACAGAGATATTGCTTCATTTTTTTGGGTGCTAGCAATATCTCTCTTTATGATAGTTCAAAGTTACAGGAAAAGTACTGGTATATTTTTGGCACTTAAAGCTTTAATTAAATCGGTACTTAATAAGAAATTAATAACAATATTTCTTATTTTACTACTCAGTACTTTATGTAGTGTTTATTTTCTCAAGTTCCTCAATCTTTGGGATTTTTCTCAAGTCAAAAATACATTCCTATGGATAATATTTACAGGTCTATCATTTATTGGGAAGTCTTTTAGTAGCCAGAATTATAAATTATTATTAAAAAGCACTATTCTGACAAACCTCAAACTTCTAATATTTCTTGAGTTTTTTATAAACCTATACGTTTTTAGTTTATCAATTGAAATTTTCTTGGTGTTTATTACCACTTTTTTAGTAATATTATCTGTATTCTCTGAAAGACGTACGGAAGTAAACGAGGTGAAAGCACATAAAACTATCAATATGTGTATCTTTATAATAGTCGTTCTACTCTCCACTATTACATTTTTTAAATTTATAAATAATCCTGAATTTTTTTTAAATCGTTTAAACTTCCTAAACCTAATCACTCCAATCAACTTGACAATACTTTCTCTACCTTCAATATTGTTGTTATTCATAGTCAAGTCATACGAAGAATTTTTTGCTTATTATAGTCAGTGTCTGAAACACTCAAATGGAGCCAAAAATATTAAAATAACAATAATAAAAAGAGTAAACATTAAAATAAATAATTTAAACAAACTCAGAATACTTGTTGCTTCAAAAAATATTATAACCTTACAAGGAATTCATGAAGCCATTAGCTTAATTGAAAAGCATAATAAGCTTGAAGCTAATCCTCCAGCAGTATCATTGCAACAAGGTTGGTCACCCTATCTAGCTCTTAATTTCTTAAAAGACAAAGAAATACAATGTAGCTTTTATAAACCTATAGACATTGAAGAATGGTTCGCAAGCTCTAATAGCTACGAATTAAGTAGTTTTCTGAACAATATTTTTTATTATATTTCTGGAACTGAAAATTATGTTACTCGCTTAAGCTTAAAACTCAGCATTACCGATATTTCCACCCAACAGGAAGATATTGATAAGTTTTGTATGCTGATATCACACCTATATTTTAATGCTACAAACGAGAAAATACAGGACATAATTATTTTTAAAGTTTTAAGCGTCCAAAATTTTGAAATCACTCATGAGCTTTATAAGATATCTGTAGAAATAAATAACTATATGTATAATAACGGATTTTCAATAAACTTTATCATGAAGAACCATAATCATATTAACTAAAAAATCTATCAATATAGACGGCTTTTTTACGTTAATCAGAATAGAGAACTTATCTAAGGCTTATTGGATTCAGCATCTTTAAAAATCGCTGTCAAAAAGCTTTTAATCTGAGCACTTGCCATTAGATAGGGATTATAGTCAGAACCTGCTGAGAAGCTTTTGAGGGCATACTCTTCATCTTCAGCGCTTGATGTTAGATGTTTCACTAAAAACCCATTCCATTGACGCGACTCTATTTCCTCTATATTAACAATATTGGGAAAAATGGTTGAATGCTCGTCAAGTATCTTTTCTAAGGCAGTATTGATAGCGGGTCTTGTCCCTTGAAAACTTTGAACGAAATAACCTTCACTAATGACTAAAGCTGAAGCTATATTGTTTTCTTCAAAATA
>JAGQHW010000223.1 GCA_020431645.1 Carnobacterium sp. | reverse complement strand
TCCGATCTCAGAATAACCGTATGGATCACTAAAAATATCTACATATGCTTTATAATCTTGATTTTGTGAGTTTAAGCCTATTGTAAAAAATATAAAAATAAGTAGTATTAAAAATAAGAAATTTGAGAATATTTTATTGTTATTTGCCAATGAAAACGGAATTATAATTAGACATAAAAATATAGAAAAATAACTAAATAGCATAAATAGGCCTAATAAAAGTTATATTTAAATAAGAATTTAGTTACTTATCGCTAAATGCACCTTTTTTGTTTTTAAAAGAGTCAACAACACCTTTTAAAATATAATTGTAACTTTTTAGCCTTAAACGACCAAATATAGTGATTGTAAAAATATAGATAACTCTGGAAATACTCATTTTAATCAAAATAAATGGATGAGTTCTCCAAAAATTACGAATTAAATAAAAATGATTTCTAAATATATAGTATCTTCTTAATGGAGAATGATAAGTATGAAAGCGTTTAAAGTATTTAGGTTCAACATCACCTAAACAATGATCCAAATAGGCTTCGGGAACGTTAAAGATCTCATATCCAGAATTTGCCAACCTAAATGAAAAATCAAAATCGACTCCATCGATGAATAATAGTTCATTATACAATCCAACATTTTTAAATACATTAACTTTTATTAAATTTCCTGAAGTTATAGCATAATCAACCTTATAGCAACTAGACTGCTTTGAACTATTATTTATATTTGGCGTCATAACACAAACATCTTGATATGCATTTTTACAACTTTCAAATGATTTTAAAAAACCAACTTTAAAAACACTGTCTTGATCCATAGTGAGAATCCAGTCAAAGTTATTTTCTCTAGCTTTTTTAACAGCTAAGTTTAATGCTGCTCCTATTCCAACATTTTTAGATAAAAATTCAACTTCTACCTTTTCATACTTATTCAAACACTCAAGGATATTTTTATTATACTGGTTAGATGCGTTATCCACAATATATACCAAATCGACAACATTCAAGATTGCATTAACTGTATCATGAATATCTATGCCACCATTATAGCTAACAACTACTGCAAGTATGTTTCTCATATAATCCTTATTGATATTCGTACTTATATATTATATAAACCTAAGATACCTTTAAAATCCAAATTAATTCAAGATTATAAATAATTAATTTTTGCAAGAGGAATATTTTTTCGTGTAAATTAATAGACTATAATCAATTTCAATATTTTTACTTATAATATATATATAATTTTTTCTTAACAATAATTTACATATATTAACGATAGAATATATATCCTTTCGAAAAATATAAATAGATTAGGATCTAAATAAGGGCATTATTTTTTTATTATTACTACCGTATTGTTAATTTTAAAATGATCTACAAAAACTAGTAATACCATGTCTAAAAACATACGTGCTGTCCATGCCCATGCTGCGCCAGTCAAACCATATTTGCTAATCAAATACCATAATAAGATTAGATAGGGAACAAACTCAAATAGATGGATAAATGCTGTTATTTTAGACTTACCCGACGCTTGAATACTAGCAAATGGAACTTGAGCAATAGAATTAAAAATTAAACCTAAAATTAATATCTCAAATATTAAAGCAGAGTTTACTGCAAACTCTTTACCTAACCACAACCCAAGTATTTCTTCTGAAAAGACAGCAAAAATCATTCCGAAAGGAATAGTTGTTGCTATTATAAATGTGTAAGATATTCTTTTTATCTTTGAGCTATCTATCTCATTACTTGACATCATTGGAAAAATCGTTCTTGCAATTGCACTTGGCAATATTCCTATTCTAGCGACTGCCTCTGAAGGACCTGTATAAAAGCCAACTACATCACTTCCCATTCTATTAGCAAGTATAAATCTATCAAAATACGACATTATCGGACTTATAATATTGCTAACCGCAATCCAACCACCAAATGTTATCAACCTATTAAATACTAACTTATCAAAATTGATAACAAAATGATAACCTTTACAGAACTTAAAAATAAGTAACATCGAAATGACTCTAGATATTAAAAGTCCAATAATTACATATGTTAAACT